>NZ_JBYTEG010000005.1:0-325311 GCF_058792255.1 Cupriavidus sp. CPT47-8839-RL05A | reverse complement strand
AACAGGTCCGTGAAACAGCTCCGCGCCGATGATAGTGCGGATTCCCGTGTGAAAGTAGGTCATCGCCAGGCTCTTATACCGCAGAACCCCCAGCCCCAAAGGCTGGGGGTTTTTGCTTTGGCGCGGCGCAAGATGGAATGGCTCGCCGCCGCCGCTCCGGCGTAATACCATTACCGCTGAATCCCCATTACCCATCCATGTCGGCTGACAGCGCCTGGTACCTCTATCTGCTCGAATGCACCGGCGATTCCATCTACACCGGGATCACGACCGATGTTGCCCGCCGCTTCGCCGAGCATCTGTCCGGAAAAGGCGCTAAATACACGCGATCGCGAAAGCCGATACGCGTCCTGG
This sequence comes from Cupriavidus sp. CPT47-8839-RL05A, assembly GCF_058792255.1. Classification (NCBI taxonomy): domain Bacteria; kingdom Pseudomonadati; phylum Pseudomonadota; class Betaproteobacteria; order Burkholderiales; family Burkholderiaceae; genus Cupriavidus; species Cupriavidus sp. CPT47-8839-RL05A. The sequence goes on along the minus strand of NZ_JBYTEG010000005.1, from coordinate 324,957 downwards.
GCCAACTGCGCTTCGACACGAAATCCGAAGCGTTGAAGGCGGAAATCGAGATCAAGCGCCTGAGTTCGACGCAGAAGCGCGCATTTTGCGCGCAACTGCCAACAGGCGAGCCGGCCCAGTAGCCGCAGGGCGACAAAACAAAAAGGCCGGTATCGCCTTCGCGATACCGGCCTTTTCCATGCCTGCAGGATCAGACCACAGCCAGCGTCACGTCGATATTGCCGCGCGTCGCGTTCGAGTACGGGCACACCTGGTGCGCCTGTTCGACCAGCTTTTCAGCAGCCTCGCGCTCGAAGCCCGGCAGCGAGATCTTCAGTTCGACCTGGATACCGAAGCCTTGAGGGATCGGGCCGATGCCGACCGCGCCTTCGATCGTGGCATCGGCGGGCACGGTGATCTTCTGCTGGCCGGCCACGTAGCGCATGGCGCCCAGGAAGCAGGCCGAATAGCCGGCAGCAAAAAGCTGTTCCGGATTCAGGCCATTGCCGGCGCCACCCATTTCCTTGGGCACGGCCAGCTTGGCGTCGAGCTGGCCGTCGGACGTGGTGGCACGGCCGTCACGGCCGCCGGTGGCGGTGGCATGGGCGGTATAAACGACTTTTTCGAGTTTCATCTAAAGCTCCGGTTTGTTGCCCGAGAGGGGCGTATCAATGCTTGCCGTCAGTCCGGCAGGCTGGAATCGGTCCGCGCCTGTTCAAGCGTCGACCGCAGTGCATGCAGGCGCTGCGTCAGGGCCTGGATCTCTTCGACCGGGCACTGCGTGGCGCACAACATCTGTTCAGGAATACGCGCTGCGCGCTGGCGCAATGCGTGGCCGGAGTCGGTCAGGCTGACCAGTACCCGCCGTTCGTCGGCTGCGTCACGTGTGCGCGTGACCAGCCGCGCCGTCTCCAGCCGCTTCAAAAGCGGCGTCAGCGTCCCCGAGTCCAGCGCCAGCCGCGCGCCGAGTTCCGAGACCGTCAGCGTTTCTGCCTCCCACAACACTAGCATCACCAAGTATTGCGGATAAGTAAGTCCAAGCTCACTTAACAGCGGCTTGTACAACTTGGTCATGGCCAGTGAGCTCGAATACAGCGCAAAGCACAGCTGGCGATCCAGTAACAGCAAATCTGGGGAGGGGTCCGTGTCGCGTTCCATGACGATATATTAGACGCAATTAGATTGTGCGCAATATAAATTTTCATTTCCGGAAATGTGCTCGATACGCCCGTGCATGGCCAGGTGCTGATCCTTAAGTCTGTTTTAAGTCTGGGTCGCTAGCATGACCGTGTTGCGTCGCAAAATGCCGACGCCTGATGCACAAGGAAAGGAACCACACATGATGCGCCAGACCATTGCTCGCACGGCCGTTGGTATCGCGGCCCTTGCCGCCCTTGGCGGCGGCTATGCCTATCTGCAGAAGGAAGTCATCACGCCGGGGTACGCGGCACCTGCGCCAGCCGCCGCGCCTGCGCAGCCGGTGGCCGCCGTGGCCGCACCGACGGATTTCTCCGGCATCGTGGCACAGTACGGGCCCGCCGTGGTCAATATCAGCGTCACCGCGCGCGCCCAGCGCACCTCGGCGCAGATGCCGCCGGGCATCGATCCGGACGATCCCCTGTTCCAGTTCTTCAAGCGTTTCGGGCCGCAGCTCCAGGGTCCGCAGGGCGGCCAGCAGCAATTGGTGCGCGGACTGGGCTCGGGCTTTATCGTGAGCCCGGACGGGCTGATCCTGACCAATGCGCACGTCGTCGACGGCGCGCAGGAGGTCACCGTCAAGCTGACCGACCGCCGCGAGTTCAAGGCCAAGGTGCTCGGCAGCGATCCGCAGACCGACGTGGCCGTGATCCGCATCGATGCCAAGAACCTGCCGGCCGTGCGCCTGGGCGATCCTTCGCGGGTGCGCGTGGGCGAGCCGGTGCTGGCGATCGGTTCTCCCTATGGCTTCGAGAACACGGTGACCGCGGGCATCGTCAGCGCCAAGTCGCGCTCGCTGCCGGACGATACCTATGTGCCGTTCATCCAGACCGACGTTGCCGTCAATCCCGGAAACTCGGGCGGGCCGCTGTTCAATCAGCGCGGCGAGGTGGTCGGCATCAACGCGCAGATCTACAGCCAGACCGGCGGCTACCAGGGCCTGTCGTTCGCGATCCCGATCGACGTGGCCACCAAGGTGCAGCAGCAGCTGGTGGCGCATGGCAAGGTCACGCGCGGGCGTCTTGGCATCAGCGTGCAGGAGGTGAACCAGGCGCTGGCGCAATCGTTCGGGCTGCCCAAGCCCACTGGTGCGCTGGTCAACTCGGTCGAACCCGACAGCCCGGCCGCGCGCGCTGGCCTGAAGCCCGGCGATGTCATCATGCAGCTGGACAATGACGTGATCGACCATTCGGGCGACCTGCCCGAGCACGTGGCCGATATCAAGCCGGGCACGCAGACTTCGCTGAAGATCATCCGCAAGGGCCAGCCGATGACGCTGTCGGTGACGGTGGGCACGGCCAAGGACCGGGCCGTCGCACAGAAGGGCGGCAGCAGCGAGGCTGGCGGCCGGCTGGGGCTGGCGGTGCGCCCGCTCACGCCGGCAGAGAAGCGTGACAGCGGCATCGACGGCGGCCTGGTGGTCGAGGACGTGACCGGTCCCGCTGCGCGCGTCGGCATCCAGCCGGGCGACGTGATCCTGTCGCTCAACGGCACGCCCATCAGCTCGGCCGAGCAGCTCAGGTCGCTGGTATCGAAATCGGGCAAGCAGGTGGCACTGCTGGTGCAGCGCGACGATGCGCGCATCTTCATTCCGCTCGACCTGGGCTGATTGCCGCGGGCACGCCAGACTGCCCGCAAGCCGTTAACTGGCAAGGCTTTGTTGCCCGCGCGGGCCGTATACCCCGACGTATACCGACACGTATACGAAGCCGGTATACGGCCCGCTAAGCCTTGCCGGAGGCGGGATTCAGCGCAACGAACTGCTTACAGAAAGCGCGCCAGCAGGTATTATCTCGACTGCGATGCACGAAGCATGCGGCGGCAGCCCCCGCCGACCCTGGTTCTGCTGAATCGACAAAGAGGAAGTCTATGCAGTTGGATTTCACCCGCGCCATCACGCCGGGTACCGATAGAGCGCGGCGACTGACGTCCACGACGTCCACCGCCGGCTCCGCGCCGAAGCCCCGGCGGCGCAAGAAGGTTGTCGCCCCCCACTGGGAGCGCGGCTATCGCTCACACTTCTACCGCAACGAACGCGGCGACAAGCTTGGCGAAGTGCGCCTGTCCGAGCGCGGCGATATCCCCGTGGTCTACCACTGGGCCGCCGGCAATTACTCTGGCGCAGAAGGCTCGCTGGCCCACGCCCGTGCGCGCGTGGAAGAGACCATCGGTTTCGGCATGCGCCAGCTGTCGCTGTTCTGAGCAGGTACTTCGCCGGTGCCGCATCCGCCGGCACTGCGACCCGTCCGCGCCATCGCCTCGTGCGCGGTGCCTTCGCTTCTCCCCAAGATTCCGCGTCTGTTCCGCAGTAGTTCCAGTCGTCGCACCGCTTGCGCGTAGCCGCTCGCGCGGGCTTCAGGGCAGCCGCCGCTGCAGCAGCATGTACGCCGCCGCGCCCAGCGCCAGCACCGCAATCAGCCGATAGATATCCTCGCAGGCAATCAGCCCGGCCTGCTGCTCGATCAGCCCGCTCAGTTGCGCGAGCGCGCCCAGGTGGGCCTGCGCCGCATCGAAGCCGCGCGCGGCCAATGCCGCCTGCATGGCAGCCATCCAGTGTTCGGTTTCGGCGGGGCGCTGGCCCACCGCGTGCAGCAGGCTGTCGTGCACCGCGAACTGGCGGTTCTGCAGCAGCACCGCACCCAGCGCCGAGGCAAAGGAGCTGGCGACCTGCCGCATCAGGTTCTTGCTGCGGTAGCCATGGGCGAATTCATCGGGATCCAGCGCCCGGAACGTCAGCCCGGCAATGGGGATGATCACCAGCACGCCGAACAGGCCCTTGCCGACCAGCCCCCATGCCAGCGCCGGCGGGCCGGCGTCGGGCGGCATCTGCGAGAACCACCATGCCGTGGCGGCCATCAGCACCAGGCCGGCGACCATCAGCGGCTTCTTGCGCGTCAGGCGCGGCGCCACCTGCAGGTAGACGAAGATGCCGGCCAGGCTGACCAGCGCGGCAAAGGTGTTGAGCCAGCCGGTGGCCGCCAGCGGGATCTTGAGCGCCTGCTCGGCGTAGATCGGGAACAGGTAGCCGCTCAGGTTGCTGATCATGTAGTACACGAAGTACATCGCCAGGCCGGTCAGGTACACCGGGTGGCGCAGGGCGCGCAGGTGCAGCACGGGTTCGCTGTGGTGCCACTGGTGCCACAGGAACACGGCCAGCAGCGCCAGGCCCGCGGCGGCCACCAGCGCGAGCCGCAGCGGGTGCGAGAACACGTCGAAGCGCGCCTCGGTCAGCGCCGCCTGCAAGGTCACGATGGCGGCGCCGAACAGCAGCAGCGGCCCGAGCGCGGGGCCGCCGGTATCGGTGCGCGGCTCCGCATCCGGCAGCAGCAGCCAGGCACCCAGCGTGGCCAGCGCGGCGAACGGCAGCACGCCGTAGAACACGTCCTGCCATACGCCATGGTCGATCAGCTCGGCGGCGAAGGCCGGGCCCAGCGCCGACGCCGAGAAGATGCCGATCATGAAAATGCGGGTGGCGCGCGGGCGCGCCGTCGGGCCGAACAGCACGTTGACCAGGATGCGACAGCTGGTGAACAGCGCGCCGCCGCCCACACCCTGGATAAAGCGCGCCACCACCATCTGCGGCAGCGCATGGCTGGTTGCGGCCACGACCGTGCCCGCCATGAACAGCAGTAGCGCCCCCGTCAGGTAGTAGCGGTAGCCGAACCGGCGCGACAGCCATTGCTGCTTCAGGATCATCAGCATGCTGCCCACGGCGTAGGCCGCCTGCACCAGCGCGAAGCTGCGCGGGTCGGCGTCGAGGCCGCCGACGATATGGCTGGAGGCAAACACGAACATGATGTTCTCGAGGAACTCTACGCCGGTGGCCAGCGCCAGCAGCATCATCAGCAGGGTCTGGCGCTGCCTGTGGCTCAGCCAGCGCAGCCACCGCATGCTGACGCGCAATCGCCACAGAGGCTGCCAGGGTGAGCCGGGATTCATGGCTGGAGCCCCTCCAGGGTCTGGTGCAATTGGGTCAGCGCACGCGTGGCGCCGGCCAGGCCACCTGCGCCGAGCGGCGCCCAGGCCTCGCCGTAGGCGCCATGCACCGCCGGCGCGGCGCGCTCCAGCAGCCGGCGCCCGGCCGGGGTCAGGGTCAGCTCCAGGCTGCGCCGGTCGCTGGCCGACGCCCGCCGGCGCAGCAGCCCGCGCGCTTCCAGGCCGTCCAGCAGCCGCGTCATCTGCGTGCGCGTGGCGTCCAGCGTGGCGCCCAGCTCGGACGGCATGCTGGGCCGGTTTTCGTCGACGGCAAGCATGCTCAGCAGCAGGTACTGGCTCATGTCCAGTTCGAACGGGGCCAGCGCCTGGTCGATATGGCCGCGCAGCAGGCGCGCGGTGCGCAGCAGCAGCCTGGAGGCCAGGATCAGGTCGCGCGGGGCCTCGGGATGGCTGGCGCAGAAGCGGTCGATGCGTTGTTCGAAAGACATGGCTGGAGGCGTTGCGATCCACGCGAGCGGCGGATCGGTTACATTCGATATAGTTACAGATGTAATTATATCAAGCGAAGCTAATCCCGACAGGGCGTGTCGGCCGGCGTGGCTGGCGGGGGCTTAATGCCGCAACGCCGCGGCGATATGGCGAATGCCTGCCCGCATCGCTGCCAGCGCCTGCGCATGGCCCGCGGCCGGCAGGTTGCCGTAGCGCAAGTCGACATAGGCGGCGCTGACGGCAGCGATCGCGTCGGCCGCGCGCGGCAGCCGCGCACTGGCGCGCGCGGCGAAGTCTTGCGGTCCTTCGGCCTGGGCGCGCTCGCAGCCGTGGCGGGCCAGCAGGGCGCAGAAGCGGGCATAGGCCGTATCGACCGGGTCTGCCGGCCCGCGGCGCCGCCACAGCGGCACCAGCGCCAGCAGGCACAGTGCGCCCAGCACGCCGGCCAGCAACTGCCCGGCGCCCACGCCGGCGCCGAGTGCCAGCAGCAGCCGCTGCTGCTGCGCATGGTCGTACTGCAGCACCCAGCGCTGCCAGGTGTAGACGACGCCTTCATAGGCCCAGCGCAGGTCCTTCAGCCAGGCCGGTTGCTGCGACGGCCGCCAGTCCGCGGCTTCGCTGCCCACTACCGCATCCAGCCCCTGTTCGATGCGGCCCGGGGCAACGGCGCTGGTCGGGTCCACGCGCACCCAGCCGCGGCCGTCGAGCCAGACCTCGGCCCAGGCATGCGCATCGGACTGGCGCACCACGTAGTGGTTGCCGATGGGGTTGTACTCGCCACCCTGGTAGCCCGTGACCACGCGCGCGGGCACGCCGGCGGCTCGCATCAGGAAGACGAAGCTGCTGGCGTAGTGCTCGCAGAAGCCGCGCCGGGTGTCGAACACGAAGCTGTCGACCTGTTCGCTGCCCAGCGGCGGCGGGCTCAGCGTATAGGCAAAGGGCGCCGCCGCGAACAGCCGCAGCGCGGCCTGCACGCGCGCGGCGGGATCGGCATGGCGGTCGGCCCATTGGGCGGCCAGCGCGCGGGCGCGCGGATTGCCGTCCGGCAGGCTCAGGGCCAGCCGGCGCGTGGCGGGTGTCAGCGCTTCGGGCGCGGGGGACAGCGTGGAATGCGTGCGATAGCGCATGCGCTGGTCCACCGGTCGGCGCACCATGAATTCGCCGTCGGGTGTGGCGGCGGCGTCCACGCCGGCGGACAGCGCCTGGCCGCGGTCCAGCGCGAACAGCCAGCGCTGCTGGCTGGGCTCGAGCGTAATGCTGATGTCGATGCCTTCCGTGTTGCCACCGGCGGGCGCGGGCGCCAGTTGCTGCCGGCGCTGCCGCGACGGGTGCCAGGTGGTGCCGTCGTATTCCCACAGCACCAGCGCACGCCAGTACAGCGCTGCGGCGGGCAGCGGCGGGCCGGCGACCTCGGCACGCAGGGCGACTTCGGGCGAACGGATCAGTTGCCCGACGCTGCCCGGCCGCATGGTGTCGCTGATGCCCGTAGTGCCGCGCGGCGCCGATTGCGGCAGTTGCCACAGCGGATGCTCCAGCCGCGGGAACAGCACGAACAGCGCCAGCGCCCAGGGCAGGCCCAGCAGCGCCATGCGTCCCAGCAGCGGCCAGATCGCCAGCCGGCTGCGCGCCTCGGGGTGGTGCAGCAACAGCCAGTTGCGCAGCACCCAGGCGCCGATTGCCAGGCTGTACAGCGCCAGCCAGAACGGCTGGTCGGACAGGTACAGCGTCAGCAGCAGGTAGAACGACAGCTGCGTGACCAGCGTCGCGTCCGACAGCGCGCGGCATTCCAGCAGCTTGAGGATGACAAAGGCGCCCAGCAGCGCCACGGCGAGCTCGCGCCCCATGCCGCCGCCGTCCTGCCACACCAGCGCGCTGGCCACCAGCAGCACCATGACCGCGGTGATGCCGAGCATCCAGCGCGAGGGCAGCGGCGCCCGCCGCCGCCACAGCAGCCAGCGCCAGCCCAGCAGCAGCAGCAGCAGCAGGCTGACCGCCACTGGCAGCGTGCGTGCCTGCGGCGCCAGCACCAGCGCCAGCTGGCCCAGCAGCAGCCCATGGTCGTCATGCTGCAGCGGCCGCGCGACGGGTTTCACGCCCGGTCTCCGGCGCGGCAGGCCGCGGGCCGTTGCGGCCATAACGCCAGCGCTTCCAGGCAGGCGCGCCGGTGGCTGGCGCCGCGCGCCGGCGGCAGTTCTACGCCGGGCAGGCGCAGGCCGATCTCGGCATCGTCACCGGCGGCCAGCAGCCACGCGCACAGGCGCGACAGCCGCGCTTCCGCCTCCATGCCGGCCGGGAGTGCGTGCCAGTCCAGCCAGCGCGCCGGCTGCTGCGGCGGATCGCCGGCGCGGCTGAGCCAGCGGCCGGTACGCGCGCTGTGCTTCCAGGCGATGCGGTGCAGCGGGTCGCCGCTGCGGTAGCGGCGCAGCTGGTCGATGCCGTCGTCGCTGCTGGCCGCGCTCGCGGCCGTGTGCACGCCATCGCCAGCGTCGGGCCGATATGCGGCAGGCGGTGGCGGGGCGTCGGGCTCCGGGGCGGGATAGACCAGCGTCGACAGGTCCAGGTCCGCATAGCTCCAGACCCGGAACAGGCCGAACGGAAAGCGGCTGGCGATCGCCACGCGCGGCAGCACCAGCCGGCCCCGGCGCGCAGTCGGCACGTGCAGGGCGAGCATGCCGCCGGAGTTGCCATCGAGCGTCAGCATGGCGGTTGCCACGTTTGGCAGCGTCGGCACGCGCGCCTCGATGCCGATGCGCGCGTCGGCATCGCGGTTGTCGATGCGCAGCTGGAACACGGCATCCTGCCCGGCGTGAGCCGGCGCCGCCGGGCCCGCGGCCACGGCGAGGTCGAGCAGGTTGCGGTAGGCCAGCCACATGCAGGCCATGCCGATGCCGGCCAGCAGGAAGGTCAGCGCAAAGCCCAGGCTGATGCTGTAGTTCAGCGAAGTCAGCAGCATCGCCGCCAGCACGACCGCAAAGCCGACGCCGCCGCGGGTGGGCAGGATATAGAGGTGGCGGCGGTCCAGCAGCAGTATGCCCCCGGTAGGGCGCCGGCCCGCCGTGCGGCACTGCGCCATGGCCGGCGCGCCGCGGAGCACGCTTTTGCGCGCCGCCATGGCCTTCAGGGAATGGCCACGCCGGCCTGCAGCGCGGCCAGTTCGCCAGCAACGGCGGCGTGGCCGCCCGCGCCGGCCGGCAGCAGCCGGTGCGCGGCCACCGCGGTGAAGACCGCCTGCACGTCTTCCGGCAGCACCATGTTGCGCTGCGCCAGCAGGGCCCAGGCGCGCGCGCAGGCCAGCAGCGCCAGCCCCGCGCGCGGCGACAGCCCCGCGGCAAAGCCGCCGTGGCTGCGCGTGGCCTGCACCAGCGCCAGCACGTAGTCCACCAGCGCCGGGCTGGCGTACACCTGTGCGGCAGCCTCCTGCAGCGCCAGCACCTGGCTGCCATCCATCACCGGCGGCAGCTCCGGCGCGCTGGCGCCGCCCAGGTACAGCACGCGCTCGAAGGCGGGGTCGGGATAGCCGAGCGACAGCCGCATGGTGAAGCGGTCCAGCTGCGATTCGGGCAAGACATGCGTGCCGATCTGCTCCAGCGGATTCTGCGTGGCGATCACGAAAAACGGCGACGGCAGCGCGTGCGTGGTGCCGTCATGGGTCACCTGCCCCTCGGCCATGGCCTCGAGCAGCGCGCTCTGGGTCTTGGGCGGCGCGCGGTTGATCTCGTCGGCCAGCACCACCTGCGCGAACACCGGGCCGCGATGGAAGCGGAACTCGCCGGCGTCGCGGACAAAGACCGAAACCCCGATCAGGTCGGCCGGCAGCAGGTCGCTGGTGAACTGCACGCGCTGGTATTGCAGCCCGAGCGTGCGCGCCAGCGCATGGGCCAGCGTGGTCTTGCCGACGCCGGGTACGTCTTCCAGCAGCAGGTGGCCGCGTGCCAGCATGCAGGCCAGCGCCAGCCGCACCTGCAGCGGCTTGCCGAGAACGATGCGGCCCAGCTGGGCCTGGGCCTCGGCCAGCGAAGCGACGATGCGTGGGCGAGCTGTCACGTTGGACCTCGGCGCAAAAGGTGGAAATAGCGGGTGGATGCAGGGAATATCGGGTGAAGACCAGCGCATTGTAGCGGCGCGGGCGGCACGCAGCACCGTCTGTTTCCGTACGGAGAGTGGGTGCCCCGGTGCTGTCTGCATGGTTATGGTGCAGCGTCTGCGCCAGATTGCGCCGGTTCTGGCATCATGAGCCTGTCGGGCCACCGCGGCCCTTCCCATTCCTCTTTCCGCTGCCTGTACCGCGCCTGCTGCAATGACCTCGCTGGACCCCTGCGCCGACCTGCCTTCCTCCGTCCTGTCTGCCGATGCCGGTGCGCTGCCGCGCCTGGTGCAGGCCTTCCACGCCAACGGGTTCGTGATCCTGCGCGGCTTTGCCGACGAGCCGGCGTGCGCGGCGCTGGAGGCGGTGACGCGTGAGCACCTGGCCGCGGCGGTGCCGCCGGTGGAGTTCGAGGCCGACCTGGGCTACCCCGGCGCGCCGGCCGCGCGCGATGCCGCCGGCGGCGGCACGGTCAGGCGGCTGCGCCAGGCCTACGGGCGCGACGAGGTCTTCCGCCGCTGGGCCAGCGACCCGAAGCTGGTGCCGGTGGTGCAGGCGCTGCTGGGCGAGCCCGCCCGCATCACGCTGGCGCACCACAACTGCGTGATGACCAAGCATCCGCACTACGGCAGCCAGACCGGCTGGCACCGCGATACGCGCTACTGGTCGTTTGCCCGGCCGGAACTGGTGACGGTGTGGCTGGCGCTGGGCGACGAGGACGAGCGCAACGGCGTGCTGCGCGTCATCCCGGGGTCGCACCAGGCGAAGCTGGAGCCGGGCCAGCTGGACCCGGCCGAATTCCTGATCGAAGCCCACCCGGCCAGCCAGCCCCTGCTGGATGCCGCGCAGCCGCTGGCGCTGCACCGCGGCGACGTGCTGTTCTTCGACAGCCGGCTGTTCCATGCGGCGGGCCGCAATGTGTCCAACGCGGTCAAGCTGTCCGTGGCGTTTGCGTATTTCGGGGCCAGCAACCGGCCGCTGGATGGCACGCGCTCGGCCGAGTTCGGCAGCGTGGAGCTGCCCGCGGCAGTCTGATCCCCGCGGCTGCGCTCAGGTGCGCAGCCCGACCAGCCCTGAGATCTTCTCCGAAGCTTCCAGCAGCGGCGGCAGGAAACGCTCCAGCATCTCCTGTGCGCTGGTGCGGTTGGCCTGGCCGCTGATATTGATGGCGGCGATGGTGTGGCCGGCGCGGTTGCGGATCGGCGCGGCCAGCGACACCAGCCCTTCTTCCAGCTCCTGGTCGTTGAGCGCCCAGCCGCGCTTGCGGATGTCGGCGACGATGGCCTTGAGCGCGTCCACGTCGGTGACGGTGCGGCTGGTGCGCGCGCGCAGGTCGGTGGCGCGCAGCACGCTGTCGAGCTCGGGCTCGGCCAGGCCGGCCAGCAGCACCCGCCCCATCGACGAGCAATAGGCCGGCAGGCGGCTGCCGATCGACAGGTTGATGGTCATGATCTTGCGCGCCGGCACGCGCAGCACGTAGACGATCTCGGTGCCGTCCAGCACCGAGATCGAGCAGCTTTCATGCACCTGCTGCGACAGCGTCTCCATGATCGGCTCGGCCAGGTTCCAGAACGGCATCGAGGTCAGGTAGGCGAAGCCCAGGTCCAGGATCTTGGGCGTCAGCCGGAACAGGCGGCCGTCGGCCTGCACGTAGCCCAACCCCACCAGCGTCAGCAGGATGCGGCGCGCGCCGGCGCGCGTCAGGCCGCTGGCCTGGGCGATCTCGGTCAGCGTCTGGGCCGGGTGCTGCGCGTTGAAGGCCCGGATGACCGACAGCCCGCGTGCAAAGGACTGCACATAGCTGTCGCTCGGCTTTTCGGGCGTGGCGGCGGCGCTGTCGGCGGTCTGCGGTGCTTGCGGCGGGTTCTGGCGGGAATCGGTGGGGCTGGCCATTTGCGTAGCCCGGCGCGGTTCGCCGGATTGGCACGGAAAGGCCGAAAGGGTAGAGGAAATGGCGGGATTGCGCCAGTACCGGCCCAGGACATGGCCTGGCGCCTGGCGCGTGGGTTCCTTACCGGAAGCTGCGCTGCGCAAGCACGAACACTGCCGCCACCACGCACAACACGGCAAAGCCGTGCAGCATGTCCATGCCGGCCAGCAGCGTGGCCTGGCGGTCGACTTCCAGCGAGATTTTGGCCAGACTCGTTGCCGAGAGCGCATCCGGCGCCTGCAGCACCGGGTTGTAGCGGGTGATGTGCTCCACCAGGTGGGTGCGGTGCTGCGCCAGGCCGTCCTGCATGAACACGCTTGCCAGCCCCGTGCCCATGGCCGAGGCGATCTGCTTGCACACGTTCTTGAACTGGTAGGCGTGCGAGAAATCCTCGACCGGCACTTCCAGGTAAGTCATCGACGCCACCTGCACCATCAGCAGCACCGGCGTCAGCCCTTCAAGCAGCACCACCGGCACCAGCGCGTAGTCCGGCGCGCCCGGCATCAACTGCTGCGACAGCAGCATCGCCGCGCACGCGTAGACCACAAAGCCGATGGCGATCACGCGCCGCTTGCGGAACACCAGCGCCATGCCCAGCGTGATGAGGATGGCGCCGATGGCCGACACCGTGCCGCTGGTCGACAACAGCATGCAGGTGGTGCGGAAGGTCAGCCCCAGGCCGGTCTGCGTGAGCGAGGGCAGCAGGAACGACCAGGCCGACGAGAGCAGGTAGTACAGCGTGTAGAAGCCGAGTCCGTACAGGTACTGGCGCCCGGCCAGGCGCGAGAAGTCGATCCACGGGTCCGGATGGCGATACAGCCGCCAGCCGCTGAAGGCGAACAGTGCCAGCCCGCACAGCGCGGCCAGCGGCATTTCCAGCGAACTGAAGAAGCGCGTGTAGCGCATCTCCTGCAGCGTGTGCAGGAACACCAGCGCGCCCAGCGCGGCGCCGATGGCGGCGGGCCAGTCCAGTGTCGATACCGGCGGATGCGGGTCGCGCGGCGCGCGGGCCGGGTAGGTCAGCGCCACCGACAGCAGCACCGGCAGCGCAATGCCGGCCTGGAACAGGAACACCGCGCGCCAGCCGATATCGTCCAGGAAGATGCTGGTCAGCCAGGGCGTGATCGCCAGCATCGAGAACGCGCCGCCGCCGAAGCGCAGCATCAGCGGGCCGCGCTCTGCCGGCGTCGACACCAGCTGCACCAGGATGCGCGAGGCCGCGAACAGGCCGCCGGCGCCCAGCCCCTGCACCGCCTTGCCGGTGATCAGCCCGGTGGGGCTGGCAAACTCGGCGCAGATCAGCGAGCCCAGGACAAATACCAGCAGCGCCCCCATGGTGAAGCGCTTGTAGGTGATGCGGCGCGCGACCTGGTCCAGCACCATGTTCATCAGCACCGCGGTGGCCGCGTAGGCCGAGATCGCGTACAGGTAATCTTCCGGCGCGGCACCGACGCCGCCCTGGATATGCTGGCTGGCCACGCCCATCATCAGCGTGGACGAGAAGTCGATGCCGGTCACCAGCCCGAGCGTCAGGCCGAACAATGAAAGACGCCAGTGACCCATTTCCGGGTGACTGGCGAGTTGCATGCGCGGGCGCTGGGGTGTGGGGGCGGCGGGGGCTGGGGCTGCTGGAACTGCGGGGGCTGAGGCGTCCGGTCCAGCCGGGACAGGCTTTTGTTGCATCGCTCAAGCATAATGTAGGCCTGCCGTCGGGAACTACAGCTTGTCAGGGAAACATTGTCCGGTGAACGAAACAATCCAATGGAATGATTGGGAGGCGTTCTGCTGCGTGGTCGAGCAGGGGACGTTCACGGCCGCCGCGGAGCAGCTGGACTGCCCCAAGTCGCGCGTCTCGGCCGCGGTGGCGCGGCTGGAAACCGCCATCGGCGCCAAGCTGCTGGAGCGCACCACGCGGCGCATGCGCCTCACGGATGCTGGCAAGGCGGTCTACCGCGATGTCGCCCCCTTATTTGCGCGGCTGCGCGAAATTCGCCAGGAAACGCTGGCGCGTGAAGAGCGCGTGCAGGGCGTGCTGCGCATCGCCACACCCTATGAGTTCGGCGCCCAGCAGCTGGGTGGCGTGATCTGCCGCACGCTGGCGGCGCACCCGGCGCTGGACGTGGCCGTGGAAATCACCCAGGGCCTGGTCGACCCGATCCGCGACGGGTTTGACGTGGCCTTCGTCGTCGTCGATACCGACCTGCCGGACTCCGGCACGGTGGCGCGCCGCATCTACCATGTCGAACGCGGCCTGTTTGCCGCGCCGGCGCTGGCGGCCAGCCTGCCGGCGCAGTTGCGCCCGGAAGACCTGGCCAATATGCCGACGCTGACCACACCCGGCGACACCGTCTGGGAATTCACCCGCGACGGCCAGACCGTGTCCGTGCCGATCCGTCCGCGCATGCAGACCCACAACGCCGAACTGCGCCTGCAGGGCGCGCTGGCGGGGCTGGGCATCGCCCGGCTGTCGGTCATTTATTGCGAGGCCGAGATCGCGCAGGGGCGGCTGGTGCGCGTGTTGCCGGACTACCCGCTGCCGCCGCTGCGCGTATTCGCGCTGCTGCCGGACCGGCGCCTGCAGCCGCGCAAGGTGCGGGCCTTCATGGAAGCGATCGAATCGATGATGGTGTCCGAACTGGAGCCCGAGGCGGGCCTGGACGGGGGGATGGGGGCGGAAGCAGCCGCGAGCGTGCAGGCTGAGGGAGAGGCCCGTCCGGCGGGTTGAGGGCGCTGGCGGGCCGCCACGGCCGGGGCCGTGGCAAGGGAAGGGGCAGGGACTCAGGCGCCGTCGGTGAACGCGTCGCGGCGGTCGGTGGTCCTGGCGCCGTCCAGGAACGGATCAGCCTTGCCGACGTGGGCGATGCTGCCGTCCAGGCGGGCGATGTCGGAAACGGGTTCGGAGGCGTGGGCAGCGGCCGCGGCAAACGACAGGCTGGCGGCGCACAGCAGGGAAAGCGCCAGGCTGCGGCGTTGGGCGATGGTCTTCATGGTGTGAGGTCCTTCTCAGGCAGGGTGCGTGGCGGAAGCGCCACGGTGCCTGTAATGTAGGACTTCACACTGAGCAGAAAAAGGGTCAATTCTCGATACACTGTCCAAGATTCTGGACAATGTGCCGAGCCGCCGCTGGCTCAGTAGTGCATGCCGAAGATGCTGGCGCCCAGCCGCGCGATCACCATCAGCAGGATCTGCGCGATCACGAACAGCACCAGCGGCGAAACATCGAAGCCGCCCAGGCGCGGCACCACGCGCTGGATCGGGCGCAGCACCGGCGCGGTCAGGTGGTCGATGGCCGGGGTGATCGGCGAATGCGGGTTGACCCACGACAGGATCGCCATCAGCAGCGTGACCCACATCACCAGGCTGATCGCCCATTTCAGCACGTAGAGCAGGGCGGTCAGCAGCATGGCCGGCAGGAAGCCGAGCAGGTCGATGCCGCTGAGCAGCGCGACCAGCACCAGGAACACCACCGCGGTCAGCCATGCACCCACTACCGTGGCCCAGTCGATGCCGCCCACCCCGGGGATGACCCGGCGCAGCGGGCGCACCAGCCAGTCGGTGATCTGGAACACCCCCTGGGACACCGCATTGCGCGTAGGCAGCCGCGTGAGCTGCATCCACACGCGCAGCAACAGCGCCATGCCGAACAGGGTGAAGACGGTATCCAGCAGGAAGAGAGCGATTTCCGAGAACATCGGTGCGTTTTCCGGTGACGGGTGAAGGTGTCTGCAACCGCACAGATTCTGCCATAGCCGGACGCCGGCACGATGCAACTGTGCGTCGGGCACGCGACCTGGCGGACAGGTTTGTGCTGGCGGCGCGGTGCGCGGCCCCTATAATTGCGTGCGCCCCGGTTGCGGGACCGGCCGCGTGCCCGTGGTCTTGCGCGTTGTTACAGCGCTTACCTCCTCCTTTGCGTTTTTTCGCCACCTTATGCCCAGCAAGTCCGCCCCGTCCCGGAAATCCACATCGCTTACCAAGGCCGACTTCGAGGCCCTCTCCGATTTCCGCTACCAGTTGCGGCGCTTCCTGCGATTTTCCGAAGATGCGGCGCGCGCGGAAGGGCTGACCGTGCAGCAATACCTGTTGCTGCTGCATATCCGCGGTTGTGCCGACAAGGACTGGGCTTCCATCGGCGAACTGGCGGAGCGGCTGCAGGCAAAGCAGCACGGCGTGGTGGCGCTGGTCAACCGCTGCGAGGCGGCGGGGCTGGTCAGGCGCCGGCTCAACCCCGAGGACCGCCGCGTGGTGCAGGTGCACCTGCTGGCCAAGGGCGAGCGCTACCTGAACCGCCTGGCGATGCTGCACCGGACCGAGCTGGAATCGCTGCGCGGCGCTTTCCGCGTGGCCCGCATCACCCAGTTCAACGACGACGGCGCCGAGCGCGCCTGAGCCCCGGCAGGCCAGCACTGCCAGCCGGTTACAGGCAGTTACCAATCACAAGTTCCGGTGACACCCGCTGGCCGCCGGCGGCCCTAGACTCGCGCGCATTCCCCAACACGCGCAGCGCGCAGGAGTCCTGACATGTCCATCCCCCTTCGTTCGGTTGTGCTTGCGGTGCTTGGCGCCGGTGCGCTGGCCGGGTGTGCCACGCCGTATGGCTACGACAACGGCTATGGCGGAGGGTACGGCGGCAGCTACGGTGGCGGCTATAGCAGCAGCGGCTACGGCAGCAGCGGCTATGGCGGCAGCACCACCATCAGCGGCTACCCGGCGCAGCAGGGCTACCCGCAGGCATCGGGCTACCCGCAGGGGTATCCGCAGCAAGGGTATCCGCAACAGGGTTACCCGCAGCAAGGCTATCCCCAGCAGCCGTATCCACAGCAGTCATATCCGGACGGCAGCTACGGCAACAACTACGGCAACCAGGCCTACGGCGTGCGCTACGGCTGGGTCGAGGCGATTGAGGTGGTGCCCGGCCAGCCGCCTTCGACCAGCGGCGCGGGCGCCGTGGTCGGCGGCATCGTGGGCGGACTGCTGGGCCACCAGGTCGGCGGCGGCCGCGGCAATACCGTGGCCACCATCGGCGGCGCGGTTGCCGGTGCGGTGGCCGGCAACGAGGTCGAGAAGCGCACCGGATCCTCGGCCGCGGCTTACCGTGTGCGCGTGCGCACCAGCGACAACGCCTACCTGACGCTGACGCAGTCCAACGCCTACCAGATGCGCATCGGCGACCGCGTCAAGGTCGAGAACGGCGTAGCCGTGCCGTACTAAGCGCCGAACAGCTGCGCGTAGTCCTCGCGCAGCTGGCGCTTGAGCAGCTTGCCCGCCGTGTTGCGTGGCAGGTCCGCGACGAACACGATGCGCTTGGGCACCTTGAACGGCGCCAGCGCCTGGCGCGCATGGGCGATCAGCTCTTCCTCGGCGGCGTCTTCATGGCCGCGCTTGCGCACCACGCAGGCGGCCACTGCCTCGACCCACTTCGGGTGCGGCAGCGCGAACACCGCTGCCTCGGCCACCGCGCCGTGGGTGTACAGGCACTCTTCCACCTCGCGGCTCGATACCAGCACGCCGCCTGAATTGATCACGTCCTTGATCCGGTCCACCACGTACAGGTAGCCCTCGGCATCCATATAGCCGAGGTCGCCGGAATGGAACCAGCCGCCGGTGAAGGCTTCAGCGGTCTGTTCGGGCTTGTCCCAGTATTCCGTCAGCAGTTGCGGCGAGCGATGCACGATCTCGCCCAACTCGCCAGGCGGCACGTCCTGCATGGTCTCGTCGACGATGCGGGTCTCGACGTTCAGTACCGGCCGGCCGGCGGAGGCGGGGCGCCCGGCGTGTTCGTCGGGGCCCAGCACCGTGGCCAGCGGCCCGATCTCGCTCTGGCCGTAGCAGTTGTAGAAGTGCAGTGCCGGCAGCTTCTGCTGCAGCTCAAGCAGCACCGGCACCGGCATGATCGAGGCCCCGTAGTAGGCCTTGATCAGCGACCCCAGCCGCGCCGGATCGAAGTCCGCATGGCGCAGCAGCGCGATCCACACCGTGGGCGGCGCAAAGAAGCTGGTGATGCCCTCGGCGTGGATGGTGCGCAGGCAATAGCCGGCCTCGGGGCTGTCGGCGATCAGCGTGGTGCCGCCGCACAGCAGCAGCGGCATCAGGAAGACATGCATCTGCGCCGAGTGGTACAGCGGCAGCGCGGCCAGCGAGTAGTCCGATTCGCGGATATCGCAGGCGGCAATGGTGCTGACGTATTCGGCCAGCAGCGCGCGATGGGTCAGCACGGCACCCTTGGGGGCGGAGGTGGTGCCCGAGGTGTACAGGATCTGCGCAGGCGTGGTGTCGGTGAGCGAATCGGACACCGGTGCCGCGGGGCCGCTGGCGGCGGCGGCCAGGACATCGCGCACCTTGCCGCCGTGCAGCGTGCCGCTGACCTTGCAGGGCAGGCCGTCGACGCGGTCGGCCAGCGCCGGATCGGCAAAGATCGCGCTGGCGCCCGATTGCGTGACGATGTACTCGGCTTCCGCGTGCGTCATCGAGAAATTGACCGGCACATGGATCAGGCCGCTGCGCAGGCAGGCCAGCCACAGCAGCACATAGGCGTCTGAGTTCTTGCCGAAGGCGGCCACGCGGTCGCCGGGGCGCAGGCCCCATTGCGCCAGCGCGCCGGCCACGCGGGCCGCGGCCTCATCCAGCTGGCGGTAGGTCCAGGCCCGTTCGCCGAAGCGGATCGCGGTCTTGCCCGGGCTGCGCCGCACGGCGCGGGCAATGGCGTCGGGAATGGTGTTGCGCAGGGCGCGCTGCTGCTCTGACTGCATGGTGGTCTCCATTGTTATGGTTTGGGGTCCAGCAAGTCTTGAAGCCAAGCGCCGAGGATAAAGGCTGCCGCCCGGCCATGGCAAGGCGGCAGCGTCTCGGGGTGGGACTACAGCGCGTCGGGGTGGACTACAGCGCTTCCGACAGGAACACCAGCGCGCGCCCGTGCGCCAGCGCGGCGCTGGGCTGGTGGTAGGAGCCGCGCGCCCAGCAGTTGAAGCCGTGGTCCGCGCCCTGGTAGACGTAGATCTCGCTGCCGGGTTTGCCGGCCATGGCGTCGCGCACGCCTTGCACGGCCTCTGGCGGGATGTGCGCGTCGAGCGCGCCGTAGTGGAACTGCACCGGCACACGGATGTTCGCCGCCTCTTGCAGCTGGTTCTGGATGCCGCCGCCGTAGTAGGGCACGGCCGCATCCACCAGCCCGCGCGCCGCGCTCAGGTACGACAGCAGGCCGCCGAAGCAATAGCCCACCGCCGCCACCTTGCCGGCGCCGGTGTGCTGGCGCAGCACCTGCACCGCGGCGGCAATATCGTCCAGCGCGGCCGTGACATCCACCGCCTTGCGCAGCGCCATGCCGCGCGCCATGTCGTCGCCTTCGTAGCCCAGTTGCACGCGTGGCGCCTGGCGCCAGAACACGTCGGGCGCCAGCACCGCATAGCCGTCGGCGGCGTACTGGTCCGCCACGGCGCGGATATGTTCGTTGACGCCGAAGATCTCCTGCAGCAGCACAATGCCCGGCGCGCCGGGCTGCACGCCTGCCGGCGGCAGGCTCAGGTAGGCATCGAAGCTGCCCGCTGCGGTGTCAACGCGGATCCACTGGCTGTCGGGGATGGCTGTCATGGGGAAAGGCTCTCCGGAAGGGCTCTGAACAGGAAAGCTGCAAGTTTGCCACTGCGCGCCGCTTCGTGCAGGGCAGGGCGCCCTGCTGCTGCCGTCAGTACGCGCGCGACTGCTGGTAGCGCTTGTTCCAGTTGTCGGTGTAGGCCCTGACCACGGCGGCGTCGCCGCGGATCAGCATGCCGTTCTCGGCGTTGCGCTCCTGCGCCGACTTGGTGAAGTTGAACGATCCGGTGAAGACTGCCTGGTCGTCGAACACCATCACCTTGTTGTGCGCAATCGCGGGCTTGTTGTCGATCACCACCGGCACGCCGGCATGCTTGAGGTAGGTGGCACTGGTATAGCGCTCGGACTGCTGGCTCTTGTCCAGGATCACGCGCACGTCCACGCCGCGCCGGTGCGCCTGCGCCACGGCCTCGGCAATCGGTGCGCTGGTGAACGAATAGGCCTGGATCAGCAGGCGCTGGCGCGTGCTGCGGATGGCATTGATCAGCAGCGCCTGGCAACTCGCGCCATCGGGCACGAAGCACAGCGTGTAGCCGCTGCCATCGGCAAACGGCTTGGCCGGCACCGGCTTCGCATCCGGCGGCTGGGCCGGCTTGCCGGTGCGCGTGGGAAAGTGGTTGGCGACGGCCTCGTTGAAGGTCTCGCTGATGCTGTTGGCGATGGTGTCGGTCACCTGGTCGAAGGTGGAAGCCGAGCGGGCATGCGCCAGCAGCGCGAAGGGACTGAACGAGGTGAAGGCCGACACGGCGGCGGCCAGGCCCAGGCCCAGCACGGCCCGGCGAATGAATCTGTAAGTCACGGCGGATCTTTGCGTCGGTGAATGACGGCATGCGCGCGCCGCGCGCCGCATGCCGTCGGGGCGGGGTTCGCAGCGTAGCAGCCGCATACGCCACTGGCAAAGCGTGATTGTGTAACAGGATCTGCGGCCGGCTATGCGCTGCAGCATCGGTGCACCGCCGCTGCCCTTGGGACTATCCGCACCCGCGCCTATGATGGATGGAACCCCCGCGGGGCCGCCCGCCAAGGAGAGGGATATGAGCAACCATACCTACAAGCTGGTCGAGATCGTCGGATCTTCACCCGATGGCTGCGACCAGGCCATCCAGAGCGCCATTGCCAAGGCCGGTGAAACCATCAAGAACATCGACTGGTTCGAAGTGGTGGAAACGCGCGGCCACATCACGAACGGCAAGATCGCGCACTACCAGGTCACGCTGAAGATCGGTTTTCGCGTGAGCTGAGTGCGGCGCCGCGCTTGCGCGGCGGTATTGCGTGCCGGCACGGGCTGCGCTGCCTGTGCGGGTTGGTGCGCGTGCTCGCTCCGGACGCAGCCTTCGAGATAAAAAAATCGGCCGACGCGAGACTGCCGTCGGCCGGGTGCAGGGAAACCTGGTGTCGTCAGCCCAAACGCGACCAGCTCAGTCGAACTGGTACGAATAAGTCATGTTGATCCGCGGCGACCGACGGCTTGCATTGGTCGGCTTGTCACCCACCGGTTGTGCCACCGAAATATCCAGCGTGTAGTAGCGCCGGTCCGAGAAGCGCGCGCCAATGGCTACCGATGATAGGCTGCGGTGCGACAGCGACATGCTGTTGGAGAACACGCGCGCCACGTCGGCCGACACATAGGGCTGGATGGTGCGCAGGTAGTTCATGTCGGGCAGGAACAGGCGGCTGATTTCCGCCGAGGCCCCCCAGCCCTTGTCGCCCGCCACTTCGCCGGCGGGATAGCCCAGCCCGAAGAAGCGTCCGCCGAAGCTGATCTGCTCGCCCGAGGCCAGGCGGTCGCCGCTGTACTGGCCCGCCGCGGCCACGGTGAGGCCGAAGCCCGCCGGCAGGTCTTTCGACTGCGACAGCAGCAGCCGCGTGCGGAAGAAGCTCAGGTCGTTGGTGTTGTTCTGGCGGCTCGCGCCCAGCGCATCGAAACCCTTGTACAGGCCGAGCGTGGCGTTGCGGCTCACGCCTTCGCCGCGCTGAACGTAGGTCAGCTCCGCGGTGCCCACGCGCACGTTGGTGCCCAGCGTCACGCGCGTGCCGGTGGCGGTGTGGGTGTACCGCTCGAACTGGTCGGCGCCGTAGAAGCCGCCGGTCAGCGTGAGCGTATGCGCGTTGGACAGCAGCAGCGGATAGCTGACTGAGCCGCCGATGCGCTTGGTGTCGTTGACGTAGCGCGGGTTGAACCCGATCGCCTCCAGCGTGGCGTTCTGCGGCACGCCTCGGTAGTGCGAGGCATTGAGCCGCGCGATCATGCCCTCGGTGCCGAGCGGCTGCGCGTAGCTGGCGGCGTAGTACTCCTCGTTGTCGCGGCCCTTGGGGAACAGTGCCGAGACCGAAATCTGCTCGCCCAGCGGCGTCAGGCTGTTGGTGGTCGCGGTGGCAATGGCGCGCAGGCCTGGCGACATGTATTCAATGCCGGTGCCGAAGGTGAACGGCTTGCGCTTGACGTCGAGCACCATCTCGCAGGCGCCGTCGGTGGTGGTCGGCGGCTGCACCGTGGCCGCCACCTGCAGCCCGGGCTGCAGGGCCAGTGCATTGACGTAGTGTTCGAATCGGTCCTGGCGCAGCGGGCGGTCCTGCTGCAGCTTCTCGGCAATGGCGCGCAGCCGGCCCTCTGCCGGGCCCGCCTTGCCTGTGACCGTCACCTTGGCCACATAGCCTTCGACCACGGTGATCAGCACATCGCCGTTGGCAAAGTCCTGCGCCGGCACGAAGGCAAACGAAAGCGGATAGCCGCGGTCCTTGTACATCTGCGTCACCGTGTTGGCCGCTTCCAGCAGCTGCGCCACCGTGATCTCGCGATTGGCCAGCGGCTTGAACTGCGCGGCTACCTCCTCGAACGGCAGCGTCTTCGCGCCTTCGATGCGAAAGCGGCGCGGTGTCAGGCGTGTATTGAGCAGGTCCTGCATGGCCGCCTGCGGCCGTTCGACCTGCACTGTCACGCTGCTGTCGGGCCGGGCCGGAGCAATCTTCGGGAGCGTCTGGGTTGGGTCGCCCTGGACCGGGCTGCGCGGATCGGCCTGGACCAGGCCGTGATGG
This sequence comes from Cupriavidus sp. CPT47-8839-RL05A, assembly GCF_058792255.1. NCBI lineage: Bacteria > Pseudomonadati > Pseudomonadota > Betaproteobacteria > Burkholderiales > Burkholderiaceae > Cupriavidus > Cupriavidus sp. CPT47-8839-RL05A. The sequence continues at coordinate 302,716 of NZ_JBYTEG010000005.1, read as the reverse complement.
AACGCGCCGACGCCGACCAGCAGCGCGGCAACGCGATGACGTGCACGCATGGCAAAACCCCTGTAAGGAAATACTGCGGCTATTGACGTCGCGTGCCACTGGCGCGGGGATTGCCGCTACCCCCGGGCGCCTGCTGTCCGATGCTGCCGGCTCAGCGCGTGGCCGCTACGTTGAATCTGGTGTGCTCCGCTGCCCGCGATCAGGCGATCGCCAGGGCAGCGGCTGAGGCAGGATTACTTCTGGCCGAGCGCACCGGTCAGGCCGCCCAGCAGGCCGCCAACCAGGCCGCCGATCGGGCCGGTGGCGCCGGTGGTCGAACCCTTGCTGGTGGTGCTGCCCGCGGTGGAGGTGGCGCCACCGGTCACGGCGGCGACAACATTGGTGACGGGAGCCAGCGGGCTGGTGGTGCCGGTGCCCGCCGCGGCGCCGGTGACGCCGCCCACCACGCCATTCACCACGCCGCTGACCGCGGTGGTGACCGGTGCCAGCGGCGAACCGGTGCCGCCGCCGGTGGCACCGCCAAGGCCGCCGGTGATGCTGCTCACCAGGCTGGTGACAGGCGCCAGCGGCGAACCCGTACCGCCAGCGCCTGCACCGCCAGTCAGCCCCCCGGCCAGCGCAGTCACCGGTGCCAGGACCGGGCTCAGCGCGCCCAGGCCGCCGCCGCTGGCGGGCCCGTTCACTGCGCCGCCCAGCGATGCCACGGTCGTGCCGGTGGCGCTCACCACGCCGCCGACGCCCGAGACTACCGGCGTGTTGGTCTGTTGCAGCTTGGTGCCCGCCGTGGCCAGCGCACCGCCCACGGTTGCGAGCAGGTTGTTGGCCGGGGCGCCCAGGCCCGTGGCCGCGCCCAGCGTCTGCGTGGCGCCGGTCAGCTGCGAGGTGATCGGCACGATCAGCTTGCTGGTGGTAATGGTCACCTGCTCGACTGCGCCGGTCGACAGGACCGTGGTCAGCGTGCCGCCGGCGTTGCTTACCGTGTCGCCCAACTGGTCCACCACCGTGCCCAGCGGCGAGGTCAGTGGCGCCAGCGGCGCGAGCTGGCCGGTGCCCAGGCCGCTGACAGCGGTGCCGGCGCTGGACACTGCCTTGCCGAGTTCGGTGACCACATTGCCGGTGCTGGCGACCGTGGTGCCAACCGGATTGGTCGAATTGGGGATGCTGCCCAGGCCCGCTTGCAGGCCCGTGGCCAGCGCGCCCACGGCATCGCCGGTGGAGGCCACCACGCCGCCGAGGCCGCTTTGCGTCTGTGTCGGCACCAGCGGCAGGTTGGCGCTGCCGAGCTGGTTGCCGAGGTCGGTGACGGTGCTGCCCGTATTGCCCAGCACCGTGCCGGCATTATTGATGACCGTGGCGGTCGGGGTCAGTGCGGTAGGCGTTTCGCCGCCGCCAGTGTTGCCGCCGTTGCCACCCGTTCCACCGGTACCACCCGTGCCGCCGCCCGTGCCACCGGTACCGCCGCCGGCGACGTCGGTGCTGCCGCCGGAGCCACCCATGCCGCCGGTGCCATCGGTACCCGTGGTCTTGGTGCCGCCATTGGTGCCCGCCGTGTCGCTGGTGCCCATGGAGGTCGATCCGCTGCCGCTGGCGCAGCCACCCAGGGCCAGCAAGGTTGCGAGGAGTGCCGTTACGGCGAGTTGTTGTTTGCGCATGTTCTGTTCCCTCATTCCCGTCGTTTAAATCGCTCGGCCGCGCAACGCGTTCGCATTCTGCGTGCGGCGGTGACGGATATGGCGCAATCGGTATGCCAGCGCTGCGGCGCGTCCTGGAACGGACCCCGCGGAAGTCGGGTGTGGTGCCCGCAAAGCCTTGCCGGGTACGGCTTCCAGGGGAGCCGTGGGAACCGCTTGCGGCGCTGCCGGGGATGGGGTGTCAGGGCGGCCGCGCGTTACGCGTTACGTAACGTGTGTCGTCTGCAGGGAACAAGACAGCCGGAACGGCGGGCTCGCGGCGACGGCGAACCAGCCAGGAAAGCGCGGCGTGCCACGCGCTGCCGACGCCTCCCGTCACGGTCATCCGCGCCGCCGTGTTCCCGTATCCCGGAACACGTTACGTAGCACGTAACACATCAGGCCCGCGCCGCAACGACGTTTGTGCCCGCCCGATTGCTACCCCGCGTCACCCGCTAATCCGCGCCAGGCAAGGCTCGCAGCGCCGTGGCCGATTCCGTGCCGGCACCGCTGGCGCCGCTGGCACGCGCCTTGCCATTGGTTGTCCAGACGCGCCGACGATCTCGCGTTCCACTGTCTTGCGGTTCCGGTTCGGAGCGGTCCGCCAGAGGAACAAAGCGGGACACCGGGGAGGCTCGTCGGCAATCCCATGCGGCGTACATAAGACAAGACGGCCGGCAACACCGTGGCCAACAAGACAGGAGAAGGACAATGAATATCAAGCATCCGTCGCAGCATGGCATGACCTCACTGGCCGCGGCAGGCGTGGCCGCCCTTGCCTTGCTGATGGCAGGCTGTTCGTCGAGCGGTGGCGGCAGCGGCGCCAATCCGCGGCCCAACAGCAACATCGACACGCCGGTCACGCCGGGACCGTCCGCATCGGGCGAGACCACGCCCACCGCCAAGGTGACCGAAGGCGCGGGCAATACCGTGGTGGCCACGGGCAATGCCATCAGTGACATCGGCAAGAGCATCCAGGAAGCGCCGCTGCCGTTGCTGCCCACTCAGGCGCGCGAAGGCGCCGGCGGCGTGGTGATCAAGGCCGGTAGCGCCATTGGCTCGCTCGGTGCCGGCGTGCGCGACGGGCTGGGGCAGATGGGTTCGGTCGACAACCCGGTTGGCGTGACTGTGGCCAGCACCAGCAACGTGGTCCACGACGTGGGCGAGGCGTTGATCAGCGGCGGCGACCTGGTGTACGGCCTGGGCACCGAGAAGCTGGCGCCGCTGGCTCCGGTGACCACCCCGGTGGGTGGCCTGGTCAGGCACGTGGGCATCGCGGTGCACGACAGCAGCGGCAAGCTGCACAGCGTGCTGTCCGAAGGCCCGGTCGCGCAGGTCACGAATACGGTCAGCAAGGTCATCGTGCCGCTGACCAGCAAGGTCACCGACGGCACGCAGACACTGGGCGCAGCCACGCACCTGGGCGAGCCGGGCAACGGCCTGCTCTACAAGGTCGGCAATACGGTGGCGGCCGGCGGCAGCATGATCAGCAACACCCACGCACCGGTGGTCTCGCCGCTGGGTGGCGTGGTGACTGAGGCCGGCAAGACGGTAGCGGCCGCTGGCGCGATCCTCAACGGCAATGGTCAGGGCGGCGGCAACCCGCTTGGTGGCCTGCTGAGCAACCTGCCGCTGGCAGGCGCGGGCGGCGGGTACGGTGGCGATGGCGGCCATGGCGGCAACCTGCTCGGCGGCGTGTTGAACAACCTGCCGCTGGCCAAGGTCGGTGGCGGCGGTGAGGGCGGTTCCGCGGGCGGCGCGCTCGGTCCCGTGACCTCGCTGCTGGCGCCGGTGACCGGGCTGGTCGGCGGGCTGAAGCAAGGCGCACACGATAGCCAGGGTGGCAGCGGTGACCACAAGACGTTGCAACTGCCGCTGGTGGGAGGCCTGCTGCACTGAAATGTCTCATACCGGCTAGGTGTTTTCACGGTGCGCTGTCGCTCATCACCCCGTCGCAGCGCATCTTTTTATTTTGGCTGGCATTGCGGCCTATGACCGCAATGCCAAGTTGCAGGCCGGTTCCCGGCCGGTCTGCCTGCTCTTTAACAACCTGTGACCCGGGCGTGCCGGGTCGTTTCAAACGCGCGTCTTAACCCCTTTGGGTCATTGCTATCACCCGTAGGAGGGGTATGGTTGAGACATTCCATGTCTTAAAAAGAAAGCGCAGCAAGCGTGAAAAGTCGATAAAAGAGCGGGCCACAGAGCACCGTGATAATCGAACGGGGGAAGCGTGATCGCGGCATCAGATCACTTCGGGAGTGGAAATCATGAAACGACTCATTGCACGCTTTATTAACGATGAGCGCGGGGCGACGGCTATCGAGTATGGCCTGATCGTCGGGCTTGTCGCTCTGGCGATTGCCGTCGGCGCTGGCAAACTCGGCACGGAGCTTAACGCCAGCTTCGATCGGCTTTCGGTCACGGTTTCGGGATGGTTCAAGTAAACAAGCCGAAACCATAAGACCGGCGTGATTGCCGCGCTCCTCTGCGCGGCGACCCTCTACACAGACTTCCTCCATCGGCGCGTTCCCAACGCCTTGCTGGCGGCTGCCGTGCTGGCCCTCGGGCTGTCACTGCTCGCCGGACAGGGCATGGAACTGCCGCTGACCACGCGCCTGATCGGCGCCGGGCTGGGCCTTGCGGTCACGCTGCCGGTATATGCCCTCGGGCAGATGGCGGCGGGTGACGTCAAGTTCCTGGCGGTGGCGGGGTTGTTCACCGGGCCGCAAGGACTGGTAGTGGCATGGGTCGTCGGCAACCTGCTCGGGCTGGTGCACGCGCTGCTGGCGCTTGCACGGGGCGGTCGCGCGCCGGCTACAAGTCAAGCCATCGATCACCAGGAAAGCGGACCTATTCCAACGGCGCAGTTTTCGCGGGCGCGCGGCATTCCGTATGCCGCGTACCTGGCCGTGGGCGTGCTGGCCTGGATGGCTGCGGGCCTTTAGCCGGACAGGCTAGTGGCAAGCAGGCTGCGCCGCCGGTCGGCGCGAAAGAACACCAAGGGACCGGGGTTTCAGATGTTGCTGCACGCAAGGGTCAACAGGGGGATCAACCGGCGCCGCCACGGCGCCGGCAGCGCTGCGATCGAGTTTGCGATCGTGGCGCCGGTGCTGCTCGCCATCGTGATCGGCATCGTCTACTACGGTGTGATGCTGGCGCTGCAGCAGGTGCTGACGCTGGCCGCCGAAGAGGGCGCGCGCGCTGCGCTGCGCTATCCAGCGGGCGTTTCCGGCTCAGGCCTCGCGGCCACGCAAGGCGCTCGCGTCGATGCAGCGGCTGCGATGGCGCGCGGCACGCTTCCCACATCCATCAGGAATTTGCTGTCCACCGGCAACGTTGCGCAGGCAGTGCCCTGTGTATCCGGCTCCACCGACGTCTGCGTGCAGGTCACGCTGAACCTTCCCACCACCAACATCCTCCCCGCCGTGCCGATGGTCCCGGTCCCCGCAACGCTGTCGGGCTCGGCAATGGTCCAGCTTTCTCCTGATATCTGAGCCGCCATGCCCATCCAAAGGAAATCCGCATGACCAGCAAGCAGATCCGACTCCTGGCGGTGGCGCTGCTTGGCCTGGCGCTGCTGCTTGCGCTGCTGGCGTGGCAAGTGGGCCGCCAGCCGGCACAGGCGCCCGCGGCATCGACATCCGCCAAACCGCTGCACGCAGTGGTGGTGACCACGCAAGCGGTGGAAGCGGGCAAGCCCCTTGCCGCCGAGTCGCTCAAGGTCGAGATGCTCCCGATCGATCCCACCGGCGCCTACAGCGAGGTGGCGCGCGTGACGGGGCAGGTGCCGCTGGTGGCGCTTGGCGCCAACGTGCCGGTGCTCGAAAGCCAGTTGCTGGCTGGCCTGGCCACGCAGGTACGGGAGGGCGAACGCGCGGTGGCCGTGTCGGTCGATGAAGTCATCGGCGTCGGCAACCAGGTGCAGCCGGGCGACTATGTCGATGTCTTCCTGGTGCTGCGCCGCGACCAGCAGGAGATCCCGGAAAGCCAGGCGCGCATGCTGCTGTCGCGCCTGCGCGTGCTGGCCTACGGCGTCGCCTCGGTCAACCGGCCGCAGAACGCCAAGCCGGAACAGATGATGGCGCGCCAGGAAGGCGCCAAGACCGCGGTGCTGTCGGTGCCGCTGGAGCAGGTCAGCCGGCTGGCGATGGCGCAGCAGTCCGGGCGCCTGCTGCTGGCGCTGCGCAATCCGCAGGACGAAGCCATGCCCAGCGACGGCATGTTTGCCGAACCCCCGCCCGCACTGGCCGCGCGCGCCGGCGTTCCCGCCGACGCGCCGCGCGCCGCCCCCGACAAGGCCATGGCCGGCGTGGTGCTGTCCGGCCTGGCCGCCCCCGCCGGTGCCTCCGCCCCCCGCGCGCCGGTGGCAGCGCCGGCGCCGCGGCCGTTGCAGGTTGCCGTGCCGCCCGCGCCAGCCCAGGCAAGACAAAGCGCAGGCGTGGAAGTCATCCGCGCGGGCAAGCGCGAGATCGAATAAGAACGTGGGCGCCGACTTTATGCATATCCAGAAGAAACCAGCCCATTCGACGGCCCTGCGCCGCAGGCTGATGCAGCTCGCGCTGGCCGCGATGCTGGCCACTACCGGGTGGTGCGCACTGGCGCCGCGCGCACAGGCGCAGGAAGTCGTGACCGCGCGCCAGTTGCGCCTGCTGGCCGGCGCGCAGAAGGAGATCCGCAGCGCGCAACCGGTGGAGCGCGTCGCGGTGGGCAACCCCGCGGTGGCCGACGCGCTGGTGCTGCGCACGCGCGGTGCCCCCAGCGTGCTGCTGGTGGCCAAGCAACCTGGCGTGACCGACGTGATGGTGTGGACGCGCGGCGGCGCCGAGCCGCTGACCTACAACGTGCAGGTCGACGCCATCGCGCCCGATGCCGATGGCGCGAAGCTTGGCTATTCCGCGGCCGCTGCCACCATCACCGGCCAGTCGCCCGACGCCTATGCCGCGGCGCGCGCGCAGGCAGCGGCGCGCGCGGCCACCAACGGCAAGAGCGATGGCAAGCCCGGCCTGGTGGTGGACCGCTCGACCGTGCCGCTCTCCGGCACCGTGCAGGTCGACGTCAAGGTGGTGGAGATCAGCAAGACCGTGCTCAAGGAAGTCGGCATCAACTTCTTCCGCAACAACTCCGGCTTTGCCTTCGGCACGTTCTCGCCATCGACGCTGAACAAGTTCACCTTTACGCCCGGCAGCGGCGGCGCGCCGGGCAGTTTCAGTGCCGACATCGCGTCGCCGATGAGCAATGCCTTCAACCTGGTGGCCGCGTCGCTGACCCACGGCATCTTCGCCAATATCAGCCTGCTGGAGGCCAACGGCCTGGCGCGCGTGCTGGCCGAGCCCAGCCTGGTGGCGCTGTCCGGCCAGAGCGCCAGCTTCCTGGCCGGCGGCGAGATCCCGATCCCGGTGCCGCAGGCGCTGGGCACCACTACGATCCAGTTCAAGCCATTCGGCATCGGGCTGACGGTGTCGCCCACGGTGCTGTCGGCCGACCGCATCGCGCTGAAGGTGGCACCGGAGGCGAGCGATCTCGACCCATCGCGCGGCATCTCGATCAATGGCGCGGTGGTGCCCGCCATCGTCACGCGGCGCGCCGACACCACGGTGGAACTGGGTGACGGCGAGAGCTTCGTGATCGGCGGGCTGGTCAGCCGCAACACCGTCAGCAACGTCAACAAGGTCCCGGTGCTGGGCGACCTGCCGGTGATCGGCGCCTTCTTCAAGACCCTGAATTTCCACCAGGAAGACCGTGAGCTGATGATCGTGGTCACGCCGCGCCTGGTGAACCCGCTGGCCAAGGGCGCGCCGGCGGCGCAAGCTGTTGGTGCCGATGGCCGCACCAACGGCAACCCCAATGTATGGGGCTGGTATGTGCTGGGCGAATACGCGGACCCGACTTTGCCGGGTTTCTCAAAATAGCCGCCGGCCGTGCCGGCAGGCATGGCCAACGGCTTGAGGCAGAGAGATGGACTATTTTCTGTTGCATGCAACACAGGGCGAAGTGAAGGACTGGCTGGGCAAGGTCCTGGGCGGGCTGGGCACGCTGGTGGCAGAAGGCGGCGCCCAGGAAGCCTTTCTCGAGCGCGCGGCCCAGCTGCGCCCGGGGCTGGTGTTCCTGCATTTCTCGACGGAGCTGGCCGGCGCGTCGGCGCGGCTGGGCGAGCAGCTGCTGCGGCTCTTCCCAGGCCTGCCGCTGGTCGCGGTGGGCCACGCCGACGAGCCTGGCATCATGCTCGCGGCGCTGCGCGTGGGTGTGAAGGACTTTATCGACCTGCGCGACGCGCCTGCCGATGCCGAGGCCGTGGTCAAGCGCCTGGCCGTGCCGGGCGAGCAGGTGCGCCCGGCCGAGTCGGCGCGCGAGGGCAAGATCGTGGCGCTGCTGGGCGCACGCCCCGGCGTGGGCGTGACCAGCCTGGCCGTGAACCTGGCCGCGGCGGCACGCCGCCACCTGCCGCTGAACGAAAAGACCGACGCGCGCGCCGAAGTGCTGCTGCTGGACCTGGGCCTGCCGGCGCGCGACGGCGCGCTGTACCTGAACCTGAGCCCGGGCTTCCACTTTGTCGAGGCGGTGCGCAACCTGCGCCGCTTCGACCAGGTCTTCGTGCAGACCGCGCTTACGCGCCACGGCAACGGCTTATGCGTGCTGCCGCTGCCCGCGGCGCTGGGCGAGCTGCGCGACATCTCCTACTCCGAAGCCATCAGTCTGCTGGAGCGGCTGCGCGCGTTTTTCGACATGCAGATCATCGACCTGGGCGGCTTCGGCAATGCCGAGTTCACCGCGCAGATTGTCAAGGCCGCCGACAGCGTGGTGCTGGTGGCCGACCAGAGCGTGGGCGCGATCGTCTCGGCGGCGGAGCTGGTGCATGAACTGCGCGCGCGCGAGGTGGAGCGCGACGACCTGCACCTGCTGGTGTCGCGCTTCGATGCGCGCCTGGGCGTGGATGCCGCGCAGATCGCGCACCGCGTGGGCGTGCAGTCGGTGGGCACGCTGCCCGACAGCCGCGCACCGCTGGTGCTGGCCATGAACCGCGGCGCGGTGCTGGCCGACGACGATCCGCACGACCCCTATGTGCGCGCGCTGGCCGACCTGCTGGCACGACTGGGCTACCGCGCGGCGCAGGCCAGGGAAACCAGCCTGCTGGCGCGCATGAAGGACAAACTGCCTGAGGCGCTGCGCGCGGTGCGCGTGGCACGCATTGGAAGCTGACATGACGCAAGCGATTGAATTTTCCGACCACGCCCCCGCACCGTTCCCGGTCTCGCAGGAATTCCAGAACATCAAGGAAGCGGCGCACGAGCACCTGCTGACCCGCATCGAAGAGCTCGGCGCAGAGTTCGGCCGCTGGTCGCGTACCGCGATCCAGCGCTTTGTCGACCTGGAACTGGAGAGCTTTACCCGGTTGCGCCGTATCCCCATCAACGAGGCTGAGCTGCGCCAGATCGCCGAGGCGCTGACCAAGGAGCTGGCCGGCTTCGGCCCGATCGAAGACCTGCTCAACGACCCTGCGGTGGAAGACATCCTGGTCAACGGCCACCTCGACGTCTACGTTTCGCGCCACGGCGTGCTGGAGCGCATCCCGGTGCGCTTTAACGACAGCGGCCACCTGCTGCGCATCGTGCGCCGCATCCTGGCGCCGATCGGCAGGCGGCTGGACGAGTCCAACCCGATGGTCGATGCGCGCCTGCCGGACGGCGGCCGCATCAACGTGGTGATCCCGCCGCTGGCGCTGGAGGGCCCGGTGGTGTCGATCCGCAAGTTCCGCAAGGACCCGATGACGCCTGCTGACCTGCAGGCGCTGGGCACCATGAGCCCCGAGATCTGCGACCTGCTACAGGCCGCGGTGCAGGCGCGCTGCAATATCCTGGTGAGCGGCGGCACCAGCTCGGGCAAGACTTCGCTGCTCAACGCGCTGGCCACCTTCGTGCCGACCACCGAGCGCGTCATCACCATCGAGGACACCGCCGAGCTGGCGCTGAACCATCCGCACGTGGTGCGGCTGGAAAGCCGTCCCGGCGGCTTCGAGGGCACCGGCGTGGTGTCGATCCGCGACCTGCTGCGCAACAGCCTGCGCATGCGCCCGGACCGCATCATCGTGGGTGAAGTGCGCGGCGGCGAGGTGCTGGAAATGCTCCAGGCGATGAGCACAGGCCACGACGGCTCGATGGGCACTATCCACGCCAGCAGCCCGCGCGAATGCCTGTACCGGCTGGAGATGCTGGCCGGTTTTGCCGGCTTCCAGGGCAGCGAGGCGAGCCTGCGCCGGCAGATCGCCAACGCCATCGACTTCATCGTGCAGATCGCGCGGCTTTCCAACGGCAAGCGCCGCATCGTCTCGATCACCGAGATCACCGGGCTGGGCGACAACATCATCTCCACCCAGGAGCTGTACCGCCACGAGCCCTACGTGAACCCGGACGGTACCGAGACCGACCGCTGGCTCTCGCTCGGCCTGCTGCCGCACTCGCCCAAGCTGGCGCGCATGCGCGGACCGGGCTTCATGCTGGACGACCGCTTCGATGTCTAGCGCCACGCTGCTGCTCGCCGCCATGGCCCTGGTCATCACCGGCCTGGGCCTGCTGCTGCTGGCCAGCGCGCAGGCGCGTGCGCGCCGCGAGCAGCAGCAGGCCTTCCTGCAGGCGCAGACCGAGCAGGTGCGCCTGCGCTATGCGCAGGCGCCGGATCCGGCGCTGCAACTGCCCGCGCGCGACCTGCGCCGCCGCTGGGACGACTTCCTGCGGCGTGCCGACCTGGCGCCGACGCGCCGCACCGCCATCGTCTGGATCACGCCGGTGGTGCTGTGCACGCTGGCCGGCGCGGTGGCGGGGCAATGGCTGGGCGCGGTGTCGGCCCTCATCGTGGCGCTGGCAGTGGCGGCGTTCGCGGCATGGAACCGCGTGCGCCGCCTGCACAAGAAGCTGCTGTCGCAACTGCCCGGATTCCTGGACGGTGTGGTGCGGCTGATGACCATCGGCAGCAGCGTGCCGGCCGCGTTCCAGAACTCCATCGCCAATACCGAGGCGCCGCTGCGCCAATGCCTGGTGCAGGCAATACACCTGCAACGCGCTGGCAAGGAGCTGGACCAGGCGGTGCTGCAGGTCGGGCGCGTGTACAAGGTCGAGGAACTGGTGCTGGTGGCTTCGGTGCTGCGCCTGTCGGTGCGCTACGGCGGCCGCGCCGATGTGGTGATGGAGCGCACCGCTGCCTTCATGCGCGACCGCGAACAGGCCCAGCGCGAGCTGATGGCGCTGTCGGCCGAGACCCGGCTGTCAGCGTGGATCCTGGGGCTGCTGCCGTTGGTGGTGGCCGGCGGCCTGTTCATGCTGAACGCGGGCTACATCATGATGATGTGGAAGGATCCCACCGGCAAATCGATGCTGCTGTCGGCCCTGGCGCTGGAAGTTGCCGGGGCCTTCATGCTGTACCGGCTGGCCAAGTCGATCTGAGCGGCATGCCAGCACGCAGACAAGAGCCAACATGGACCGCCTGACACTGATTTCGCTCAGCCTGCTGGTCGCCGCTTGCGGCGTGGGCGTACTGACGCTGCCGCTGTTGCGCGACTGGCGCCAGCGCCGGCTGGCGGCGCGCACCATCGACGGCGCGCTGGCACGGCAGCGCGCGGCAGAAGCCGCCCAGGCCACGCACGCCACGGCTCCCGCCGCGCCGCAGGGCAGGGGCGGGGCGGCTACGGCGATCGGGGCGCAACTGGGCGCGCGCGTGGGCGAGCGCATCAACGCCCACTGGCTGGATTCGCGCCTCGGGCGCGCGGTGGTGACGCCGGAAGACCAGCAGTTGCTGGAGCAATGCGGATGGTACGGGCCGCAGTCGCGCATGCTGTTCGGCGTGCTGCGGCTGGGGTTGCCGTTGGCCCTGGCGCTGGCTGCCATGCTCTGGCACGTGGGCGCGGGTGCCTTCGCCATCGTCGCGTGGGGCTTCGGCACGTTTGCGCTGGCCTACCTGGCCCCCAAGTGGCACCTGCGCCGCCGTGCCGCGGCGCGCCTGCGCATGGTCGATGACGAACTGCCGGTGCTGATCGACATGCTGCGCCTGCTGCAGGGCGTGGGCCTGTCGATCGACCAGAGCCTGCAGGTGATCGTGGCCGAGTTCGGCAGCATGCTGCGCGTGCTGGGGCCGGAGCTGGCACGCGCCAACCAGCAGTTTGCCTCGGGACGCTCGCGCGAACAGACGCTCTTGCGCATCGGCCGGCTGTTCGACAGTGAAGACCTGAAGAGCCTGATCACGCTGCTGACGCAGGTGGACAAGCACGGCGGCGCGGTGCAGGAGCCGCTGCGCCTGTTCGGCCTGCGCATGCAGGAGGCGCGCAAATCGCGCATGAAGGACGAGATCGGCCGGCTCACGGTCAAGATGACCGCGGTGATGGTGGTGAGCCTGCTGCCGGTGCTGCTGATCCTGACCGCGGGCCCCGGCTTCCTCGGGGTGATCCGCATGCTGGCACATATGGGAGGGACGCGATGACGCGCTCAGTCGGTCCGGCGCTGGGCCGGATCTCGAAAACGGCGGCGTGCCTGCTGCTGGCGGCGCTGTCCGGCTGCGCCGCCAATCAGAACGGGGCCGCGGCCATGCATGACCGGGCCGAGGCCCAGGTGGAACTGGCCAAGCTGCGCGACAAGACCGCACGCGCCGAATACAGCGAGCAGGCGGTCTACCTGGGCCTGATCCGCAAGATGCAGCAGGACGGGCTTTACTTCGCCTCGCTGGCGCATATCGAGGTCTACGTGAAGCGCTTCGGCGCCGGCCCGGAGATCCAGGCGATGCGCGCCGATGCGCTGCGCGAGACCGGGCAGGACAAGGCTGCCACCGATGCTTACCAGCAACTTGCAGCGACGTCGCAGGGCGAGCAGGCCGCGCATGCGCACCACGGGCTCGGCCTGCTGGCGGGGCGCCAGGATGACTTTGCGCGCGCCGTCACCGAGCTGCGCCAGGCCGCCGCGCTCGACCCTGTCAATCCGCGCATCTCCGGCGACCTGGGCTATGCGCTGATGCGTGCCGGCGCGCTGCAGGACGCGCGCGTGCCGGTGATGCAGGCGCTGGAACTGGATGCGCGCAATCCGCGTGTGATCAGCAACGCCGTGGTGTGGCTGATCGCCGACGGCAAGCGCGCGCAGGCCAACGCCATGATGCAGAAGGCCGCACTGCCGGAAGCCACGCGCAGCGCCATCCGCAAGGAAGCCGACCGCATCGCCCGCGCCACCGCGGCGCGCGACCGCGCAGCGGCCCGCCCTGCGCCGGCAGTGCGGGCGCCATCGAAACCCGCCACCACCGCACCGGCCACCTCGGTGGCGGCCGTGGCCGCAACCGCAGGGGCTACCCCATGACCGCCACGTTCCGCATTGCCATCCCCGCGCTCTGCCTGCTGATGCTGGCGCCCGCCGCGCAGGCGCAGACCGACCGTGCCACGACCGAGGCCGCCGCCACCGGCATGCCGGCAGGCAGCCCGGCACAACGCGAGATTGGCGCCGACACGCGTGCCATCCTTGCCATCCAGCGCGAAGGCTCGCAGGCCGGCCCCATGCTGCCGATGCACGGCGAGCAGGCCGCGCTGGGCTATGAGCGCTACATGAACAGCTTCCGCTTCGCGCTGCCGGAGTTCTACACGGGGCAGGCCAACGCCAGCACCGCGCGTGCCGGCTCCGCCGGCCAGATGATGGGCGGCAAATGAGCTTGCGCCAGCCGCGGCTGCGCCGGGCAGCCACTTCGGCACGCGGCGCCATCAGTGTGATGGCGGCGCTGCTGATCGCCACCGTGGCGATTGCCGCGCTGGTGTCGATCGACGTGGGGCATGTGTTCATGCGCCAGCGGCAGTTGCAGAACATGGTGGACCTGGCCGCGATGTCGGCGGCGCAGCAGCTCAAGCGGGCGGATACGCCGGCCAATCTCAACGGCGCCGTGCTGGGCACCGTCAGCAATATCGGCGCGAAGAACGGCTATCCGTCAGGCATTGCAATGGGTTGCAGCGATGCCGCCGGCGGCGGCGCGGATGCCATGACCGCCTGCCTTGGCGTGTGGGATCCGGCGACCAGCGGCCCGAAGCATTTCAGCGCTACGTATGAAGCAACCAAGGTCTCGCCCAATGCCGTGCGCGTGCAGGCCACGCAGACTGTGCCAATCCTGTTCGTGATCAATGGGGGGAGCGGCCGGCAGCTGTTTGCGGAATCGATTGCCAGTGGCAGTCCGCCGGTGGCGGCGTTTTCGCTGGGTACTGGGTTGCTGGACGTCTCCACCGCCAACAGCATGCTGAGTGTGTTGTTGGGCAATACGGTGAGCTTGTCGTTGGTGGACTGGCAGGGACTGGTCAATACCACCGTGACGCTGGACCAGTTGCGGCTCAAAGCGGATGTCGGCACGGTGGACCAGTTGTTGAATACTTCATTGAACCTGCGTGATTTCTACGCGCTGGTGCTTGGCGCCGCTGGCCGCGACGCGCTGCTGACGACGATGCTGGGCAGCCCGCCAACCGCGCTCGGGGCCAGCGGGGCGGCTGCTACGGTGTCACTGGCCAGGCTGCTTGATCTTGGTGTGATGGCGCCTGCGGCATCGTCGGCGGTGGAGGTGGGCCTGAACGTGGCGCAGTTGCTGCTCGCCTCCGCGCAGGTGGCGCGAGGGGATACGGCAGTTGCCCTGCCGCTGAACATACCCAATCTCCCGCTTGGCCTGGGGGGCATCAGCGCCAACCTGCGCGTGATCGAGCCGCCGGTGACGGCGGCAGGTCCGGCGCGACAGCTCTCCAGCAACCCGGACACCTGGCAAACGACCGCAAGCTCATCCCAGGTAAAACTGACCCTGATGCTCCAGATCACCTCAAATATCCTGAAACCGGTACTGGACGCCAACTTGAACGTGCCGCTCTATCTCGATGTGGCCAACGCCACCGCCGACCTGACCAAGCTGCAATGCGCGGCAAATCCTGGGGACCGCCGTGCCACGATGCACGTCAAAAGCGGTCTCGTTACGGCGTGCCTCACCGATGGCTGCACGGGTAGCGATGTGGTGCTCGGCCAGGCTAAGCTGGGGCTGTTCGACATTGCGGACGTGATTGCCACGGACGTCCCACGCTATGGCAGCACGGCTGGCCAGGAGGTCACGCTGGCACCGGGCGGGCATGCGCAAGTTGGAACCGCCGATCCGTTTGGCGGGTTGTTCTCGCAAGTGCTGGCCCTGAAGGTGCGGACCAAGCTGCTGGGCATCCTTAGCGTGCCCATTGATCTCGGCCCGCTACTCGCGCCGGTCGGGGCAGCGCTCGACGCATTGATCCCGCCGCTGCTCGCCAGCCTCGGCATCCAGCTAGGCACCGCCGACCTCTGGGTCCACAGCATCGACTGCAACAATGCCGAACTGGTGTACTGAGCCATGATCGCGCCAAACCGCCTGATGGCAGAAATCGAATGAAGACAGACCGCTGGGCCTACGAAAACCTTGAAGTCTACGTGTGGGAAGGCAAGTACGAGATTGCCGACCGCGTCACGCGTTTCCTGGCGCCGCTGGGCGTGGACGTGATCCGCGCCGGCGCGCTCGAAGCCTTGCCCGCCGAGCCGCGCCTGAAGCCCTGCATCGCGGTGATCAGCGTGTCGGTGATCGGCGCGGCGCGCTTCTCGCTGGACTGGGAGGCCGCGCACGGCATGCCGGTCATCTGGGTGGCAGGCCCCGGCCGCGAGGCCGATCCCGGGCGCTTTCCGCCGGAGTACGCGCATATCCTTGCCGATGACTTCACCGGCGCCGACCTGCGCAGCCAGATCGGCAAGCTGCTGCCGCAACTGCTGGCCACGGATGCGCCCGGCGAACGCGAGGCGGACCTGGTGGCCGGTTCGCCGGCGATGTGCCAGCTGCTGCAGCATGTGGAGACCTTTGCCGACTTCGGCAGCAACGTGATGCTTTATGGCGAAACCGGCGCGGGCAAGGAACGCATTGCGCGCCTGTTCCATGAGCGCAACGGCACCTACGGAAAGGGACCGTTCGTCGCGGTCAACTGCGGTGCGATCCCCGACGGCTTGTTCGAGTCGCAGTTCTTCGGCCATGCCAAGGGCGCGTTCACCGGCGCCTCGTTCGCGCACCGTGGCTATTTCGAGCAGGCCAACGGCGGCACGCTGTTTCTCGATGAAATCGGCGACCTGCCGCTGTTCCAGCAGGTCAAGCTGCTGCGCGTGCTGGAAGAGAACGTGATCACCCGGCTGGGATCGACCCTGGCGGTGAAGCTGGATTTCCGGCTGGTGGCGGCGACCAACAAGGACCTGCGCGACGCGGTGCGGCAGGGGCGTTTCCGCGCCGACCTGTTCTTCCGCCTGGCGGTGATCGAGATGCGCATCCCGAGCCTGGAAGAGCGTGGCCAGGCCGACAAGGTAGCGTTGCTGCAGTCCTTCCTGCGCCATATGCTGGGGGAATCCGGCTTCGACGCGCTGCCGCCGATGCCTGACTGGCTCAAGGGCGCGGTCGGCACCGCCTATTTCACCGGCAATGTGCGCGAGCTGCGCAACCTGGCCGAGCGTGTGGGCATCACCGTGCAGCAGACCGGGCACTGGGACGAAGAGCGCATCCGGCCGCTGTTCCGCTCGCTGCATCCGGGTGCGTTCGATGGCGGCGAGCGCAACGACCTGCGTGCCGATACGGAAGAGCGCCGCCGCATCCTGGCCGCGCTCGATGCCAATGGCTGGCGGCGGCAGGACACGGCGGCAAGCCTGGGCATCAGCCGCAAGGTGCTGTGGGAAAAGATGCGCAAGTACCAGATCGCCGACAGCGAGGCCGAGCCGGTCTGAGCGCGCGCATCAGGACACGCCTCAGGGCAGGCGGATCTCCTTCACGTCGAAGTGCGATTCGCCGATCAGCTCCTTGTCGTATTCGCCGACCAGTTCCACTGTGGTTTGTGCATCCACCGGCTTCTGTGCCGGCCAGAGCTTGGCCTTGATCTTCACCTTCATCTGGCCGGTGCCGTCCGAGAACAGGTAGCGCTCGTCGCCGACGCTGCTGACGATCTTGCCGCGCAGCACGGCCTGCTGGTCGTCCTTGCCATCTGCCTGCAGCGCCTTAACGGTCATCACCGGGACGGCCGACGGGCCGGTGTACTGGGCGCTGGCGCCGGCGGCGGCCAGTCCCAGCACAAGGGTCAGGGCAGTGGCGGTCAGGATGCGTTTCATGTGCGTTCTCCGTAAATTTCAAATTTGGGGCGACTGCATGCATGATGCGCGCGCCCGCCTGAACCGTTGCTGAACGGGCAGTCAGGTCGCAACGCATTATGATGCGGGTTTCGCCTTTGCATCTATCGGATCCCGGATTGCGTTTCCTTCACACCGCCGACTGGCATCTCGGCCGGCTCTTCCATGCGCGCAGCCTGCTGGAAGACCAGGCCCATATCCTCGACCAGTTTGTCGAACTGGTCCGCACCGAACGCCCCGATGCCGTGCTGATCGCGGGCGACGTCTACGACCGCGCCGTGCCGCCGCCTGAAGCGGTGGCCTTGCTCGACGACGTGCTGGGCCGCATCGTCATCGACACCGGGGTGCCGGTGGTGATGATCGCCGGCAACCATGACAGTGCGCAGCGGCTGGAATTCGGCGCGCGGCTGATGCGGGCCCAGGGCCTGCACGTGGCCGGCCGCACGCTGGCCGAGGCGGCCTGCGTGACGCTGCACGACACTCACGGCGAGGTGCGCATCTACGCGCTGCCGTACGCGGAACCGGCGGTGGTGCGCGATGCCATGGGCACCGACCTGCCATCGCATGAAGCCGCGCTGCGCGCGCAGCTCGATGCCATCCGCGCGGTGCATCCGCCGGGCGTGCGTGCCGTGGTGGTGGGCCACGCCTTCGTGGTGGGCGGCGCGGCAAGCGAATCGGAACGGCCGCTGTCGGTGGGCGGCAGCGGCGCGGTGGCCGCGGACCTGTTCGCGGGCTTTGACCTGGTGGCGCTGGGCCACCTGCACCGGCCCCAGACGCTGGGCGGCGGGCGCGTCCACTATGCGGGCTCGCTGCTGAAGTATTCGCTGTCAGAGTGCGCGCACGACAAGTCGGTGTCGCGCATCGAACTGGGCGCGGACGGGGCGGTCGCCATCACGCCGGTGCCGCTGCAGGCCCTGCGCGATGTGCGGGTGGTGGAAGGCGAACTGGCCGCGGTGCTGGCGGCGGGTGTCGATGATCCGCAACGCGATGACTACATCCACGCGCGGCTCACCGATACGGGCGCGCTGCTGGACCCGATGGCCAGGCTGCGACAGGTCTATCCCAATGCGCTCGCGATCGAGCGGACTGTGCTGGCGCGCACCGGCACGGCTTCGGAGGCCGGGCGCAAGTTGCGGCAACTGGGTACCGGCGAACTCTTTGCCAACTTCTTCCGCGAAGTGGCGGATGCCGAGCTGGAACCGGACCAGCGTGCCGTGCTCGACCAGGTGCTGACCGGGATCGCCGCCGCGGACAGGGAGTCGGCATGAGACCGCTGCATTTGACGCTGCAGGCCTTCGGCCCCTTTGCCGCGACCGAGCAGGTCGATTTCACGCGGCTGGGCGAGCAGGCCTTTGTGCTGATCCACGGCCCGACCGGCGCGGGCAAGACCACGCTGCTCGACGCGATCTGCTTTGCGCTGTACGGCGATACCTCCGGCGGCGAGCGCAGTGCGCAGGCCATGCGCAGCGCCAACGCCGCGCCCGCGCTGCGCACCGAGGTGACGCTGGAGTTCAGCCTGGGCGCGCAGCGCTGGCGCGTGGTGCGCTCGCCGGTGCAGGAGCGGCCCAAGCAGCGCGGCGAGGGCTGGGTGACCGAGCCGGCCAAGGCCCAGCTGGACCTGCATGACGGCAACGACTGGGTCAGCAAGGCCAGCCAGCCCGCCAGGGTCAGCGATGCCGTGCGCGACTTGCTGGGCTTCGACAGTGCCCAGTTCCGCCAGGTGATCGTGCTGCCGCAGGGGCGCTTCCGTGAATTGCTGACCGCCAGTTCGCAGGCGCGCCAGGCCATTCTGGAGCGTCTGTTCCGCACCGAGCTGTACCGGCGCGTGGAAGAGCTGCTGAAGGCCGAGGCCGCCGGCATCCGCCGCGATGCCGAGCGCATCACCATCCAGCGCGACGAAGCGCTGCGCCAGGTTGGGGTGGCATCGGCGCAGGCGCTGGCAGAGGGAATCGAGACATTGCAGGCCGAGTTGCGGGCGCTGCAAGGGCAGGAACAGGGCGCGCGCGCCACGCTGGCCGCAGCGCAGGCGGCGCTGGGTGCCGGCGAGCAGGTGGCGGCGCGCTTGCAGGAACGCCAGCAGGCGCAGGCCGGGCACGCCGCGCTGCTGGCGCGCCAGCCAGCCATGGAGGATGAGCGCGCGCGCCTGCACGCCGCCCAGCGCGCCGCGCGTGTCAGGCCAACACTGCAGGCGTGGCAGGCCGCGCAGCGCGACCAGGCCGCCAGCGCCGTTGCCTTGACGCAGTCTGGCGAGCAGGCGGCGCGCGCTGCGCAACAGGCCACGCAGGCGGCTGCTGCATTGCAGGCCGAAACGGCACGCGCTGAAGCGCGCCAGTCCGCGCAGCGCCGGGTTACGCAGCTGGCAGACATGCTGCCGCGCGCGCAGCAGCTGGGTGCGCAGCTGGCCGCGCTGCAGGCGGCCGAAGCCAGGCAGGTGGCAGCCGCCACCGCGCGCGAACGCGCCGCTGCACAGCTTGCCACGCGGCAAGCCGATGCTGTTGCCGCGGAGTCCGCGCTGGCGCAAGGCCAGCTTGCCGCGGCGCAGGCACAGGCCACGGCGTTGCAGCTGGCCGCGTTGCAGGAACGCGCGCGGCAGCTTGACCGTCATCAGCAAGCTGCGCGGTCGCTGGATACGGCGAACGCGCAGGCCGTCACCGCGGCCGCGGCTGAACAGCAAGCCCTGCGCCAGCGCGAGCAGTGCCGCGCCGCGCTGGCCGAAGCTGAAGCCGCCTGGCGCGCCGGGCAGGCCGCGCGGCTGGCCGCAAGCCTGGCGGCGGGCGATGCCTGCCCGGTCTGCGGCAGCACCGCGCACCCGGCACCGGCGCAGCACGTGGCGGCGCCGCTGTCGGACCAGGCGCTGGAGCAGGCCCGCCACGCCGCGCTCGAGGCCGAGTCCCATGTGGTGCGCTGCACCGGCCAGCACCAGGCGGCACAAGGCGCCATTGCCCAGGCGCGCGAGCGGCTGGACGAACTGGCGCAGGCGCTGGGCGAGGTCGGCGACGAGTCCGCCCGCAAGTTGAAAGCCGAGATCACGGGACTGGAAGCGGCACTGGCCGAAGGCCGGCAGGCGGCGGCAAGCCTTGCGCAACGCGAAGCCGCCATCGTCAGCTGCCGCACGGCGCTCGCAGCGGCGGAAGCCGCCAGCCGCGATGCCGTCGCCGCCGCCGATGCCGCTGCCCAGGCGCTGGCCCACTGCCGTGGCGAATGGCAGGCCAACAGTGCGCAGGTTCCCGAGGATTCACGCGACCCCGTGGCGCTGGGCGAGGCCCTGCGGCAGGCGCAGGCCATGCTCGCCGCGCTGGACCAGGCGCTGGCCGGTGCGCAGGCGGCAGAGCGCCAGGCAGCGGCGGACGCGGCCGGGGCACAGGCCGGACTGGTCTCGGCACAGCAGGCACAGGCCCAGGCGTCTAACCGCCTGGCCGAGGCCGAATCCGTGCTTGTGCAGGCGCTCGCGCAGCAAGGCTTTGCCGATGTGCAGGCCCACGCCGCCGCCTGTCTGGGCGACGATGCCATGCAAACGCTCGACGCGACGCTGCGCGCGTTCGATACCCAGCTGGCCACAGCCGCCGACCGGCGCGAACGCGCCGAGGCCGCCGCGCAAGCGCTGGACGCGCCAGACCTGGACGGCCTGCGCGCAGCGCGCGATGCGTCGGCAGCCGCGGTGGAAGCCCTGGTCCGGCAACAGGCCGAGCGCGGCCGTTCGCGCGACACGCTGCTGCAGTGCCAGCTGCGCCTGCAGCAGCTTGACGCGCAGGGGCGCGACATCGAGGCACGCTATGCGGTGCTGGGCCGGCTGGCCGAAGTCGCCAACGGCAACAACCCGCGCCGCATGACCTTCCAGCGCTTCGTGCTGGCCACGCTGCTCGATGAGGTGCTGGAAGCCGCGTCGGCGCGTTTGCTGGCGATGAGCCGCGGCCGCTATGTGCTGCAGCGCGTGCGCGAGCAGGCCGACCAGCGCAGTGCGGGCGGACTGGATATCGAAGTGTTCGACCACGATACCGGCGCGGCGCGGCCGGCCAATACGCTGTCAGGCGGCGAGGGCTTTCTCGCGTCGTTGTCGCTGGCGCTGGGGCTGGCCGACGTGGTGCAGTCGCGCGCGGGCGGCATCCAGCTCGACACGCTGTTTGTCGATGAAGGCTTTGGCACGCTCGATCCCGAGAGCCTGGACTTTGCCATCCGTACGCTGCTGGACCTGCAGCAGGCAGGGCGGCTGGTGGGGATCATCTCGCACGTCACCGAACTGCGTGAGCGCATCGACGTGCGGTTGGAGGTGCGCCCCGGGGTTGGCGGCAGCCGGGTACTGATGTCGGGCGTGGCGACACCCGCGTAGTGCGGCGAGGCTTCCCCGTCAGCCGACAAATACCTGGCGGCAACGAATCGCCATCACTTGCGCTTCAAACGCGCGGGCGGCTGCCCGCGCCAAGCGCGCACGGCGCGACAGCGGGGGCGCGCGGGATTGCACGCCGGCGCCTCCCGGGGCAGGCGCGGGGGATTGCAGTCGATCCTTGCAGGGTGTCAGTCCCCACGCCTGCTGCGTGACATGCAGGATGCGCGCAAGCGCCGCTGCATGGGGCGTGGATAAAAACGGGACGTGGACGGTGGCCATGACGGGCTCCTCGTTCTTGCTTGTTGCCAGGGCCGCCCTGCGCAGCCGGGTGGTCCGGTGGCTGCTGTGCGGGTGTTGCCTCGCCTGATTCCACAATAGCCCGCGCGGCCCCCGAGTCATATCGAGTGCGTGCCGATTGTGATGTCGGCCCCGTCCTACACACGGGGTGTGCGCGTCACCCGCGCGCGCTAATCGCACAATCTGGTTTGCCGACCGCCCGGTCGGCTTGACCGTCGCCGACGCGCAGGTGTAATCTGTTCATTCTGCGAATTCAAGTTCGTATATCGAACAACTTGGTAAGCGAACAACCGGTCCACACCCAAAGACTCACGCAGACTGCTGGACTCGTTCAAATGGGTGGCGCCCCGCGCAGCCCGCCGCGACGAAACTCCTTCCGGCAGGATTACCGGAGACAGCCTTTCATGCGCCGCGTCTTGCGGCCCGCTCCGGTAGCCTGGCGGATCTTCCGACCTGGAACGCAAGTGATCAACAAGCTATACGACTCGGTGGAAGCGGCGGTCGCCGGCATCCACGACGGCGCCACCATCCTGACCGGCGGCTTTGGCATGGCGGGCATGCCGGCAGAGCTGATCGACGCCCTCATCGCGCAAGGCGCGCGCGACCTCACCATCGTCAACAACAACGCCGGCAACGGCGACACCGGGCTGGCCGCGCTGCTCAAGACCAAGCGCGTGCGCAAGATCATCTGCTCGTTCCCGCGCCAGGCGGATTCCTACGTCTTCGATTCTCTTTACCACGCGGGCGAGATCGAGCTGGAACTGGTGCCCCAGGGCAACCTGGCCGAGCGCATCCGCGCCGCCGGTGCCGGCATCGGCGGCTTCTTCACGCGCACCGCCTACGGCACGCCGCTGGCCGAGGGCAAGGAAACGCGCATCATCGACGGCCAGGGCTATGTGTTCGAGACCCCGATCCACGCCGACTTCGCGCTGATCAAGGCCGACACCGCCGACCGCTGGGGCAACCTTACCTATCGCAAGACCGCGCGCAATTTCGGCCCGATCATGGCGATGGCCGCCAAATGCGCCATCGTGCAAGTCAGCCACGTGGTCGAGCTGGGCGAGATGGACCCCGAACACATCGTGACGCCGGGCCTCTTCGTCAAGCGCGTCGTCAAGGTCGCCTGAGCGACAGGTAACAGGAGAATCCAGATGCAACGCCTGACCCGCGATCAGATGGCCGCCCGCGTGGCCAAAGACATTCCCGACGGTGCCGTGGTCAACCTCGGCATCGGCCTGCCGACACTGGTCGGCAACCACCTGCCCGCAGACAAGGAAATCCTGCTGCACAGCGAGAACGGCCTGCTTGGCATGGGCCCCGCGCCCGCGCCCGGCGAGGAAGACGGCGACCTGATCAATGCCGGCAAGCAGCCGGTGACGGTCAAGCCGGGCGGCTCGTTCTTCCATCACGCCGATTCGTTCGCGATGATGCGTGGCGGCCACCTGGACTTCTGCGTGCTGGGTGCGTTCCAGGTCTCAGAGAAGGGCGACCTGGCCAACTGGCATACCGGCGCGCCCGGCGCCATCCCCGCCGTGGGCGGTGCGATGGACCTGGCCATCGGCGCCAAGCAGGTGTTCGTGATGATGGAGCACCAGACCAAGCAGGGCGAGAGCAAGATCGTGCCGCAGTGCACCTATCCGCTGACCGGCATCGGCTGCGTGACCCGCATCTACACTGACCTTGCGACCATCGACGTGACCGCCGACGGGCTGGTCGCGCGCGACCTGGTCGAAGGGCTGAGCTTTGAAGAGCTGCAGCGCCTGACCGGCGTGCCGCTCAAGCAGGCCGCATAACCAGCAGACCCGACACACACCAAGAGAGAGAGACACACCATGACCGAAGCCTTTATCTGCGACGCCATCCGCACCCCCATCGGCCGCTACGGCGGCAGCCTGTCCGCGGTGCGCGCGGACGACCTTGGCGCGGTGCCGCTGAAGGCGCTGATGGCCCGCAATCCGAACCTGGACTGGAAGGCCATCGATGACGTGATCTACGGCAACGCCAACCAGGCCGGCGAGGACAACCGCAACGTGGCACGCATGTCGGCGCTGCTGGCGGGCCTGCCGCAAGAGGTGCCGGGTGCAACCCTCAACCGCCTGTGCGGCTCCGGCATGGACGCCACCGGCACCGCCGCGCGCGCCATCAAGGCCGGCGAAGCCACCCTGATGATCGCCGGCGGCGTGGAAAGCATGAGCCGCGCCCCGTTCGTGATGGGCAAGGCCACCAGCGCCTTCTCGCGCGATGCGCAGATCTTCGACACCACCATCGGCTGGCGCTTTATCAACCCGGCCATGCGCGCGGCCTACGGCGTGGACTCGATGCCCGAGACCGCCGAGAACGTCGCCAGCGACTACAAGATCAGCCGCGAAGACCAGGACCTGATGGCGCTGCGCAGCCAGGAAAAGGCCTCGCGCGCGCAGGCCGACGGCACGCTGGCGCAGGAAATCACCCCGGTCACCATCGCGCAGAAGAAGGGCGACCCGATCGTGGTCGAGCGCGACGAGCACCCGCGCGCCACCAGCATGGAAGCGCTGGCCAAGCTGCGCGGCGTGGTCCGTCCTGACGGCACCGTGACCGCCGGCAATGCCTCGGGCGTGAATGACGGCGCCTGCGCGCTGCTGCTGGCCAGCGAAGCCGGCCTCAAGCAGCACGGCCTGACCCCGCGCGCCCGCATCGTCGGCATGGCCACCGCCGGTGTGGCGCCGCGCGTGATGGGCATCGGCCCGGCACCGGCGTCGCAGAAGCTGCTCAAGCAGCTCGGCATGACCATGGACCAGATCGACGTGATCGAGCTGAACGAGGCGTTCGCCGCGCAAGGCCTGGCCGTGCTGCGTGAACTGGGCGTGGCCGACGACGACAAGCGCGTCAACCCGAACGGCGGCGCGATCGCGCTGGGCCACCCGCTGGGCATGAGCGGCGCGCGCCTGGTCACCACCGCGATGTACCAGCTGCACCGCACCGGCGGCCGCTTCGCGCTGTGCACGATGTGCATCGGCGTGGGCCAGGGTATTGCGATGGTGATCGAGCGCGTTTGAGCGAGTTCGGTTGACCTCCCGCCGGTTTGCTCCCCTCTCCCGCTTGCGAGAGAGGGGCAGGGGGTGAGGGCAGGCAGTGGCGTACCGACACGCTGCACTTCGTCGACACGCCCGCCCTCACCCCAACCCTCGCCTGCAAGCGAGAGAGGGAGCCAGTCCGCAGTAGTCTTGAAAGTGAGTCAAAGATGTCCCTTCCCGTAGCCACGCTTGTCACCGGCGGCAGTTCCGGTATCGGCCGCGCCATCTGTGAAATGCTGCTGGCCGATTGCGTGACCCAGGTGGTCAATGTCGACTATGCCGAACCGGCCTGGTCGCACCCGAACCTGACCTTCTTCCAGGCCGACCTGACCGATGCCGAGGCGACCCGCGCCGTGGCCGCGCAGGTGACCTCGCGCTTCGCCGTCACGCGCCTGGTGAACAACGCCGGCGCCACGCGCCCCGGCACCGCCGACACCGCCACCGTTGCCGACCTGGACTACGTGACCGGCCTGCACCTGCAGGCCACGCTGCTGCTGACGCAGGCGTGCCTGCCCGCGATGCGTGCTGCCGGTTTTGGCCGCATCGTCAACATGGCCTCGCGCGCCGCGCTGGGCAAGGCCGAGCGCGTGGTGTACTCCGCCACCAAGGCCGGCCTGATCGGCATGACCCGCACGCTCGCGATGGAGCTGGGCGGCGACGGCGTCACCGTCAACGCCGTGGCCCCGGGCCCGATCGCCACCGAGCTGTTCCGCAAGAGCAACCCCGAAGGCGCCGAACAGACCCGGCGCATCCTGGCCAGCATCACGGTCAAGCGCATGGGCACGCCGGAAGACGTTGCGCGTGCCGCGCTGTTCTTCCTGTCGCCAGACAACGGCTTCGTCACCGGCCAGGTGCTGTACGTGTGCGGCGGCACCACGCTGGGCGTTGCGCCGGTGTAAGCAGCGCGCGTCCCAGGCATCCCGCATTCAAGCATTCAACAAGAAGAGACGTTAACCAAGCGTCACGCATGGCGGCCCGTGGCCGGGCCGCCCACCGGATGCGCGCATGTGCGCGCCATCCGTTCGGGAACGGCAATCACGCCATTCAGCACAACCTCCCGCGGTACCCAATCACCGCCGGAACGATATAGCACCGGAGCATTACCGATGAGACAAGATTCCCAGACCTCCACCACGCGCCGCCGCCTGCTTGCCGCTGGCGTGGCGCTGGCCACCACCATCGCCGGCTTTGCCGGTGCGGCCCATGCGCAGGGCGGCTACCCGACCAAGCCGATCACCATGATCGTGCCGTTCTCGGCCGGCGGCACCACCGACATCCTGGCCCGCATCGTCGGCCTGCAGCTGGGCAAGGCGCTCGGCCAGCCGGTGGTGATCGACAACCGTCCGGGCGCGGGCGGCAACATTGGCGCCTCGCTGGCGGCCAAGGCGCCGGGCGACGGCTACACGCTGTTCATGGGCACCATCGGCACGCACGCGATCAACCAGTCGCTGTACTCCAAGCTGCCGTATGACCCGGTCAAGGATTTCGCGCCGATCACGCGCGTGGCCATGGTGCCGAACCTGGTGGTGGTGAATCCCAAGGTGCCGGTCAACAACGTCAAGGAACTGATCACCTACGTCAAGGCCAACCCGGACAAGCTGTCGTACGGTTCGTCGGGCAGCGGTTCGTCGATGCACCTGTCGGGCGAGCTGTTCAACTCCATGACCGGCCTGCATATCCAGCACATCCCTTACAAGGGCAGCGCCCCGGCCGTGAACGACCTGCTGGGCAACCAGATCGGCCTGATGTTCGACAACATGCCGTCGTCGTACCCGCACGTGAAGGCCGGCAAGCTGCGCGCCATCGCCGTGACTTCGGCCAAGCGCTCGCCGGCGCTGCCCAACGTGCCGACCGTGGCCGAATCGGGTGTGCCGGGCTATGAGGCCACCTCGTGGTTTGCGCTGTACGCCACCGGCGGCACGCCGCAGCCCATCGTCGACCGCCTCAACGCCGAAGTGGTGAAGATCCTGGCCATGCCGGAAGTGAAGAAGCAGATGGCCGACCAGGGCGCCGAACCCAATCCGGAAAAGCCGGCCCAGCTGGCCGCGTTCATGAAGTCGGAAACGGCCAAGTGGGCGAAGGTGGTGAAGGCTTCGGGCGCTACGGTGGATTGATTCGCGTCCTTGCCGCGCCAAAGAAAAGCCGGTCCCTGTCGGGACCGGCTTTTTGTTTATGCGTGGGCGGGGACGGCTGCCACTCAATCGCTGCCAAGCTGCAGCTTGTTTTTCTGCCGCTTTTCGATCGCAGATTTGAGCAGCGCCGCACTGCGATAGATGCCGTGTGCGAACTTGCCATACGGCAGCGTCGCAAACAACGCCATCACCACGCCAAGGTGGACCGCCAGCAACAGCGGCATCGCCGCGGTGCCACGCCCGGCCAGCAACCCCAGCCCGGTGGCGCTGGTCAGCAGCAGCAGCGCGATGAAGCCGCGGTCCATCGGCCGCTGCCGGGCATCCCCATGCATCGGGTGCCGGCGCAGGTTCAGCCACAGCAAGCCGGCCGGGCCCACCAGCAGGCCCACGCCGCCGGCGGTGCCCAGCAGCACCGGCAGGCTCGTGACCGGATAGGGCGCATGCCGGCCCAGCAGATAGTGGTAGCCGGTCGCCACCGCCGTCGACGCAAAGCACAGCATGAAGCCGTAGAACGTGAAATGGTGGAAGCGCCGCCGCGCCAGCGTGAAGCGGTCGCTGGCCTCGTTGCAGCCATCGCCGTGGCCGCCATCGAGGTAGGTCAGTGCCAGCACGTTCCGGGTCGCCTCTGCCACGGCCGGTGCCGACGCTGTGCCGGCAGAGACATCACGCCAGAAGCGGCGCACGCCCAGGCCAAGCGCAAGCACGGCAAAGCCGAACACACTGCCGAACAATGCCGCCAGCGTGTTGTGCGGGAATACCGCGTAGAAATTGCCGCCCGCATGCGTCTGCCACAGCGCGCCGCCCAGCGTGGCGGCGAGTACCAGGAACAACGCCAGCCCGAAGGCCAGCGCCACCGACACCGTCAGCCCGTTGCGCTGGTACAGCTTGCCCAGCGGCGCGGGCCATGCATATTCGCTATAGGTTTCCAGCCGCACCTTTGCCATCGCCTGCGGCACGTTGACGCCGAAATCATGC
Organism: Cupriavidus sp. CPT47-8839-RL05A; assembly: GCF_058792255.1. Classification (NCBI taxonomy): domain Bacteria; kingdom Pseudomonadati; phylum Pseudomonadota; class Betaproteobacteria; order Burkholderiales; family Burkholderiaceae; genus Cupriavidus; species Cupriavidus sp. CPT47-8839-RL05A. The sequence goes on along the minus strand of NZ_JBYTEG010000005.1, from coordinate 275,113 downwards.
GGCGGCGCGTACTGGCAGGCGTGGTAGCAGGCGCCGCAGTTGTGGCACAGGTTGGCCAGGTAGTTGACGTCGGCCTTGCCGAACTCCAGCCGGCGGGTCATGGCCGGGAACACCGCGCAGAAGCCTTCGCAGTAGCGGCAGGCATTGCAGATCTGCATCTGCCGGGCAACTTCGGCCTCATTGTCGGTCAGCGGCAGCACGCGGATGACGCGGGACTGCGGCGCCGGGGCGGCAGCGTCCTGCCCGGCCAGTTGCGCGGCCTCGCGCGTCAGGGCTTCAAGCTTCTGCATGGACGGCTCCCGTGTTGATGCCCGCCGCCAATGCAGCCTGCGTGCCCGCGATGCGCCCGAAGGCCGTGCCGATCGACATGCCGACACCGGCCGTGTATCCCTTGCCGAGCACGTTGCCGGCCATCATTTCTCCTGCCACGAACAGATTCCCGCTTGGCTTGCCGCCAAAGTGCACCTGGGCGCGGTCGTTGACCTTGAGCCCCAGGTAAGTGAAGGTGATGCCCGGCCGCAGCGCGTAGCCGTAGAACGGCGCCTGGTCGAGCGGCCTGGCCCAATGCGTCTTGGCCGGTGCCAGGCCTTCGGTGTGGCAGTCGTCCAGCGCGGTGTGGTCGAAGGTGCCGACGCGGCACGCCGCGTTGTAGTCCTGCACCGTGCGCGCGAACTGCGCTTCCGGCAGCCCCAGCTTGCGCGCGAGCTCAGGCAGCGTGTCGGCCTTCTCGCCGGGAAACACCGGCGGCATGAAGCGCCCGATGGCCTTGCTGTCGATGATCGAATAGCCGATCTGCCCGGGCTGCTGCGCCACCAGCCGGCCCCAGATGGCGTAGCGCTTGGGCCAGAAGTCCTCGCCTTCGTCGTAGAAGCGCACGGCGTCGCGATTGACCACGATACCCAGCGACACGCAATCGATGCGCGTGCAGATGCCGCCGTCGTACAGCGGCGCGCGCGCGTCGATGGCGACACAGTGCGATTGCGACGGATCGCCGATGGCGTCGGCGCCGGCGTCGATCATGGAACGCAGCAGCACGCCCTGGTTGAAGCGCGTGCCGCGGATCAGGAAGTTGTCGGCGGGCCATTCGCCACGTTCGTTCCGGCCCCAGGCTTCGCGCAGCCATTCGCGGTTGGATTCGAAGCCGCCCGCGGCCAGCACGCAGGCGCGCGCGGTGAAGCGCTGGCTGCCGCTGCGCGCGGCGATGAAGCGGTCGCCGTCCAGCTCGATCGCGTCCACCGGGGTTTCATAGCGGACCTGCACCCCCGTCGCTTCGGCGCTGCGGTAGTACGCGTTGACCAGCGCCTTGCCGCCACCCATGAAGAAAGCGTTGGTGCGCGCCACGTGCAGCGCACCCGACAGCGGCGGCTGGAAGCGCACGCCATGCCTGCGCATCCACGGCCGGCAGGTCGATGACGCGCGGATCACCAGCCGCGCCAGGTGTTCGTCGGTGATGCCGCCGGTGACCTTGAGCAGGTCCTGCCAGTACTCTTCCTCGGGATAGGCATCGACCAGCACGTCCTGCGGCGCGTCATGCATGCAGCGCAGGTTGCGCGTGTGCTGGGAGTTGCCGCCGCGCCAGGCGCGCGGCGCGGATTCGAGCAGCAGCACCGAGGCCCCGGCTTCGCGCGCCATCAGCGCCGCGCACAGGGCCGCGTTGCCGCCGCCAATTACCAATACGTCGACCATGGGGATTGTCTCCTTGCTGGCGCCATCTTGGCGGGCAAGGCGGGCGGGCGCCAGCAGGGGCGCGGCAAGGGGGCTTCAGCTTTCGTGAAGCCCGGCCTGGGCACAGCCGGGTCAGCGCGGGCGCAACGTGGCGCCGGGCCAGCGCCCCTCGCGCACCAGCGTGGTGGCGACGTCGGCCAGCACCACGCGCGCGGCCAGGCCCGCCGGCGACAGTTCATCGTCGGACAGGCTGACCAGCAGGTTGGGCCGCGTGGCGCCGGCGTCGGTGACCAGTATGCTGCGGTAGGGCGTGCCATGGCTGCGCGCCAGCGCCGCGCCCGGCTGGATGGTGGCGCCCAGGCCACCGCGCACGGCGTCCATCAGGATCGCCAGCCCGTCGATCTCCGCCACCACCTGGGGCTCGCGCTTCGCCTGGCGAAAGCACGCGGCGACCAGCGCGCGCAGCCCGTGCGAGCCGCTGGGCAGGATCAGCGGCAGCTTGCCAAGTGCCGCCACCGAGGTCTGCTCGCCGCGCGGCATGCCGGCCAGCCCCTCGGCGCCGATCACGAACAGGCGCTCATCGAGCAGCGGCAGCACGCTCCAGCGCTGCGCGGGCTCCTCGCTGAACAGCACCGCCAGGTCGATCTGGCGCGCGCTCAGCATCGTGCCGAGGTAGCCGGACAGGCTCTCCACCATGCGCAGCCGCACGTCGGGGTAGCGCTCGCGCATGGCCTGCATGAAGGGCAGCGCCAGCACCGCGGCGGTGCTGGGCGGCAGGCCCACGCTGACATGGCCCGACAGGCGCGCCTGCCGCGCGGCCTGCGCGGCATCGTCGATATGGCGCAGCGCCAACTGGGCCTGGCGCCAGAAGGCCAGCCCGGCATCGGTGGCAACCACGCCGGTGGAAGTGCGCTGCAGCAGCCGCGTCGACAGCTCGCTCTCCAGCCGGCTGATCTGCTGGCTCAGCGCGGACGTGACCACGCCCAGCTCCAGCGCCGCCTTGCCCATGCTGCCATGCTCGATCACGCTGACGAAGTAGCGCAGTTGCCTCAGTTCCATGTCGCGTCCCCGCTGCCGCAATTTGCCCGCATGGTAGCGGAAAACCTGCCGCAGTTCACGAATCCTGAAGACCCGTTAACGCCCGCCCGATGGCGCGCTTGCCAGCGGCTGCGTAGAGTCGCACCGGTCAGAAACCGGCGGAAGCGACACTACGCAGCCGCCATTCCATAACAACATGACTTCCCGCAAAGGAGACTGCATGACAACCGTTTCGCGCATGCGCCGCGCCGTGGTGGCCGGCCTCGCCGGTACCGCTGTACTGGGCGCGCCCGCCGCGTTCGCCGCGGACAACTGGCCGGCCAAGCCGATCACCCTGGTAGTGCCCTTCGCCAGCGGCGGCACCACTGACATCCTCGCCCGCACCATCGGCCAGAAGCTGGGCGAGGCGCTGCAGCAGCCGGTGGTGGTGGACAACCGCCCCGGCGCCGGCGGCACCCTCGGCGCGGCCAACGTGGCGCGCGCGCCGGCCGACGGCTACACCTTCCTGCTGGCCACCGTGGCCCACACCATGGCGCCGGCCATCTACAAGAGCCTTCCCTACGAGTTCACGCGCGACCTCGATCCGGTGGGCCTGGTGGCGCTGACGCCCAATGTGCTGGTGGTCAATCCTGCGATCCCGGTGAAGTCCGTGTCCGACCTGATCGCCTATATCAAGGCGCATCCCGGCAAGGTCAACTACGGCTCGGCCGGCATCGGCAGCACCGAGCACCTGTCCGGCGAGCTGTTCCGCGCGCTGACCGGCACCGACATTGCGCATGTGCCGTATAAGGGCGGCGCGCCGATGATGACCGACCTGATCGCGGGCCAGATCCAGATGGCGATCGAGACCAGCCCGTCAGCGTCGCAGCACGTGCGCAGCGGCAAGGTCCGGGCGCTGGCGGTCACCACCGCGAAGCGTTCCGCCGCCTATCCCGGCGTGCCGACGCTGGCGGAGAGCGGCGTCAGGGGCTATGAAGTCACCACATGGTTCGCGCTGATGGCGCCGCGCGGCACGCCCGCGGCGATCGAGCAGCGCGTCTCGGCGGAGCTGGGCAAGCTGCTGAAGGCGCCGGAGGTGCAGAAGCGGTTTGACGAGCAGGGCGTGACCGCTGGTGACATGACGCCAACGCAGCTTGCTGCCTTTATCCGCGCCGAAACCGACAAGTGGGGCAAGGTGGCGCGGGAATCGGGGGCGAAGGCGGAGTAACGGCCTCGCTCACAAGGGCGGCGCTGGCGTTACAGGAGGAGATCGCGCAGGAGCGGCCGCGGCAGCCGACCGGCTGCCAGAACGGGGGCTGAACACCCCTTGCCGGCAACAGTCCAATGGATGTCGCCAGCCTGAATACGGAGGATCCCAAAATGCATGACCTTTCCTTCGTTCACGCTGACGCGGCCCACGTCGAATGGCAGGTCGCGCTGGCGGACTGCCAGCGCCAGCTGGACACGCAGGATTTCCTGCGCCAGGCGAAGGCAGACAACGCGCCGCCGCTCACGCTCGGCTGGTGCTACCTGAGCGACTACTACGCGCTGGCCGCCGAGGCCATCCTTGCCGCGCTGCAGCAGAACTGGCCCGGCGTGTCCTGGGTCGGCACGGTCGGCCTGGGCGTATCCGCCAGCGGCAAGGAGTATTTCGACGAGCCGGCCATGGTGCTGATGGCGGCGCCGTTTCCGCGCGATGCGTTCCAGCTGTTTTCCGGGCGCCAGCCCTTGCCGCCGGCGTCTTCCGGCTTCGTTCCCCATACCGCGCTGGTGCATGCCGAGGGCAGTACGCCGGACGTGCAGGACCTGTTGCACGAGCTGAGCGCGCGCACGGCCACCGGTTACCTGTTCGGCGGCTTGTCGTCGGCCCGCAACCGTACCTTGCATATTGCCGATGGCGTCTTCTCCGGTGGGCTGTCGGGCGTGCTGTTCGGCCCCGGGATCGAACTGGTCTCCCGCGTCACGCAGGGCTGCCAGCCGATCGGGCCGGTGCGCGCCGTGACGCGCAGCGATCACAACCTCCTGTTCGAGCTGGACGGCAAGCCGGCCCTGGATTGCATCCTGAATGACCTGGGCGTCGAGCGCGATGCCCAGGTGGAGACCATGGCGGAGGCGCTGGCCGGAACGCTGGCCGGCCTGAATTCAGCCGCCGACGATGCCCCGGTGCTGCCCGGCAGGTTCGGCTCGGACACGCTGGTGCGCCACCTGATCGGCCTGGACGTGCAGCATCGCATGCTGGCGTTGGCCGACATGGTCGAGCCCGGCATGCGGCTGGCTTTCTGCATGCGCAATGCTGACGCGGCGCGCGCGGACCTGGTGCGCGTCGCCACCGAGATCCGCACGGAGATCGAACGCGGCGGCAGCCGCGCACGTGGCGCGCTTTACATCAGTTGCTCAGGCCGGGGCGGGCCGCATTTCGGCGCGCCGCATGCCGAGCTGCAGACCGTACGCCGCGCGCTTGGCGACCTGCCGCTGGCTGGCTTCTTTGCCGGCGGCGAGATCGCAAGGGATCACCTCTATGGCTATACGGGGGTGCTGACGGTATTCACCGGCCATTGAATCCGCGAATGACTGCATCGATGTTGCGCATCTGGCGCGCAAACCAGATGCGCAACAGGCTGTTCGACAGGACCATCGGCAGCGAATACGCAATGATCCGATACACCTTGCCGCGCTGCAGTCTGGACGCCTTTGCCGGGTCCAGCCAGTCGTCGTTGCGCACCAGCAGCAACAGCGTTTCCATGCCGATAAGGACGGGCCACAGGCAAGCCAGCCGCAGCCGGATAAAACGCGGGTGAATGGCAAGCGTGTACGCCATGGCCTCGCAAAAGTGGTCCAGCGTCTTGCGCACGAGCTCGAGCATCAAGGCCCGCGCGCGCAGCGAGGCGTCCGGCAGCAGCAGATCCTGCGGGCTCAGGCCATGCTGGTGCAGCATCGTGGCCGGAAGATAGCAGCGGCCGATGCGCAGGTCCTTGCCGCAGTCCCGCAGCACATTGGTCATCTGCAAGGCTTTGCCGAAGCGGACCCCGCGGCGCAGCATGGCGTCGGGCTTGCCGATCGCGCCAGGCGTGTGCGCGGCGGTCATGCTGGTCCAGAACTCGCCCACGCATCCGGCGACCAGGTACGTGTAACGGTCAAGCTCTTCCGGCTCGCGCAGTGCGACGATGCGGCCTGCGTTTTCATCGGGGAAGGTGCGCAGGTCAAATTCCATGCCCTCGCTCAGGGTCGATACGATCTGCAGTACCGCTTGCCGGTCGTCCGGCTCCAGCTGCGCCAGCACCGCCAGCGCAGGGCCCAGTGACTCGAGCAGGATGCGCTCGTCCGACTGTTCCTGCCGGCCAGCCACCTCGGTTGCGATGCTGTCGGCCAGCGCCATGTCTGTGGTTGCACCGTTGACCTGGTCGCGCAACGACAACAGCAGCGCCAGGCGCCGTTGTGGCGGGATCAGCGAGGTATCGGCAATCGTGTCGGCGGCACGCGCCAGCAGATAGGCCAGGCCGACCGGATCGCGCATCCGCTCGGGCAGCACGCGCAGCGTGAGATAGAACGAACGCGAGACGCCTTTGAGCAGCGGACCGAGGAGGAACGCCCGGCTGGGTTCGCGCATGGGTGGTGTCCTGTTCCCTGGGAGGTTGGCGAAAGTGACAATGCCCGGGTGGCCGTCAGGCCGGGCCAGGGCATTGTACCTTCGACGCCAGGGGCAGACTGCTGGCCCTGTTCAGGGCGAGTCCTTGCCGAGATAGCGCTCGAACCACTGCGCCGCCAGGCGAGCGACCGATTCCAGTGCGCCGGGCTCCTCGAACAAATGGGAGGCGCCGGGCACGATCACCAGCTTCTTGGTGCATGTCAGCTGGGCATAGGCCGATTCATTGCGTTCCAGGACGCTCAGGTCCAGCCCGCCGATGATCAGCATGGTGGGCGCAAGCAGTTTCGCAAGGGCGTCGGGGCCCGCCAGGTCGACCCGGCCCCCGCGCGAAACGACGGCGTGTATCGGGACAGACGACTGGCATGCGGCACGGATCGACGCGGCGCCACCAACGCTGGCGCCGAAGTAGCCGAACCGCTGTGGCACGGCTTGCTGCCGCGCCACCCAGCTGGTTGCCTGCGCCAGCCGTGTTGCCAGGAGCTCGACGTCGAAGCGGATGGCCTGCACCTGGTCTTCGTCCGGCAGCAGCAGGTCCATCAGCAGCGTTGCCATGCCGCAGCGATTGAGCTCCGCGGCCACATATCGATTGCGCGGGCTAAGCCGGGAACTGCCCGTGCCGTGCGCAAACAATACCAATGCGACCGCGCCGGGCGGCAACGTGAGTATGCCTTGCAGGTCCACGCCGCCGGCCGGGATCACAACCTCGATGGCTTCTGAATTGCTCGGCATGGCGCAGTCCTCCGACGGGTGGTGCGTAGACGTGCATCGCGTTGCAATCGCGCCCATCCAAGTCCACTATAGGGCGGGCGTGGCGGCGAGGCCAGTCGCCGTGTGCAGGTCTCCTGGCGCGCGCAATCGACATCAATCCTCTGGATCAGGAGGAAACATGAAGACCCTGTTTCTCGTCCGGCATGCCAAGTCAAGCAAAGACGATCCCTCCTTGCCCGACCGTGAGCGCCCCCTGAATGACCGTGGCCTGCAAGACGCCCCGGAAATGGGCAAGCGCCTGGCCGAGCGCAAGCTGAAGCCCGACCTGCTCCTGTCGAGTCCGGCCCTGCGTGCGCTGACGACAGCGCAACTGATTGCCGACGAGCTCGGCTATGCACGCAAGGACATCGCGCTCGATGACCAGCTGTATGCCACCAGCGCGGAGGCGTTGCTGGCCGTCGTTCGTGCGCTCGACAAGAAGCTAGATTGCGTGATGCTGTTCGGTCACAACCCCGAGTTCACCGACTTCGCGCATCGCTTGTCGGACGAGATCACCGACATGCCGACCTGCGCCGTCGCCAGATTCCGCTTCGACACTAAGGCGTGGGAGGATGTCGGCGAAATCACCCCCTCGAAAGTCACGCTGGAATCGCCAAAGAAGTAATCCGATGCCGGCTGCCGTCGGCGTGACAGTGATATATCCGGCTTGACCATACGGGGCGAAGCGATAAGAATTTGTGATCGCAGGCGAAAGCCTGCCCTCACGCTTCCCTACGCTTGGTCCCACCCATGATCCCACCCGTCAGCACCCTCCACGGCCGCCTGAAAATGCAGCACCTGCGCCTGCTGCTGGCGGTGGAGGAGCGCGGCTCCCTGCGCCAGGCCGCCGAGGCGCTGACGCTCACGCAGCCCGCGGTCAGCAAGATGCTGCAGGACATGGAAGACCTGCTCGGCGTGCCGCTGTTCGAGCGCCATGCGCGCGGGCTGCGGGCCACGCGCTTCGGGCTGGCGGCCACGCGCTATGCCCGGCTGGTGTTTGCCGACATGGGCGGGCTGCGCGATGAACTGGTGGCGCTGGAGTCCGGCAAGATCGGACGCGTGCGGGTCGGGGCGGTGATGGCGCCCACGCCGGGGCTGCTTGCCGACGTGATCCGGCAGCTCAATCGCGATCATCCGCGGCTGGAGGTGGCGGTGCACGTGGAGACCAGCGATGTGCTGATGCCGCAGCTTGAGCGCGACCAGCTCGATATCGTGCTGGGGCGCGTGCCGGATGGCTGGGACAGCAGCGGGCTGGACTTCGAGCAACTGGGCGACGAGGGTCTGGCCATCGTGGTCGGGCCGCAGCACCCGCTGGCGCGGCGCCGCAAGCTGTCGTTCGAGGAACTGACGGGCTACCCGTGGATCATGCAGCCGCGCCCCAGCCCGATGCGCGCGCTGATCGACCGCTCGTTCGAGGATGCCGGCGTGCCGGCGCCGCCGTCGACCATCGAGACCGCGGCGGTGCTGATGACCACGTCGTTGCTGGCGGACAGCGAACTGATCGCGGTGCTGCCGGAGTCGGTCGCCGCCTACTACGGCAGGCTTGGCGCGCTGGCGGTATTGCCGCTGCCCCTGCCGCGCAAGCTGGGGCCCTATGGCATCGTCACGCGGCGGGGCCGCCCGCCGACGGCATCGATGAGCCTGCTGATCGATGCGTTGCGGGCGTTGTCGAGATGAGCCTCAGCCGGGCATGCCTTGGCGCTTGCCGTCGAGGCGCCACGCGTGGCGTTGCGGGCTGTCCGGGCGCAGCGACGCGGGCAGCAGGCCGGGCGGCATGTCCTGGTAGCTGACCGGGCGCAGGAAGCGCGCGATGGCCAGGCTGCCGACCGAGGTGCTGCGGCCGTCGGACGTTGCCGGCCAGGGCCCGCCATGCACCATCGCATGCCCGACCTCCACGCCCGTGCCGAAGCCATTGACCAGGATGCGTCCCGCCAGGCGTTCCAGCGCGGGCAGGAAGGTGCGGGCGGCGTCGTGGTCGGCATCGTCGATATGGAGGGCGGCGGTCAGCTGGCCTTCCAGTGCGTCGATGACGCGCCGCATCTCGGTGAGGTCGCGGCAGCGCACGACCAGCGAGGCGGCGCCGAAGACTTCGTGGCGCAGCGCTTCGTCGGCCAGGAAGGCACCGGCGTCGGTGGCGAACAGCGCGGCCCGTCCCTGTGCAGCCGATCCCGCCGCGCCACGCGCAACGGTCTGCACTTGCGCATGGCCAGCGAGCCTATCGACGCCGGCGCAATAGGCACGATGGATGCCGGGCGTCAGCATGGTCGCAGCCGGCAGCGCCCCCAGCCGCGCAGCCGCGGCATGCAGGAAGCGCTCCAGGTCATCCCCCGCAACCGCCAGCACCAGGCCGGGGTTGGTGCAGAACTGCCCCGCGCCCAGCATCAGCGAATCCGCAAACGCCGTGCCGATGGCTTCGGCGCGATTGGCCAGTGCGTGCGGGAACAGGAGTACCGGGTTGATGCTGCTCATCTCGGCAAACACGGGGATCGGCTCGGACCGTGCCGCCGCGATCGCCATCAGCGCCATGCCGCCGGCGCGTGAGCCGGTGAAGCCGACGGCCTTGATGCGCGGGTCGGCCACCAGCCCTTGCCCGACCTCCAGCCCGGCATCGAACAGCAGCGAGAAGGTGCCTTCGGGCAGGTCCATGTCGTCGACGGCCTTGCGGATGGCGCGGCCGACCAGCTCCGATGTGCCCGGGTGCGCCGGATGCGCCTTCACGACGACCGGGCAGCCCGCGGCCAGGGCCGAGGCGGTATCGCCGCCGGCCACCGAGAATGCCAGCGGGAAGTTGCTGGCGCCGAATACTGCTACCGGCCCCAGCGCGATATGGCGCAGGCGCAGGTCGACGCGCGGCAGCGGCTTGCGTTCAGGTAGCGCGGGGTCGACGCGCAGTTCAAGGAAGTCGCCCTGGCGCAGCAGGCTTGCGAACATGCGCAACTGCCCCACGGTGCGGCCGCGCTCGCCTTCGATGCGGGCGCGCGGCAGGCCGGATTCGGTGGTGCAGCGGTCGATCAGGGTATCGCCCAGCGCCAGGATGTTGGCGGCGATGGCTTCGAGGAAATCGGCGCGCCGCTCGGGCGTGGTCTCGCGGTAGGTGTCGAATGCCTGCCATGCCAGCGCGCAGGCCTGGTCCAGCTGTGCGGGCGTGGCGCCGCCGAATGCCGGTTCGAGGGTGGCTCCGGTGGCCGCGTCGATGGCGTGGATGGTGCCGTTGCCGCCGCGTTCAGCGCGGCGGCCGATCAGGAGTTCGCCTGAGATTGTCATGCCTTGTCCTTTCGATGAGATCAGCGGGCCCAGCGCAACACCAGCGGATCCAGCCTCCGCGCAATCTTCAGCAGCCCTTCGCGGGTGGCCGGGTGCATCGGCTGCAGCGGATGGCGCACCGCGTCCGACGCGATCACGCCGCCTGCCTGCATCAGCACCTTGCTGGTGGCCAGCCAGCCTTGCCGGTTTTCATAATTGATCAGCGGCAGCCATTGCTGGTAGCGCTGCGCGGCCAGTTCGGCATCGCCGGCCTGCCAGGCATCGAGGATCTGGCGGATGCCGTCGGGGAAGCCCGCACCCGTCATCGCACCCGTAGCGCCCGCTTCCAGGTCGGCCATCAGCGTGATGGCCTCTTCGCCGTCCCAGGGGCCGACGATGGCGTCGCCGCCCAGTTCGATCAGCTCGCGCAGCTTGGCCGCGGCCTGCGGCACTTCGATCTTGAAGTACGACACATTGCCGATCTCGCGCGCCATGCGCGCCAGGAACGGTGCGCTCAGCGTGGTGCCGCTGACCGGCGCGTCCTGGATCATGATGGGGATGTCGATGGCATCCGAGACCGTGGCGAAGAATTCATAGATGCTGCGCTCGGGCACGCGGATGGTGGCGCCGTGGTAGGGCGGCATCACCATCACCATGGCCGCGCCCGCATCCTGCGCCGCGCGGCTGCGCTCGGCGCACAGGCGCGAGCTGAAATGCGTGGTGGTGACGATCACCGGCACCCGGCCGTCCACGTGTTCCAGCACGGTCTTCATCAGCACGTTGCGCTCGTCGTCGCTCAGCACGAACTGCTCGGAGAAGTTGGCCAGGATGCAGATGCCGTGCGACCCCGCATCGATCATGAAGTCGATGCAGCGGCGCTGGCCGTCGAGGTCGAGGCCGCCCTGGGCGTCGAAGATGGTGGGCGCTACCGGGAATACGCCGCGGTAGACGGTGGGGGCTGGGGTGCGGGTCATGGTCTCCTCCGGCTGCTTGTGAATTGGTTCGGGCCAATATACGAGCCGCCCCCCTGGCTGTATATTGAAACCTTTCCATCTGGTGATCGCTTTTGCGACTCACAGAACCTTCATGAAATCCACCCTCGACACCCTGACCGGCCGGTTGCGCATGAAGCAGCTGCAACTGCTGATCGCGCTGGACGAGCATTCCTCCCTGCACCAGGCCGCCGCGGCGATGGCGATGACCCAGTCGGCGGCCAGCAAGTCGCTGCAGGAGCTGGAAGGCATGCTGGAAGCGCCGCTGTTCGAGCGCTCCAGACGCGGCATGCGTCCCAATGCCTTCGGCCATTGCGTGATCCGGCACGCACGCCAGCTGGTGGCAGACCTGGGCGCCATGTGCGAGGAGGTGGCGGGCATCCGCGCCGGCAGCGGCGGGCGCGTGGCCATCGGCGTGATCATGGGCGCGGTGCCGGAGGTGCTGGTGCCGGCGCTGGCGCAGTTGCGCCAGGCGCAGCCGGAACTGGCGCTGGAGATCATCGAGGACACCAGCCTGCGCCTGCTGGGGCTGCTCGATGACGGCCACCTCGACGTGGTGATCGGCCGCTCGCTGGTCAGCGGTGAGCCGGCCCGCTACCACTACCACCCGCTGGACGATGAGCAGGTCGCGGTCGTGGTGGGGCACTCGCATCCGGCGCCGCGCGCGCGTGCGATGGGGTTTGCCGACCTCGCCGGTTATCGCTGGATCACCTACGCCGGGCATATGCCCATGCACGCGCTGCTGCAGCGCGAGCTGGACCTGGCCGGCATGAGCTTCCCCGCCAATGCGATCTCGACCTCGTCGGCCTTCGTCACGGTGGCCATGCTGCAGGGCGACCCCGGGCTGGTGTCGCTGCTGCCGACCGGCGTGGCGGCGATGTTCGTGCGCCAGAAGATGCTGCGCATCCTGCCCGTGCGGCTGCAGTCGCGGCAGCAGACTTTTGGCATCGTGACGCGGCGCGGCGGCGCCTTGTCCGCGGCGGCGCGACAGCTGGTCGCGATCCTGAAGGCATTGCCGCGCACTGCGCAGCAGGCGGCTGCCGAGGTATAACGCCAGGTGATCGCCAGTTCAAAAAACATCAGTAGTGGCCAATCACTGATGCTCCTATAGTCTGCCCATCCGCGCCGCAGAGCCGGACAGCAAAACGACGGAGACAGCAATGAAGACATGGATCGCCGGCGCACTCGCCGGCCTGGCCACGGTGGCGGCAGTCACGGGCAATGCCTGGGCGCAGGACACACGGCCGGTGCGGCTGATGGTGGGTGCCGCGCCCGGCGGCGGCACCGACGTGATGGCGCGCATCGTCTCCGACAAGCTCGCCGCGCAGCTGAAGCAGCCCGTCGTGGTCGACAACCGCCCCGGCGCGTCCAACACCATTGCCGCGGACATCACCGCCAAGGCGGCGCCGGACGGCAACACGCTGCTGATGGGCGTGGTGACTTCGCAAGCGATCGCCCCGCACCTGCTCAAGCTGCAGTTCGATCCGCTCAAGGACCTGGCGCCGGTGGCGCTGGTGTCGTCGGTGCCCAATGTGCTGGTGGTCAACAACCAGGTGCAGGCGCGCGACGTCAAGGCGCTGGTGGCGCAGATCCAGGCCAATCCGGACAAGTTCCGCTACAGCTCGTCCGGCGTCGGCAGCACCCAGCACCTGGCCGGCGCGTCCTTCGCGCGGCAGATCAAGGGCAAGCTGCTGCACGTGCCGTACAAGAGCAGCAGCAGTGCGCTGGTGGACCTGATGGGCGGGCAGGTGGACATGAGCTTCGAGACCATGCCGTCGGTCATCAGCCATATCAAGGCCGGCAAGCTGCGCGCGCTGGCGGTCACCGCGGACCAGCGCTCGGCGCTGCTGCCCAACGTGCCCACGCTGGCTGAAGCGGGCGTGCCCGGCATCCAGATGAGTGCGTGGTACGGTGTCTATGCGCCGGCCGGCACGCCGCCCGCGACGCTGCAGAAGCTGGGCAGCGCGCTGGCCACGGTGATCAAGGACCCTGACACCGTGCGCCGGCTGGCCGATGTGGGCGCGGTGCCCGGCGCGCTGACCGCGGCGCAGTTCGATGCCTTCTCGCGTGCCGAGTATGTGCGCTATGGCAAGCTGATCGCTGAACTGGGCGTCAAGCTCGACCAATAACAACCCCGGAAGTCCAATGAATTCCCGTCCAAGAATCGCCATGGTGCTGGGCGACCCCGCCGGCATCGGCCCTGAACTGATCGCCAAGCTGCTGGCCGACCCCGCGACCGCCGCGCAGGCCGAGATCCTGCTGATCGCCGACCGCGACGAATGGCGCCACGGCATGCGGATCGCAGGCGTCGACCTGGCGCTGGCCGAGACCGAAGCCCCCGCCTTTGCCGATGATGGCAAGCCGCGCCTGTACCACTGGCAGCTGCCGGAGCGCCCGGCATATGCGCGCGGCCAAGCCAGTGCCGAGGGCGGGCGCTACAGCCTGGGCACGCTGGCGCTGGCACTGCAGCTGGCGCAAGCGGGCCACGCCGACGCGATCCTGTTCGGGCCGCTGAACAAAAGCTCGCTGCACGCCGCCGGCATGGCGCACAGCGATGAGCTGCACTGGTTTGCCGAGCAGCTTCGCTACCACGGCAACTTCTGCGAGTTCAATGTTCTGGACGGGCTGTGGACCTCGCGCGTGACTTCGCACGTGGCGCTCAAGGACGTGCCGGCGATGATTACGCAGGAACGCGTGGGCGGCGCCATCGACCTGATCGACCAGGCCCTGCGCCGCACCGGCATGGCGCGCCCGCGCATCGCGGTGTGCGGCCTGAACCCGCACAACGGCGACAACGGCGCCTTCGGCCGCGAGGAGATCGACGTGATCGCCCCGGCCGTGGCCGCGGCGCGTGAACGCGGCGTGGCGGCGGACGGTCCGTTCCCGGCCGACACCATCTTCCTGAAGGTGCAGGGCGGGCCGTCGCAGCGGCAGTTCGATGCCATCGTCACCATGTACCACGACCAGGGCCAGATCGGCATCAAGCTGATGGGCTTCTCGCGCGGCGTGACGGTGCAGGGCGGGCTGCCGGTGCCGATCACCACGCCCGCGCACGGCACCGCGTTCGACATCACGCAGCAGGGCCGCGCCGATCCGGGCGCCACGCTGCAGGCATTCCAGATCGTCTGCCGCATGGGTGCGCAGCGGCGCGCCACAGCCTAGCCACCACTTTCACCACACCAAATCCAGCAAGACCGCCCCCGGCGCGGCCGGGGAGCGTTCGCGCCAACGCATCGCCATCAGGAGCTGAACATGAAGATCACCAACGTCCGCGCCCGTGTCTTTGAATGGAAGGGCAAGACCGTGCCGCCGCAGGCGCATTTCTGCACCAACGCCACCGACATCCTGTTCGAGCGCGGCGACGCCATGGGCTCGTTCCGCTTCCATGGCTGGCTGGTGGTGGAAGTGGAAACCGACACCGGCCTGGTCGGCATCGGCAACTGCGCGCTGGCGCCGCGCGTGGCCAAGGAGATCGTTGACCAGTACCTGGCACCGGTGGTGATCGGCCAGGACCCGTTCGACAACGAATACCTGTGGCAGAAGATGTACCGCCGCACCCATGCCTGGGGCCGCAAGGGCATCGGCATGGCGGCGATCTCGGCGGTCGATATCGCGCTGTGGGACCTGATGGGCAAGGCGGTTGGCAAGCCCGTGTTCAAGCTGCTGGGCGGGCGCACCAAGGAAAAGATCTGGTGCTATGCCTCCAAGCTCTACAACAATGACGACCGCGACGCTTTCCTGGCAGAAGCGCAGCGCTACCTCGACCAGGGCTTCACCGCGATGAAGATGCGCTTCGGCTACGGCCCCAAGGACGGCCCCGCCGGCATGCAGAAGAACATCGAGCAGGTGCGCCTGCTGCGCGAGCTGGTCGGCGATGGCGTCGACATCATGCTGGAGTGCTATATGGGCTGGACGCTGGAATACGCGCGCCGCATGCTGCCGCGCCTGGCCGAGTTCAACCCGCGCTGGCTGGAAGAGCCGGTGATTGCCGACGATATCGAAGGCTATGCCGAACTGAAGAAGGCGAGCCCGTTCCCGATCTCCGGCGGTGAACATGAATTCACCTCTTACGGCTTCAAGGACCTGCTCGAGCGCCGCGCGGTGGACGTGATCCAGTACGACACCAACCGCGTCGGCGGGATCACCGCGGCGCAGAAGATCAACGCCATGGCGGAGGCCTGGTCGGTGCCGGTGATCCCGCACGCGGGGCAGATGCATAACTACCACCTGACCATGGCCTCGACGGCTTCGCCGATGTCGGAGTACTTCCCCGTGCACGACGTGGAGGTGGGCAATGAGTTGTTCTACTACATCTTCAAGGGCGATCCGGCGCCGGACAACGGCTACCTGCAGCTCGACGACAACCTGCCGGGGCTGGGCCTGGAGCTGAACGAGGAGTACTTCAGCCAGTTCGACGTCATCGGCTGACGGGCCAGTTGCCGGGCTCTGCCCGGCCGGGCAGCGCGCCATGTTTCACGATGCACGCCGCCGCTTCAAGGCCGCCTTTTCTTCCACTCATAGTCCGGCGGCGGATCCGCCGCCCCGGCTCGTCCTACCGAGTTGGGATTCTCCGAGCACAGCGTGACAAAGCTCACCGGCTCGCCCGCATGCTGGCGCTGGCGCAGCGCTTCGGTAAAGTGCAGGGCTTCACGCATCGCATCGCTTGGGAATGACTGCGCGTGGGGGCTGAGCCCGCTGCCGTCGGCTTCGGACCAGTAGACCATATACATAAGGCTTCCTCTTCATTGCGGCAGGCGATTTTGCAGGATCCTGCAACCTTCGTTCCCGGCGCCGGGAGTGTTGCATGATGGCGCGGGAGGCAGGCAAGGCACGCCGGTGGCAATCCCTGCATCCACGCTTTGCAAGCCTTGGCATGCGGCGGCACAATGATCGCTTCCCGACACCTTGCCGGCGCTGCGCCGAGGCCGACCGCCGCCTATCATGCCCGATCTTGCGCTGATCTCCGCCACCGCTGCCGATGCCGACCGGCTTGCCGCCATGCACGCCGCCAGCTGGCAGCACACCTATCCCGGCATGTTGCCGGCTGCTTACTTGCGGGACCAGGCCTACTCGGAACGGCTGGCCGCCTGGCGCGCCCGCATGCACAACGGCGCCGACGGCCCCGTGGAAGTCACGCTGGCCATGGTCGACGGCGAAGCCGCTGGCTTTGCCTGCCTGCTGCCCGAGGCGGAGCCCCGCTTCGGCATCTATCTCGACAACCTCCACGTGCTGCCCGCCTTCCACGGCCAGGGCCTGGGCAAGCGCTTGCTGGCCCACTGCGCGCAGCGCGTGGCCGCGCACTGGCCCGGGCGGCCGCTGTTCCTCTATGTGCTGGAAGCCAATACGCAGGCGCGCGAGTTCTACCAGCGGCTGGGCGGCGAGGAATCCGAGGCGTTCGAGGATGATTTCCACGGTCCGGACCTGCGGGTCATGGTCCGCCGCGTGACCTGGCCGGACGTGGCGGCGCTGGTCAGGCGCCTGGGCTGACCAGGGCGGCGAGTCCGGGTCAGCCGCCGGCAAAACACTCCCACAGGAATCCCTTCCCCATGCTGCAAGCCTTTGCTCTCGTTGTGCCAAGCAAACCATGCCGGGCATTGGCCGGTGCCGCCATCGCCATGGCCGTACTGGCCGGTTGCGCCAGCGCACCCGACACGCGTTCCGCCGCCAGGGCGATAGAGGCGGCGGCCACGCCGGCCCAGGCGAAGCCGCACTGGCAGCGCGTGCACCTGGGCACGGGCGCGGGCTATGACTTCCCGGTCTACGCCAACCATCCGCTCGACCAAGACCTGTCGCGCATCCGCGAGGTGGTGTTCGTGCAGCACGGCCTGCAGCGCAACGGCGATGACTACTACGCCGCCGGTGCTGCGCTGCTCAAGGCCAGCGGACGCAATCCGGACGAGGTGCTGCTGGTCGCGCCCAACTTCCCCGGCACGCCAGACCACGGCAAGGGCTTCGACGGCATGCCGCAATGGTCGGTGCAGGGCTGGATGAGTGGCGAGAACGCGGTCAACGCGCCGTTCACGGTCAGTTCACTGCAGGTCCTCGATGACCTGATGGCCTTCGTCACCGACAAGGCGCGCTTGCCGCGGGTGGCCAGGGTGACCGTGGCCGGGCATTCGGGCGGTGCGCAGATCGTGCATCGCTATGCCGTGCTGAACAATGTCGACGAGCACATCCGCGCGCGCGGCATCGACCTGCGCTATGTGGTGGCCAACCCCTCGTCCTACCTGTACTTCACGCCGGTGCGCCCGGCTGGCGCGGACGGCCGCTCGTTTGCGCCGTACGACAAGGCGGTGTGCCCGGATTACGACAAGTACCGCTATGGCATGCAGGACATCGTGCCCTACGCAAAAGGTGCCAATGGCCAGTCGCTGTACCAGCGCTACGCCGGGCGTCAGGTGACCTACCTGGCCGGCACGGAAGACAACGACCCCAACCACCGCGTACTGGACAAGGCGTGCGGCGCTGAGGCCGAAGGTCCCACGCGCCTGCAGCGCGCCCGCGGCTACCTGCGCTATGAGCGCTACCTGGCCAGCCCCGGGCTGGTGATCCGCCACCAGGCCTATGAAGTGGTGGGCGTGGGGCACGACCAGGCACGCATGTTCGGCTCGCAATGCGGCGCCAGGGCGGTGTTCGGCATGGCGGAAACGGCCAACCCGGACGGCGCGGCCTGCCGCGCGCCGCAGCTCTGATTCCGCCGGCCAAGAAAAAACCCGCGAATTTCGCGGGTTCAAGTCCCTGCCCGCAGGAACGGGCTCGGAGGAGACAACCACAGGGAAACGGTTACGTGCCCGGTCAGCCCAGGCTGAATTTGACAACCTGTTCTTCGACGCCGACAAAGCGCACTAGCTGGCGTAGCCCGCTGGCGTATTCCTTGATATGGTGCCCGTCCGGCGTATCGGGCAGGCGGTAGTAAATGGGCGCCTTGTCGCGCATGGGCGGCAGGATGCCGAGCGGGAGTTCGACGGCGTCGGCTTCCCAGGCCACGTCGCGCTCTTCGGCAAGCAGGATTCTTCCGGTCATGGACACACTCCAGGATTGCTGCAAGGTGCGGCCGGGGGTGGGTATGCGCTCGCACTGGATTTCAATGTATGGAATGTATTGCATCCAACGCAGAAATGCCATTCAGCGTTTTTTAATTCTGTCTGCCAGGAAATTTCCAAAATGACAAATTTAACGAATGTATGGCATCTGCTGGCGACGCCGATGGCGACATCGCTGAGGGTGCTGCCCAAGGCCCGCATTGCGATACCATAGCGCCAGCCCCGCGAAGTGCGGCTGCCGGCGCGTCCCGGTTCCGGGTCTGCCGCATCCGCTTCCAACCATTTTCCATCGCCCCCCGACGGGCCACTGCCCAGACGCATGTCGACCCAGCACGCCTTGTTGATTTCCCTGATCGAAAAACCGTCGTCCGGTTATGACCTGGCACGGCGCTTTGACCGTTCCATCGGCTATTTCTGGCATGCCACGCACCAGCAGATTTATCGCGAGCTGGGACGGATGGCTGACAGTGGCTGGATTGCCGCGGATGAAACCGAGGCGGCGGAAGGCGAGGCCGGTGGCGGCGACCGCAAGAACCGCAAGAAGGTCTACCGGGTGTTGCCGGCCGGCCGTGAAGAACTGGCACGCTGGGTGCTGACCCCCGGCGCCAGCCTGGACCAGCGCGAGGAAATCCTGGTCAAGCTGCGCGCCGATGCGGTGATCGGGCCGCTTGGCCTCGGTGACGAGATGCGGCGGCTGATCGCGCTGCACCGGGCCCGGCTGGAGACTTACCTGGCCATCGAGCGGCGCGATTTCTCGGCGCCGGACATGGACCGCGCGCAACAGTTGCGCTATGCGCTGCTGCAGCGCGGCATCCGCTTCGAGCAGGACTGGGTGGCCTGGGGCGAGGAACTGCTGCCGCTGCTGTAGCCGCGCCCGCTTGGGCGGCGGCTACGGCCTGCCAGGCCAGCTGACCGGCTGCGTCAGGCCAGGTCGACGGCGCGCGTGCCGGCCTGCGTGGCCTCGCCCAAGCCCAGCCGGCGGCGTGCCAGCGCATATTCCTCGGCAAAGCGGCGCACCAGCTCGCCCGCGGGCACCACGCGCTTGATTGCGCCCACGCCCTGGCCGGCGCCCCAGATGTCCTTCCACGCCTTGACGCTGGTGGAGCCGAAATTCATCTTCGACGGATCTGATTCGGGCAGCGCGTTCGGGTCCAGGCCGGCGCGCTCGATGCTGCCGCGCAGGTAGTTGCCGTGCACGCCGGTGAACAGGTTGGAGTAGACGATGTCGTTGGCGGTGCTGTCGACGATCATCTGCTTGTAGCCGTCCTGCGCGTTGGCTTCCTGCGTGGCGATAAAGGCCGAGCCGATATAGGCCAGGTCGGCGCCGGCGGCCTGCGCGGCCAGGATGGCGTCGCCGCTGGAGATCGAGCCCGACAGCAGCAGCGGGCCGTCGAACCATTCGCGGATCTCGTGCAGCAGCGCGAACGGCGACAGCGTGCCGGCATGGCCGCCGGCCCCGGCGGCAACCGCCACCAGTCCGTCCGCACCCTTCTCGATGGCCTTGCGCGCGAAGGTGTTGTTGATCACGTCGTGCAGCACGATGCCGCCGTACGAGTGCACTGCGTCGTTGACTTCCTTGCGTGCGCCCAGCGAGGTGATCACGATCGGCACCTTGTAGCGCACGCACAGCTCCAGGTCATGTTCAAGCCGGTCGTTGGACTTGTGCACGATCTGGTTGACGGCGAACGGTGCCGACGGGCGGTCCGGGTGCCTGGCGTCGTGTTCGGCCAGCTCGGTGGTGATGCGGTCCAGCCATTCTTCCAGCTTGGGTGCCGGGCGCGCATTCAGCGCGGGGAACGAACCGACCACGCCGGCCTTGCACTGGGCGATGACCAGGTCGGGGTTGGAGATGATGAACAGCGGCGAGCAGACCACCGGCAGCGACAGCCGGTTCTGGAGTTGGGCGGGAAGGGCCATGGGTGAAGTCTCCTGGGTATTTCGGTAAAGCGAAAAAGCGGTGCTGCGAAACAGGGTTGCGTCAGGCCGCACCGGTCAGCACGTCCTTCTGGCTGGCCAGGCGCGCGCCCATGGCGGCGGCCAGCGCCTCCAGGCCCGAGCGCGGGCGCACCATGACTTCGAACTCGGCAATGCGGCCGGCGCCGTCGAAACGGATCATGTCGATGCCCTTGAGCGCCTTGCCGTCCACGGCCGCGCTGAATTCCAGCACCACGCTGTGGCCGTCCTCGCTGACAAAGCTGCGGTGATAGCGGAAGTCCTGGAACACCTGGTTCACCGTGGTCAGCACCAGCCCAATCGCGTCGCGGCCGGGATAGGGGGTGTGCGCGACCGGCGAGCGGAACACCACCTCATCGGCCACGATGGCGTCGAGCCCGGCCATCGAACCGTTGGCCAGCATCTGGTGCCAGGCTTCAAGTGAGGCCTGTGCGGCGGGAATCAGGTTGGTGGTGGTCATGTCGGTCTCCTTGGCTGGCGTCGGTGCGCGGGCATCTCGTTGAGGGGGCTGGTTACAGGTTTATATGCAACCAGTTGCATAGTGAGTGGAAAAATAGCATGCGCCGGGGCACCGTGCAAGCGATGCGGGGCCAATGGTGCCGGCGCCCCGCCGGGCAGTGACGGGTTGTCTACAATAGGCGGGATCCCAACCTCGCACGCCGGCCCCCGGCAGGAGAGTCAGTGACCACCAAGCCCTCGGCTGCCCATCCCGACCAGGCGGCCTTGTTCGATGCCGACCTGGCCGCCTGGCGTGACCATCCGGAGCGCGCGTTCGACGGCTGGCTGGCACGGCATGGCTTTCGGCACGGCACCAGCGTGGTGTACCGCGCGATGTGGGGCAAGCTGCTGCGCTGGTCGGCCGAGCGCGGGCTGCCGCCGCTGAGCTGGTCGGCGGAGCAGATCGGTGAGTTCCTGGACGCGCAGCAGCTGCACAAATCGCACCGCTATCGCTATACGCGGCTGATCGAACGGGTGTTCCATCACCTGGCGCGGCTGCGCGAGGGCATGCACAACCCGGCCAGCCAGGCGGTGCGCGCCCACCTGGCCGATGGCGAGAACGATCCCACCGCGTTCCTGCTGCCGGGCGAGCGCGACTTGCTGGTGGCGCGGATACTCGGCCCGGCCGGCATGCCGGCCGGCGACACCCTCACCGCGGCATCGCCCACCCAATGGAAGCGCGCCCGCGATGCGGCCCTGCTGGCGGTGCTGCTCGGCGGCGGCCTGAAGGTCGCCGAAGCCCGGGCGCTGCGGGTCGATGCCATCGAAGCTGGCGCACCCGGCCGGATGGCGCTGCGCATGGTCCGCGCGGACAACGGCCGGGCCTATACCGTGCCGCTGTTCAGCCTGGCCCATGCGCCGTTGCGGGCCTGGCTGGCATTGCGCGAAGCCTCCGGCACGCTTGGCGGCCTGGTGTTTCCCGCCATGCCGGCGGGCCGGCCGATGCATGCCGCCTCGGTCTACCGGCGCGTGGAGATCCTGCTGGACGAGGCCGGTGTGCTGGCCGGCCGCAGCGAACGCGCCTCGCCGCAGACGCTGCGCAATACCTGCGCCGCCATGCATTTCGAGGCCGGCACGGCGCCGGCCGAGGTGGCCCAATGCCTGGGCATGCGCGACCTGGAGTCCGGCTGGCGGCTGCGCGCCGCCTATGAGGCCTGGCAGGCGCGGGCGGGGCTGGTGGCGGAAGCGCCGGGAAGCCGGGTCTAGCCCCGCGCGCCGGGCCGGCTACCCTGGGCGCATCGGCAGATCGTGGATAATAAGCAGCTTCGCCGGCCTACGCGGCGGAAAGAGGTGCTTGCGCCACGTTTTGAATCCGCCAGGCCAAGGCCCGGCCCTGAATCGAATTCCGACACCTATTTTCCATGCCTGAAACCTTGCTCCTGACCGGTGCCACCGGCTATATCGCCTCGCATACCTGGGTTGCGCTGCTCAATGCCGGCTACCACGTGATCGGCCTGGATAATCTGTGCAACAGCAGCCCGGTGGTGCTGGAGCGGCTCGCCACCATTACCGGCAAGACCCCGCATTTTGTGCAGGGCGACGTGCGCGACCGCGCGTTGCTGGACCGGCTCTTTGCCGAGCACCGCATCAGCGGGGTGATTCATTTTGCGGCACTCAAGGCAGTGGGCGAATCGGTGAGCCAGCCGCTGGAGTATTACAGCAACAACCTGGGTGGGCTGCTGACGGTATGCGCGGCAATGGGCGCGGCCGGGGTGAAACAGCTGGTGTTCAGTTCTTCGGCCACGGTTTATGGCAATCCCCATGCGGTGCCGATCCTGGAGGATTTCCCGCTGTCGGCCACCAACCCGTATGGCCAGACCAAGCTGATGGGCGAGCAAATCCTGCGCGACCTGGAAACATCGGATCCGGACTGGCGCATTGCCTACCTGCGTTATTTCAATCCGGTCGGCGCGCATGAAAGCGGGCTGATTGGCGAGGATCCGCGCGGTATTCCGAACAACCTGATGCCGTATGTGGCGCAGGTGGCCGGCGGGCGCCGTGAAAAGCT
Source organism: Cupriavidus sp. CPT47-8839-RL05A (assembly GCF_058792255.1). Taxonomy (NCBI): domain Bacteria; kingdom Pseudomonadati; phylum Pseudomonadota; class Betaproteobacteria; order Burkholderiales; family Burkholderiaceae; genus Cupriavidus; species Cupriavidus sp. CPT47-8839-RL05A. The sequence goes on along the minus strand of NZ_JBYTEG010000005.1, from coordinate 252,301 downwards.
GATGGTATTCGGCGGCGACTACCCGACGCCGGACGGCACCGGCGTGCGCGACTATATCCACGTCTGCGACCTGGCGGACGGCCACCTGGCGGCGCTGGGTTACCTGCGCGCGCAGGGCAAGAGCATGACCGTGAACCTGGGCACGGGCCGCGGCTACAGCGTGCTGGAAGTCGTGCAGGCCTACCAGCGTGCCAGCGGCAAGCCGGTGCCGCATGAGATCGTGGCGCGGCGCCCGGGCGACATCGCCTCGTGCTACGCCGATCCCGCGCTGGCCAACCAGCTGCTGGGCTGGCGCGCGCGCCATGACATCGACCGCATGTGCCAGGACTCATGGCGCTGGCAGTCGATGAATCCGCAGGGGTTTGACGCCTGACGCCCGGGCCGGTCTGCGCGGTGTTGTGCATGTGCCGCGGAGGGCCAGAAAACAAAAACGCCACGGATGAATTCCGTGGCGTTTTGCCATCTGCCGATCGCGTATTTCAGCGGATCAGGAAGTCTTCAACTGCCTTGCCCTGGGCCAGGGCCTGGGTCAGCCAGCCCGGGCGCTTGCCGCGGCCGGTCCAGGTATTGCCGGCGCTGTCGCGATAGCGTACCGGCACCTTGCGGTTGACCGCCTTCTTGCCGGCCGGCACCTTTGCGCCAAAACCCAGGTCTTCCGCGGTCAGGCCATATTGCTCGATTTTCTCGCGAATATCCGCGATCACCGTGGCTTGTTCGCGTGCCTTGATTTCCTCGGCCTGCTTCTGCAGTTCACTGATTTTCTGAACGATTTCCTGATACGTCGCCATTGGGTCCTCGGTTTCCGGTGGAGTGGAATGCGGTGGGTGTGTGCGGGGGGTGAAAATGCTGAAAACAATTATAACGGGGTCGCCGCCCGCTGCAAATCCTGCCGTCCTAATCGGATGCCGTTTTTGCGAAAATTCTTGGCACCGATAATTGTGTGAACTTTCGGTGTCGTGGTCTGTCGCCGGCATTTCCGTCGTCGTTGGTGTTGCCCCGCTGCAGTTGCGGCGGCAGTTCCGGGTTCAGGCCCGCAAATGGTGCGGCCGTGCGCAAACCGGCCCGGCAGCAGCCAGCCGCCGCCAAAATCAAATCGCCATAATCGGCCGCGGCAAATTCGGCACGGCGTTCGCGGCGATAGCGGGGCAGCCTACGTGGCGTATATCCGACATACCGGTTATGGCCGATTAATTGCACCCGCCACTGGCGCGGCGGCTCAAGTACGAGAACGCGGCGCCGTTATCCGGGCAGGGCGGATCATCTGGGCGTCGATCCTGCCGGAACGGGGCCAGGGGTGTGCCCCGCGGGTTGCCACAGTCTTCTTTCATCATGTCCTTGCACAACAATATCCAGATCAAGACCCTGCTGCGGGGCGCCATGGGAATGCTGTCGCTGCTGCTGTTGCTGGTCGGCGGTGCCGGCCTGCACGGCATTTCACAAAGCAATGATGCCCTCAGGGAGACTTATGCCAACCAGCTCGGCTCCACCGTGGCGCTCAGCGAGGCGATGCAGGCCACCACGCGCATGCGCCTGGCACTGGACCGCAACGTGATGCAGGGCGAGCAGGACGACCCCAAGGTTCACGTGGACCGCTCCAGGGTGTTCGTCGAGGCTTCGGAGGCTGCCTGGAAGCGCTACCTGAACCTGCCGCAGAATCCTGAGGAAAAGGCGCTCGCCGCGGAACTGGGCAAGCAGCGCCAGGCGTTCATGGAGCAGGGCGTGCTGCCGCTGCAGGCGGCCTCGCTGGCGGGCAACCAGGAAGAGGCCCTGCGGCTGGCGAAGAAGGTGCTGCCTGACCTGCAGCGCAGCATGTCGGGCGTGCACGAAAAGCTGCAGAAATTCCAGATGGCAGCCGGGCAGGCCAACTTCGATGCTGCGCAGGCCAGCTTTGCGCGTATCCGCACGCTGTCGATCATGCTGATCGTGCTGGGCCTGGCGGTCGCGGTGCTGTGCACGGTCACGCTGAACCGCGCCATCGTCGCGCCGGTGGAAGAAGCGCTGGCTGTGTTCGAGCGCATCGCCCGCGGCGACCTGACCTCGCGCATCGCCAGCGTCTCGAAGAACGAGATCGGCCGCATGATGCAGGCGCTGGCCGCGATGCAGGCCAGCCTGTCGGGCATCGTTGCCGACGTGCGCACCGGCGCCGATTCGATGGCATCGGCCACGCAGCAGATTTCCGCCGGCAACCTGGACCTGTCGCAGCGCACCGAGGAACAGGCCTCGTCGCTGGAGCAGACCGCCGCCAGCATGGAAGAACTGACCACGGTGGTGCGGCAGAATGCCGACAACGCGCGCCAGGCCGGCGTGCTGGCCAACGAGGCTTCGCAGATCGCGCTCAAGGGCGGCGACGTGGTGGGCCGCGTGGTCGACACCATGAACGAGATCAACGGCGCCTCGCGCAAGGTGGTCGAGATCATCAGCGTGATCGAGGGCATTGCCTTCCAGACTAATATCCTGGCGCTCAATGCGGCGGTGGAAGCCGCGCGTGCCGGCGAGCAGGGCCGCGGCTTTGCCGTGGTGGCGGGCGAGGTGCGCAGCCTGGCGCAGCGCTCGGCCTCGGCCGCCAAGGAGATCGAGGCGCTGATCGGCGAGTCGGGCCAGCGCGTGGAGAGCGGTACCCGGCTGGTGGCAGAAGCCGGCCAGACCATGGGCGAGATCGTCCAGGCCGTGCGCCGCGTGACTGACATCATGAACGAGATCGGCGCCGCGTCGCAGGAACAGACCAGCGGCATCGAGCAAGTCAACCAGGCGGTGACCCAGATGGACGAGGTGACGCAGCAAAATGCCGCGCTGGTGGAAGAGGCCGCCGCCGCAGCCGGTGCGCTGGAAGAACAGGCGCAGAAGCTCAAGAACGTGGTCTCGGTGTTCAACCTTGGCACGGGTACGGGAGTAGGGGCAGGCACGGCCGCGACGGCTGTCGCTGGCCGCACCGCACGCACCATGTCGGTGCGGCCGGCGGCAGCCGCGGCGCCGCGTGCCGTTGCTGCCCGCCCGGCCGCGGCGCTTCCGGCAAGCCGTCCGGCCGCGAGGCCCGCGCTTGCCGTTGCCGGGGCCGATGATGACTGGAGCGCGTTCTAGACCATTGTCCCCACCATTGCCCTGTTCACACGGCGACCGCAAGATGCCATGATGCGGGGTTTGCCCCGCGTCCTGACCTTCTTCGCGCATTCTCTTCATCATCGCGCAGCCTAATGATTGCCCTGAGTTCCGTCCTGTTGCTGCTGGCTGCCCTGCTGGGCGTGGCCGCCGCCCTCGGCGTTCGTGCCGGGCGTGCGGACCAGTCAGCCGGTGGCCGCTCGCTGCGCACGCTGACCTGGTCGGCGGCACTGTTGTCGCAGCTGAGCGTAAGCCTGCCTGTACTGGTGGTGATGCTGTCGGGCAGCGTGCCGGCGGCCAACGACACCGCGCAGATGGCGGCCAGCTTCGCCGCCGCCGCAGCAGCCACCGCGGCTGCCAAGCTGCTGGTGCAGTGGCTGCGCCAGGGTACGCGGCTGTGGCGTGGTGCGGCGATCATGGCGGTCGTCGCTGGCGCCGGGCTGGTGGCCGCGGCTGGCACCCACCTGGGCCGCGCCTGTAGCGCGGGCCAGGTCTCGGCGCGCAGCTGCATCGATGCCGCCGGCCTGCCGCACCCCGCCTGGCTGGCGGGCGGGCTGACCGCGCTGTGCGCGCTGATGTTCGCCGTCCACCGCGCGCAGTCGCGTGGCTTGCTGGCTGCGCACCACGAAGCCGGCCTGGCCGATGAGCTGGCGGACGAGGTGCACGGCCTGCCGCGCGGGCTCGAGCCCCGCCTGGCGCGGCGCGGCGCGCGCATTCCCGGCCGCCCCGGCCGTCTTACCGTGCGTGCCGCCGCGCGCGGGCAGGGCACGGTGGGCGAGTACAGCGTGGCAACGACGATGCCTGACCGCGTCGCCTTCGGCCGCTGGCTGGACCAGGCCATCGCGCAGGCGCGGCTGGCCGAGACCGGCTGCGCCGTGTTGCTGATCCATATTGCCGACTACCGTGAAGTCGACGAGGTCTTCGAGATCCGCGCCGACGATATCCTGGCCCAGGACGCCGGCGCGCTGGCGCAGGCCGTGCTGGAGCCGCATGACTTCCTGGCCCGGCTGGCGCGCGACGAGTTTGCCGTGGGCGTGCCGGAGCTGGTTCATCATGGCCGCGCACAGGAACTGGGCTCGCGCATGCTCGGCTCGCTGGCCGAGTTCATCGCCGCGCGCGGCTTGCAGATGCAGATCGGCGTGAACATCGGCATTGCCATCTACCCGCGCGATGCGCAGACCTCGGAGGCGCTGATGCAGGCCGCGCGCGTCAGCCTGGCCGAGGCCCGCCAGAGCGGCTCGAACCAGGTGCGCCTGTTCAACAGCGCCGCTGGCGAACGCGCGCGCCGCACTCGCGTGATCCGGCGCGACCTGTGGCTGGCGATCCAGGACGACGCACTGTCGCTGCAGTTCCAGCCCAAGTACGATGCGCGCCGGCGCGCGCTGGTGGGGGCCGAGGCGCTATGCCGCTGGCGCCATCCCGCGCTGGGCCAGGTGAGCCCGGCCGAGTTCATCACCGTGGCCGAGCAGTCGGGCCAGATCGACAAGCTCGACGACTGGGTCCTGACCAGCGTCTGCCGCCAGGTGCGCCAGTGGCGCGACGCCGGCGTGCCCACCGTGCCGGTGGCGATCAATGTCTCGGGGCTGCGCTTTGCCAGCCGCAATTTCCCGCAATACCTGCTCGAGCAGATCCACCAGCACGACATCCCGCCCTCGGCGATCACGCTGGAGATCACCGAGACCGCGGCGATGAAGGACATCGGCAAGTCGCTGGAAACGCTGGCCGAGCTGCAGTCGCTCGGCATCCAGGTGGCGCTGGACGATTTCGGCAGTGGCTATTCCAGCCTGGGCTACCTCAAGCGCCTGCGCGTGGGCACGCTCAAGATCGACCGCACCCTGATCGGCGGGCTCGACACCGATGCGCAGGGCCGCGCCATCGTCGGCTCGATGGTGGCGCTGGCGCATGAGCTGCGCATGAAGGTGGTGGCCGAAGGCGTTGAATCGGCATCGCAGCTGGAAATCCTCAATGAAATGGGGTGCGACGAGGTGCAGGGTTACCTGCTGTCGCTGCCGCTGGATGCTGCCGGTTTTGCCGATGCCTTGCGCGGGCAGGGCGGCGCCTGACCCTAAAGTTTGTCAGCAACTCGGCCGATAACCGGTCTGGCAGGCTGCCCGCGTTTGCGGCGCAGCCCTGCGCCGGCCCGTCCGTCGCCGCCGCGTTGCCCATGCTGTCCAACTTCCTGGCGGATCAACCGAGTCCCGCAAACCGGAGGCCTCCATGTCATCGCCCAGCATCCTCGTCGTCGACGATTCCCCTTCGCTACGCCGCATGATCGGCGCCTGTCTGCGTGCAGGAGGGTTTGACGTGACCGAGGCGGCCGACGGCGACCAGGCGCATGCGCTCGCAGCCGGCGCCAGCTTCGGCATGCTGGTCACCGACCAGGTCATGCCCGGCATGGATGGCCTCACGCTGATCCGCAGCCTGCGCGCCACCGAGCGCTATGCGTGCATTCCCATCCTGATGCTGACCACCGAGCAGGACGGCACCATCCGCGAGCAGGCCCGCGCCGCCGGCGCCTCGGGTTTCCTGCCCAAGCCATTCGATCCTGGCCAGCTGATGCAGGCCGTGACGGCGCTGCTGTCCACCGCGCACCCTACCTCGGAAGGGTAAGGAAGGCCGGGCGTCGCGCTTCAGTCCCCCGGATTGCTGCCGTAAACACTGGTGGGCGAAGTCATGCCCCGGTGCCAGCCAGCGGCCTTGGCCGCGGCAGCGCCAGCAAACCAGCATCAGCCAATTTGGGGGGCTAGACGATGAAGCACATCGACAAGGCAGACGGCGCGGGCGAAGAGTTCCTGGCCTTTACGCTGGGCCGGGAAGAATACGGCGTCGACATCCTGAAGGTCCAGGAGATCCGCGGCTACGAGTCGGTCACCCAGATTGCCAACGCACCGGACTACATCAAGGGCGTGATCAACCTGCGCGGCATCATCGTGCCGATCATCGACCTGCGCATCAAGTTCCGCCAGCAGAACGTCAGCTACGACCAGTACACGGTCGTCATCATCGTCGACCTCAACGACCGTACCACCGGCATCGTGGTGGATGGCGTGTCCGACGTGCTGACCCTCGCCGCCGAGCAGATCAAGCCCACGCCGCACTTCTCCGGCGAACTGGCGACCGACTACATCCGCGGGCTGGGCTCGGTCGAGCAGCGCATGCTGATCCTGGTCGACATCGAGAAGCTGCTCAACACCGAAGAACTCGCCGCGCTCGAAGCGGTGGCGTGATCCCGCGGCAGCGCCAACGTTGTCCGGCCGGCGCCCCGCCTGCCGGACCGAACCCGCCCGGGGTGCAGCAACTTGCCGCGCCCGGGCCTGCAGTACTGTCATAGATGCGAAACAACCAACCCGTTACGCAGCGCGAATACAAGCTCTCCCCATCGGACTACCTGATCTCGCGCACGGACCTCAAGGGCCGGATCACCTTTGCCAACCGCACCTTTATCGAGGCAAGCGGCTTTGCGGCCGAGGAGCTGCTCGGTGCGGCGCACAACCTGGTGCGCCATCCCGACATGCCGCCCGAAGCGTTTGCCGACCTGTGGCAGGACCTGCAGGCCGGCCGCACCTGGATGGGCGTGGTCAAGAACCGCCGCAAGAACGGCGACTTCTACTGGGTCAATGCGACCGTGACGCCCACGCGCGTCGATGGCAGCGTGGTCGGCTACACCTCGGTGCGCTCGATGGCGACGCGCGAGCAGGTGGAAGCCGCCGGCGCCGCCTACGCACGCTTCCGTGGCGGCCGCGCGGACGGGCTGGCGATCCGCCACGGCGCCGTGGTGCGCACCGGGCTGCGCGGCCTGGTGCAGGGCCTGCTGCGCCTGAACCTGAAGCGCCGCATCCTGTGGGCGCAGGCCGGCGGCATGGTGTGGTTCCTGGCCGCACTGGTTGCGGTGGAAGCCCTGGGCGGCGCAGGCGTGGCCGCGGTGCGTCCGTGGCTGTGGGGCGGCTTTGCGCTGGCGCTGGCGTCGTCGTTCGCGGCCGGCACCATGCTGCTGGCGCGCGTGCACCGTCCGGTGCGCCACATGCTGGACTTTGCGCTGCGCATGGGCGCGGGTGACCTGACCACGCGCTTCGAGCACCGCAGCGCCGACGAGATCGGCGCGCTGGCGCAGGCCATGCAGACCATGCAGCGCAGCCTGCAGTCGGTGGTGCACGAGATCCAGGAAGGCATGGCCAGTATCTCCACGGCAACGCGCCAGGTGGCCGCGGGCAACAACGACTTGTCGCAACGCACCGAGCAGCAGGCGGCGGCGCTGGAGCAGACGGCGTCGAGCATGGAAGAGCTGACCAGCACGGTGCGCCAGAACGCGGACAACGCGCGCCAGGCCAGCGGGCTGGCGGCGAACGCGTCGGAGACGGCGCTGCGCGGCGGCGAAGTGGTGGGCCGGGTGGTGCAGACCATGGACGAGATCAACGATGCGTCGAAGAAGATCGTCGACATCATCGGCGTGATCGAAGGCATCGCCTTCCAGACCAACATCCTGGCGCTGAACGCGGCGGTGGAAGCGGCGCGCGCCGGCGAGCAGGGCCGCGGCTTCGCGGTGGTGGCGGGCGAGGTGCGCGGCCTGGCGCAGCGCAGCGCCAACGCGGCCAAGGAGATCAAGGGGCTGATCGGCGATACGGTGGAGCGCGTGGACAACGGCTCGGCGCTGGTGGGCCAGGCGGGCAAGACCATGGAAGAGATCGTGCAGGCGGTCAAGCGCGTGACCGACATCATGGGCGAGATCAGCGCGGCGTCGGCCGAGCAGAGCGCGGGCATCGAGCAGGTCAACCAGGCCGTGGCGCAGATGGACGAGGGCACGCAGCAGAACGCGGCGCTGGTGGAAGAAGCCGCCGCCGCCGCGGGCTCGCTCGAAGAGCAGGCCATGCGCCTGCGCGACGCCATCGCCACCTTCCGCGTCAGCATGCAGGCCGAGGTGCGTCCGCAGCGCCTGCCGGCCCATGCGCGTGCCGAGGCGGCCCAGTCGCTGGCACAGGCCTAGTCCGAATCAAAGACGAGGCAGGCGCGGAGCACCGGCCTGCATGCGTACCAAGCGGGTGCGGCACGCCGCGCCCGAGGCTTCAGTTACAAGGGGGAGTTGCTATGCATTGGTTCAATCAATTGCGCGTCACGACCAGGCTGGTTGCCGGATTCCTGGTCGTTGCCGTGATCGGCGCCGTGATGGGGCTGCTGGGTGTGGTCAACATGGGGCGCATGGCCGACTGGACCGGCAAGATCTACCACGGCGACCTGCAGGCGCTGAAGGCCGTGCAGGACGCCAATATCAACCTGGTCTATGCCAGCCGCGCGCAGATCGGGCTGCTGTCGGCATCGACCATGGGCGAGCGGGCGGCCGAGAAGGAGCAGATCGTGAAGTCGCTCGGCGCCATGGACGAGCGCATCCGCCAGGTCGCTGGCGCTTTCGAGAAGGCCGAGGGCAAGGCACTGGTCAAGCAGTACCAGGAGCTGTCGCCGGCGTTCCGCGCGCGCATGGAGAAGTACGTCGAACTGGTCAGCAAGCAGCCGCTGGATACCTCGCAGTTTGAAAGCCAGGTGTTCTCCGAGAGCGCCGAGCTGCTCAAGGACAGCCATGCGCTGGAAGCGGTGATGTTCCAGATGGTCAAGCGCCGCGACGACCGCGCCCGCAAAAACATGGAAGAAGCGCGCAGCGTCTACGACGCGACGCGCCTGTGGATGCTGGGCCTGGTGCTGGGCGGCCTGGCGCTGTCGGTGCTGCTGGGCGTGCTGCTGGCGCGGGCGCTGTCGCGCCAGCTGGGCGGCGAGCCGGGCTATGCGGCCGCGATTGCCGCGCGCATTGCCGAAGGCGACTTCTCCGCGCCGGTGGCCACGCGCGCAGGCGACAAGGGCAGCCTGGTCTATGCGATGCAGCAGATGCAGCAGCAGCTGTCGCGCATGGTGCGCGATTTCAAGGTGTCGGCCGAATCCATCGGCAGCGCCTCGCGTGAAATCGCCGCGGGCAACAACGACCTGTCGCAGCGCACCGAGCAGCAGGCGGCGGCGCTGGAGCAGACGGCGTCGAGCATGGAAGAGCTGACCAGCACGGTGCGCCAGAACGCGGACAACGCGCGCCAGGCCAGCGGGCTGGCGGCGAATGCGTCGGAGACGGCGCTGCGCGGCGGCGAAGTGGTGGGCCGGGTGGTGCAGACCATGGACGAGATCAATGATGCATCGAAGAAGATCGTCGACATCATCGGCGTGATCGAAGGCATTGCGTTCCAGACCAATATCCTGGCGCTGAACGCGGCGGTGGAAGCGGCACGCGCCGGCGAGCAGGGCCGCGGCTTCGCGGTGGTGGCGGGCGAGGTGCGCAGCCTGGCGCAGCGCAGCGCCAACGCGGCCAAGGAGATCAAGGGGCTGATCGGCGATACGGTGGAGCGCGTGGACAACGGCTCGGCGCTGGTGGGCCAGGCGGGCAAGACCATGGAAGAGATCGTGCAGGCGGTCAAGCGCGTGACCGACATCATGGGCGAGATCAGCGCGGCGTCGGCCGAGCAGAGCGCGGGCATCGAGCAGGTCAACCAGGCCGTGGCGCAGATGGACGAGGGCACGCAGCAGAACGCGGCGCTGGTGGAAGAAGCCGCCGCTGCTGCCGGCGCGCTGGAAGAGCAGGCCAGCCGGCTGCAGGCGGCCGTGGCGACGTTCCGCCTGGCGGCCGAGGATGCCCGCGCGGGTTCGTTCGTGGCCCACTCGCTGCCTGCGGCGACGGCAGTGCCGGCCAAGGTGTCTCATGCCGCCGGCGCGGTGCGCGCCATCGCTGCCGGCAAGCGGGTCGCCAAGGCCCTGCCCGCCAGCACGAAGGCCGCGGCTGCGCCTGCGGCGGACCATGCCGCCGCAGCCGAGGCGGCTGATGCCGTCGCCGCGCAGCCGGCGCGGCTGGTGGCAGGCAGAGCCTCGCGGCCCGCGCTGGCAGCCGCCGACAACGGCGACTGGAGCGCGTTCTGATCCCCACTGGCAACGGGCCGCGCGGCGTCCCGGATGGCAAGGCTATGACGACCGAGATCAACCTGGCTCTGCCGCATGACGATGCGGCCCGGCTGCGCAAGGAATTCGAGCAGTTCGTCGGGGTCTCGACCGGCCTGGACCGCGAGTTCCTGCCGCCCGATTTCCAGGAATTCCTGCGCGCGCGGCTGCTGCAGCATGACGGCCCGCTCACCGAGCGCGCGGTCTCGCGGCTGCTGTCCGGCGGCGAATACGGCTGGGCCCGCCGCGTGTTCGACAAGCAATTGCCCAATGCGCTGGCGGCGCTGATGCGCGATGCCCAGCGCTTTGGCTTCGGGCTGGCGGTGCAGCCGGACTGGACGCCGGACCAGCGCCTGGCGCATGCGCGCGAATGGGCGGCGCAGGTGCTGTCCGAATGCGGCGCCGATGCCGCCTTCACCGAGGCGCTCGCCACGCAGGTGGCGGCTTCGGCAGAAGACGTGCGGGTGCTGGAAGAGCGCATGCGCACGCCCGCATGGCGCCTGGCCGAAAGCCTGCGCCAGCGCGCCTATGACCTGATGTACGCGCTGCAGACCGAAGACAGCGAAGCCGCTGGCCGCGCCCGCGTGGGCGAGCTGCGCGGCATGCTGGGCCTGGCCCTGGAGTACGGCTCGGTGCGGCCGGAAGAAGCCTCGCGCGTGCTGGAGCAGGTGGAGCGCATGCGCCCGGCGCTGTTCCGCGAAGCGCCCGACGATGTGTTCGCCCGGCTGGCGGCGTGGCTGCGGCGCATGTTCCGGCCATGAGCCAGCCATAGGCCTGGCGGGCGGAATCCCGCCGCAATTTTCGAACGGCTATTTCTGACAGATTGCGCGTGCTAACCGCACTCGCGCCACTCGTCAATAGAGGAATCCAGCAGGCTCCCGAAAGGGCCCGCCATGCGTTTGACCGAGATGACGTTTGCGGGACATGAGTTGATTCCGGTCAAATGTCAGGGGTGTGAACTGTTACAAAATGTGCGCGCTCATGTATGTTTCATGCGACATTTGGTTTCCCCCCCGCGTAAGTAGGGATTGGCATTGCGGGTAGATTGCCGATATAAACGTAACAGTCTCACTTACACTCTGTAACACTTGTAACGGAGTTGATTACAGTTTGACACGGGCGTAGTTCCTTAGTCGTACGTTGTACCCGCCCAGCCGCAAACAAACGATCTGGTCGCCGGGGCCCGCGAGGGCATCGGTAAGCGCCGGACAAGCGGCCACGGTGGGTTTTTGGTAGCGGGGATAAATTGGAAAGCAGTGAAGTTCTCCAGGAGATCAGGGAGGTTAACCTCGCCTATCTGCTGCTCGCGCAACGCCTGGTGCGCGAAAACCAGGTCGAAGCCATGTTCCGGCTCGGGGTCAGCAAGGAAATTGCGGATATTCTTGCCAAGCTGACTTCCGCGCAACTCGTCAAGCTGGCGGCATCCAACATGGTGCTGTGCAGGTTCCGCTTCGACGACCATGCGCTCCTGTCCACTCTCACCCACACGGCCAAGAGCCATGACATGCAGCAGATCCACGCCGCGATCCTGCTTGCACGCCAGCCTGTGGAGTCGCTCAATTGACCGCGCTCCTGCAGGCCGAGCCGACCCGGAGTTACACGGCCACCTCCGTTCCCAGCCGCAAGAGCGTGCTCCAGGATGCGAACCAGACCCAGCTTGCGATCGAGCTGATCGGCCTGGGTGCGCGCCTGCAGGTGCTTGAAGCCGAGACCACGCTGTCGCGTGACCGGCTCATCCGCCTGTACAAGGAGCTGCGCGGCGTCTCGCCCCCCAAGGGCATGCTTCCCTTCTCGACGGACTGGTTCACCACCTGGCTGCCGAATATCCACTCGTCGCTGTTCTTCTCTGCCTACCAGTTCATGGTGCAGGAGGGCGAGACCGTGGGCATTCGCGCGGTGGTGGCTGCCTACCGCCTGTACCTTGAGCATGTTTCGCTGCTCGGCGGCGAAATTGTCTTAAGTTTCACGCGTGCCTGGACGTTAGTACGGTTCTTCGAGAGCAACATGCTGCAGCTGTCCCGGTGCACGTGTTGCGGCGGGCAGTTTGTCACGCACGCGTATGAGCCGCACGTGAATTTCGTGTGCAGCCTGTGCCGTCCGCCGTCACGCGCAGGGAAAGTGAAGAAGCTCTCGAAAGACGCCGCCGCCGTGCAGACCAACGCCTGATCCTGGTCAAGGTCCGCCGGCTGGCAAGCTTGCAGCGCTGGCGGACGGACCACTCTCCGTTCGCCCGTGCCCGGGCAATTGTGCGTGACTGACGCGCGTTTTTAGACGGGGATCCGATCGTGCTAGTAGTTCTTGGCTATGTCGTCGTGGTTGTGGCGGTGCTTGGCGGTTACGCCATGACCGGCGGCCACATGGGCGCGCTATATCAACCGGCGGAATTTGTGATCATCGGGGGCGCCGCCTTCGGCGCCTTCATCGCCACCAATACAGCAAAGGCCATCAAGGCCACCGTCAAGGCCCTGCCGGGCCTGTTCAAGAGTTCCAAGTACAAGAAAGAGCTGTACCTGGACGTCATGTCGCTGCTGTACGTGCTGCTGTCCAAGGCACGGCGCGAGGGCATCCTGTTCCTGGAAAAGGAAATCGCGGACCCTGCCGCCAGCAGCGTCTTCAGCCAGTACCCGCGCATCCTGTCGGATCCGGTGGTGATGGAATTCCTCACCGACTACCTGCGCATGATGGTCAACGGCAACATGAACGCCTTCGAGATCGAGGCCCTCATGGACCACGAGATCGAGACCTTCCGCCACGAGGCCGAGATCCCCGCCCATGCGCTGTCGCGCGTCGGCGACGCGCTGCCCGCCTTCGGCATCGTTGCCGCGGTGATGGGCGTGGTGCATGCGCTGGGTTCGGCCGACCTGCCGCCGGCCGAGCTGGGCGCGCTGATCGCGCACGCCATGGTCGGCACCTTCCTCGGCATCCTGCTGGCCTATGGCTTTGTCTCGCCGCTGGCCGCGCGTATCGAGCTGCAGGTATCCGAGAACGTCAAAGTCTACGAATGCATCAAGGTGGTGCTGCTGGCCTCGCTCAACGGCTACGCGCCGCTGGTGGCGGTGGAATTCGGCCGCAAGGTGCTGTACTCCACGGTGCGGCCGTCGTTCCTTGAGCTCGACGACCACGTGCGTGAAGTCAAGAGCCTGAATTAAGGCGCGCAAGCAGCAAGGAGCACCGTCATGAGCAGCGCACACGATATGCGTCCGATCATCGTCCGCCGGGCGAAATCGCACGCCAGGCCGCACGGCAACCACAGCTGGAAGATCGCCTACGCCGACTTCATGACGGCGATGATGGCGCTGTTCCTGGTGCTGTGGCTGCTGTCCAGCGCCAACAAGAAGACGCTGGAAGGCATTGCCGAGTACTTCCGCATGCCGCTCAAGGTGGCCATCGTCGGCGGCGAGAAGAGCAGCCAGACCCCGAGCGTGATCCCGGGCGGCGGCCAGGATGCGCTGCGCAAGGACGGCGACACCATGCGCGCGCGCACCAACGAACCCAGCGACGAGCAGCGGCGCAACGAGCAGCAGGAAGCGCAGCGCCTGCGCGCGCTCAAGCAGCGGCTCGAGCAGATCATCGAGAACAACCCGGTGCTGCGCCAGTTCCGGCCGCAGCTGCTGCTGGACATCACCAGCGAGGGGCTGCGCATCCAGATCCTGGATACGCAGAACCGGCCGATGTTCCGCACCGGCAGCGCCACGGTCGAGACCTATATGCGCACCATCCTGCGCGAGATCGGGCCGGTCCTGAACGAGCTGCCCAACAAGGTCAGCCTGTCGGGCCATACCGATGCGGCCAACTATTCCAACGGCGAGCGCACCTACAGCAACTGGGAGCTGTCGGGCGACCGCGCCAACGCTTCGCGCCGCGAGCTGATCGCCGGCGGCATGCAGGAGGGCAAGGTGCTGCGCGTGCTGGGCCTGGCCGCGACCATGCCGCTGGACAAGGAAGACCTGCTGGCGCCGGTGAACCGGCGCATCAGCATCGTGGTGCTCAACCAAAAGGCCCAGGCGCGCTTCGAGGCCGAGAACGCCAGCGCCGCCGAGGTCACGGTGGCGGCGCAGGCCGGCAAGGCCGCGCAGGAGATGCAGGCGGGGCTGGCAGCGGCCTCAGCGCCTGCGCCTGCGCCCACGGGCAGCAAACCATGACGCGCGGCCGTTGCGGCAGCGCCAGTGCAGTAACCAAGTGACTCAGGACGCCATGTCTGTCGATATCGATATCACACAGTTTTACCAGACCTTCTTCGAGGAAGCGGAAGAACTGCTCGTCGAAATGGAGCAGCTGCTGCTCGGCCTGGACATTGAGTCGCCCGATCCCGAGCATCTGAACGCGATCTTCCGGGCGGCGCACTCCATCAAGGGCGGGGCTGCCACCTTCGGCTTCGCGGCGCTGACCGAGACCACCCATATTTTCGAGAACCTGCTGGACCGCACGCGCCGGCAGGAACTGGCGTTGACCAGGACCATCATCGACACCTTTCTGGAAACCAAGGACGTGTTGCAAGACCAGCTCAACGCCTACCGCAACGGCACCGAACCCGATCCGGAAACGCTGGCGCGCATCTGCGCCGTGCTGCAACAGCTGGCGCAGGAAGCCGCCGGCCATGCCGGCGCAGCTGCCCCGGCCCCGGTGCCCGCACCTGTTGCCGCAACGCCCCCCGCTGCTGCTCCTGCGGGCGGCGGGCTCAAGATCCGCCTGATCCGGGTTTCCGCCTCCGACCAGGCGCTGCTGCGCGAGGAACTGGCCAACCTGGGCGAGATCACCGGCCAGCAAGAGGTGAATGGCGAACTGGTGGTGTGGCTCAACACCCAGTGCAGCGCCGACGACATCATCGCGGTGTGCTGCTTCGTGATCGACCTGGACCAGATCGTGATCGAAGCTGAAGCCGAGGCCCCTGCTGCTGCCCCCGCGGTGGTCGAGGCCCCTGTCCCGGCGCCCGTCCCGGTCGCCACGGCCCCCGCCCCCGCAGCGGCAGCGCCCTCCGCCGCGCGCGAGAAGGCCAAGCCGCAGGCGAGCGCCGCGCACGGCGAAGGCTCGATCCGCGTGCCGACCGAGAAGGTCGACCAGATCATCAACCTGGTGGGCGAACTGGTGATCACGCAGTCGATGCTGGCGCAGACCGCCTCGGCGCTGGACCCGGTGCTGTTCGACCGCCTGTTCTCCGGCATGGGCCAGCTCGAGCGCAACGCGCGCGACCTGCAGGAAGCGGTGATGTCGATCCGCATGATGCCGATGGACTACGTGTTTTCGCGCTTCCCGCGGCTGGTGCGCGACCTCGCCAGCAAGCTCGGCAAGCAGATCGACCTGGTCACCTTCGGCAAGGCCACCGAGCTGGACAAGAGCCTGATCGAACGCATCATCGACCCGCTCACGCACCTGGTGCGCAACAGCCTGGACCATGGCATCGAAACCCCTGACAAGCGCGTGGCCGCCGGCAAGGACGCGACCGGCCAGCTGATCCTGTCCGCGCAGCACCATGGCGGCAATATCGTCATTGAAGTCAGCGACGACGGCGGCGGCCTGAACCGCGAGCGCATCCTGGCCAAGGCCATCCAGAACGGCCTGCCGGTGTCCGAGACCATCACCGACGAGGAAGTCTGGCAGCTGATCTTCGCGCCGGGCTTCTCCACCGCCGAGGTCGTCACCGACGTGTCGGGCCGCGGCGTTGGCATGGACGTGGTCAAGCGCAATATCCAGGAGATGGGCGGCCACGTCCAGATCAGCTCGCGCCCCGGCCTGGGCACCACCATCCGCATCGTGCTGCCGCTGACGCTGGCGATCCTGGACGGCATGTCGGTCAAGGTGGGCGAAGAGACCTTCATCCTGCCGCTGAACTGCGTGATGGAGTCGCTGCAGCCCAAGGCCGAGGACGTCCATACCGCGGCCAACTCGGACCGCGTCATGCACGTGCGCGGCGAATACCTGCCGCTGCTGGAAATGCACCGCGTGTTCAACGTCGCCGGCGCGCTGCAGGAACCCACGCAGGGCATCGCCGTGATCCTGCAGGCCGAAGGCAAGCGCTTTGCGCTGCTGGTGGACCAGCTGATCGGCCAGCACCAGGTGGTGCTGAAGAACCTGGAAACCAACTACCGCAAGGTGCCGTGCATTTCCGCCGCCACCATCCTTGGCGACGGCAGCGTGGCGCTGATCGTCGATGTCGGCGCGCTGCAGCGCACCGGCGTGCGCCGGCAGGAACCGGCGCTGCAGCAGTAATCGTCCAATCACAGGAGAACAAGACATCATGGCCGGCATCGGACACATCGATACCCCCGGAAGCGACGCTTCGGGCCAGGAGTTCCTGGTCTTCACGCTGGGGTCGGAGGAATACGGCATCGACATCCTCAAGGTGCAGGAGATCCGCAGCTACGAGACCGTGACACGCATCTCCAGCGCACCGGACTTCATCAAGGGCGTGACTAACCTGCGCGGCGTGATCGTGCCGATCGTCGACCTGCGCCTGAAGTTCCGCCTGGGCAACGTGCGCTACGACCACCAGACCGTGGTCATCATCCTGAACGTGGCCGGCCGCGTGGTCGGCATCGTGGTGGATGGCGTGTCGGACGTGCTGACGCTGACCGGCGAGGCGATCAAGCCCGCGCCCGAGTTCGGCGTATCGATCTCGACCGAGCACCTGACCGGCCTGGGCACCATCGACGGCCGCATGCTGGTGCTGATCGATATCGAGAAGCTGATGACCAGCCCCGAGATGGCACTGGTCGAAGCCGAATACGCCTGATTCCCGCATTACCGAAGCACAGCCCATGACGCCGTTCCGCACCGCAGCCAGCGTACCCGGGCACACCGGGTCGACTCCCGCGCCGGCCGCCCTCCTGCGGCGCGACGAAGCGCGCGACTTCCTGCTGACCGAACGCGACTTCGAGAAAATCCGCGCGCTGATCCACCGGCGCGCGGGCATCTCGCTGGGCAGCCACAAGCGCGAGATGGTTTACAGCCGGCTGGCGCGCCGGTTGCGCACGCTGCAGCTGTCGGACTTCGCCTCGTACCTGGCGCTGCTGGATGCGGATGACCGGTCGCCGGAGTGGGAATTCTTCACCAATGCGCTGACGACCAACCTGACTTCGTTCTTTCGCGAGTCGCACCACTTCCCGCTGCTGGCCGAGCATGCGAAGAAAACCGGCCGGCCCTACAGTGTCTGGTGTTCGGCCGCGTCAACCGGCGAAGAACCGTACTCGATCGCCATCACGCTGGCCGAAGCGCTGGGCGATCGCGCCGGCACGGTGCTGGCCACCGATATCGACACCCAGGTGCTGGCCAAGGCCCGCAGCGGCGTCTATTCGGCCGACCAGGTGGCGCGGCTGTCGCCGGAACGGCTCAAGCGTTTCTTCCTGAAGGGAACGGGCCCGCGCACCGGCTCGGTCAAGGTCAAGCCGGAACTGGCCGCCACCATCTCGTTCGAGCCGCTGAACCTGCTCGCGCCCGACTGGGGCATCCGCGAGCAGTTCGACGCCATCTTCTGCCGCAACGTGATGATCTACTTCGACAAGCCGACCCAGGGACGCATCCTGGAGCGCTTTGTGCCGCTGCTCAAGCCGCACGGGCTGCTGTTCGCCGGCCATTCGGAGAACTTCTCCTACGTCACGCGCGCGTTCCAGCTGCGCGGGCAGACCGTCTATGAACTGGCTTCGGATGCGGCCAGGTCGGGAAGGCCGTGATGCGCACGCCCCATCTGCCCGAAGCCCTCGCCACGCGCACCTACTTCGACCGCGAGTTCGGCAAGCAGGCCATCAAGCTGCTGCCCAACGAGTACTACGTGACCCGCGAGGACGTGGTGCTGACCACCGTGCTGGGCTCATGCGTGGCCGCTTGCATCCGCGACGAGACCGCCGGCGTGGGCGGCATGAACCACTTCATGCTGCCCGACGACGATGGCAGCGCCGATCGCATGCTGTCCGCATCGATGCGCTACGGCAGCTATGCGCTGGAAGTGCTGATCAACGAACTGCTCAAGATGGGCGCACGCCGCGAGCGGCTGGAGGCCAAGGTCTTCGGCGGCGGCGCGGTGCTGGCCAATATGACCACGCTGAATATCGGCGACCGCAATGCGGATTTCGTGCTGCGCTACCTGAAGACTGAAGAGGTCCGCGTGGCGGCGCAGGACCTGCGCGGCCCACATGCGCGGCGGGTCAGCTACTTCCCGATCGGCGGGCTGGCGCTGGTGCGCCGCCTGACGCGACAGGACGACCAGGTCTCGGTGGCGCGCGACGAGCGCGCACTGGCCCGCGCCATCGCCACCTCGGCCCGGGCGCCGGCGCAATCGCCTGAATTGTTTGCGCGGCAGTCTTTCTCGCGCCCGCTTCCCTGAAACCCTTACAAGCACGATCAATCATGACTGCCGCCAAGATCAAGGTGCTCTGCGTGGACGACTCCGCGCTGATCCGCAGCCTGATGACGGAGATCATCAACAGCCAGCCCGACATGGAAGTGGTGGGCACCGCGCCGGACCCGCTGGTCGCGCGCGACCTGATCAAGCGCCTGAACCCGGACGTGCTGACGCTGGACGTCGAAATGCCGCGCATGGATGGCCTGGACTTTCTGGAGCGGCTGATGCGGCTGCGGCCGATGCCGGTGCTGATGGTGTCGTCGCTGACCGAACGCGGCTCGGAAATCACCATGCGCGCGCTGGAGCTGGGCGCGGTGGACTTTGTCACCAAGCCCAAGCTGGGCATCCGCGACGGGTTGCTGGAATACACCGACACCATCGCCGACAAGCTGCGCGCCGCCTCGCGTGCCCGCGTGCGCGCGGCGACGCAGCCGGCCGCGGCATCCGCCACCGGCACCGCGCCCGTGCCGATGCTGCGCAGCCCGCTGCTATCGACCGAGAAGCTGATCATCCTGGGCGCCTCCACCGGCGGCACCGAGGCCATCAAGGAATTCCTGATGCCGCTGCCGCCCGACAGCCCCGCGGTGCTGATCGTCCAGCATATGCCGGCCGGCTTCACGCGTTCGTTCGCGCAGCGGCTGGACGGCCTGTGTCGCATCACGGTCAAGGAAGCCGTGCACGGCGAGCGCGTGCTGCCGGGCCATGCGTACATTGCCCCGGGCGACTCGCACCTGCTGCTGGCACGCAGCGGCGCCAACTACGTCGCGCACCTGTCGCAGGAGGCACCGGTCAACCGCCATCGCCCGTCGGTCGACGTGTTGTTCGATTCGGCCGCGCAGCACGGCGGCAAGAACGTGATCGGCGTGATCCTGACCGGCATGGGCAAGGACGGCGCGCGCGGCATGCTGCGCATGCGCGAGGCCGGCGCCTATAACCTGGCGCAGGACGAGCACACCTGCATCGTGTTTGGCATGCCGAAGGAGGCGATTGCCGCCGGCGGCGTGCATGAAATCGTGCCCTTGCCGGCGATGACCCAGCGCGTGATGGCGCGCCTGGCCACCTACGGCACGCGCGCGCAACGGGTCTGAACGGACCCGGAAACCTGAACAAGACCAGACAACAAGCTGAAACAACAAGCTGGACCGACTAGCCAATATTGCATTTACCTGGAGCCCTCAAAGTGGACAAGAGCATCAAGATCCTGGTCGTGGATGATTTCCCGACCATGCGCCGGATCATCCGCAACCTGCTCAAGGAGCTGGGATTCGTCAACGTCGAGGAAGCCGAGGACGGCGCCGCCGGCCTGGAGAAGGCCAGGGACGGCAGCTTCCAGTTCGTGATCTCGGACTGGAACATGCCCAACATGGACGGCCTGTCGATGCTGCAGGCGATCCGCGCCGACGCCAATATCGGCAAGATCCCGGTGCTGATGGTGACGGCCGAGGCCAAGAAGGAAAACATCATCGCCGCGGCCCAGGCCGGCGCCAACGGCTACGTGGTCAAGCCTTTCACGGCCGCCACGCTGGACGAGAAGATCACCAAGATCTTCGAAAAGCTCGGCGGCTGAGGCGGAGGCGCGTTTGTCATGACCCCGACCCTGAGCAACGATTCCGCCGAACAACTGATCCTGCGCATCGGCAACCTGACGCGGATGCTGCGCGACAACATGCGCGAGCTCGGCCTGGACAAGGAAATCGAGCGCGCCGCGCAGGCCATTCCGGATGCGCGCGACCGGCTCAACTACATCGCCGCGATGACCGAGCAGGCCGCCGAGCGCACGCTGAACGCGGTCGAACTGGCGCAGCCGATCCAGTCTGACATCGAACAGCAGGCCGAGACGCTGGATAAGCGCTGGGCGGGCTGGTTCGAGCAGCCGGTGGAGCTGGCCGACGCCCGCTCGTTGGTGCTCGACACCCGCGCCTTCCTGTCCGAGGTGCCGGGGCAGGCCCGCGCCACCAACAGCCACCTGCTCGACATCATGATGGCGCAGGACTTCCAGGACCTGACCGGGCAGGTGATCAAGAAGATGATGGACATGATCCGCACGCTTGAGCAGGAGCTGCTGCAAGTGCTGATCGATAACGTGCCGTCCGAGCGGCGCGTGGAAGTGCAGGCGCCATCGACGCTGATGAATGGGCCGCAGGTGAATCCGGAAGGGAAGCCGGATGTGGTGTCGGACCAGGCGCAGGTGGATGATTTGTTGGCTAGTCTGGGGTTCTGACGTTTCGGTTGGGCTTGCTCTTTAAGAGTTTGCCCATACTCGCGCTTGCTGTCTCTCTTCATACTGGGCTCGTCGCTGCGCTTGCGGCGACCGGGTTTAGCAGCCCGGAGGAAATGGCCGAACGACCGCCTACTGGCGGTATCCTTACGTTCGCCGTGCCTGCGCACGCCCCTTCTTTGGGCGGGCCCTGGCAGGGGAGCCTTCGGGCTCGCCGGCTTTCGCCTATTCCCCGGTCTGCTAACCCTGCCTTGCGCCCGCCCACCCCAATCAGTACCCGGGGAGCGGGACTGAACCTGTATGGATAGGGGGGCATTCCCATGCTTCAGTTCTTACTTGCCCATTCTGGGCGATTGGCAATCTTCAGTATCTGCACAATGCAGCAGCGCGTGCGAACCGCGTATGCGGAGGTGCGCCATGTATAGCCATAGTCATCACGGTATTACGGCGGAACACAATGGTGCCGACATGCTCGTGACCGCCCACAGCCCCGGCGAGAATCCGCTGAGCCTTGCTGTGCAACGTGCGGCGCAGCTTCATGGGCTCTTGCTTATGGCCAGCGATCATGGTTCATCGAGTCTGGATCCGGTGGATCTGGATCAGGGAACCTGGGAGAGCTTGCTTTCCCTGGCGGGCTGGCTGGCGCACGAGACGCAGGTGTTGAGTGAACTGGCCTTGCTGCATGGCCAGGCATTGCAGCCTGACTGATGTTGGGTGGGGTGCGCAGCCGTGCAATCGGCTGCCGCCCCATCCTGGGAGCATGGTCGATTTGATCTTTGGCCAGGCGCCGACGGGCGATTTGTTATCGAGGTTGGGTTCTGAGGCGCTATCCGGCCAGAACGATAACAAGTGAGCGCCATAGGAAAGATCGCTGTCGCGGACACGTTTGCTGGTGGGCGCCTGATGGGAAGACGGAGGCCGGTTATCGCCAGCCGTCCTGGCTACTCTCCCGAAAAAGGAAGTTCATCGCCGAGCTGTGGGGGGACTGAGGGTCGCAGAACGACTGCGGATTCAACCGGTCGATGCAACAGCTTGATGGAATCGTTCAGCCGGTGTATCGAAGTTTAGTGTCTTGCGCGGGCGTTCGTTGAGCCGCCTGGCGATGGCGTTGAGCTTGGCTTGCGAATAGGCTGAGAGATGGATGCCTTTCTCCAGGAGCGACCGTTTTGCCTCCGCAAGGTACTCGTCATGGCTCGCGTAGGGCGCGACTAACTGGTCGGCGCGCAGGCACCCGCCATTCTCGGCGCCAGCCAGTTTGCGCAACAAATCCGCGCTGCCTGTCTCGCATTTCACCGGAAAGACTTGTGTACCGTGAGCAAGTAGCCAGATGGTTCGGGTCACACCGTTCATGAAGTCGAAGGTCCCATCGGACGGTGCACACTCGCGCTGCCACCGTGCAGACGACGGCAACAGGGATGGTCGATCACCGAGCGCAGCTATCAAAAGCATCGGACTGTCAAAGTCTCAATCCATATTTCTCATGGACTGTCGCACGTAGGCGAGCCATGGCAATATCTCGGTCTCCACGTGATCCGTACAAATCGCTCGGCACTCGCCGTGTAGCTGGACAGCCCGCGCGCCGCCGTCAACCTGACTCCAAGGCGTCGCCAAGAACGATAGGTGAATTGCATGACCAAGCCAGTTTCTCCTGCAGCGCTAGCCCTGCGGTTGCACGACAAACGTACGTCGGTGCTGACGCTTGAACTTGAGGCGGACGAGCACGTCGATCCCGTGGTAATGAACGGTTGTTACCGGTCAGCGGGGAGCGCGTTCGAATTCGAATCACTCGAAGCCCGCAATATCCTTGTCGCCAAGGAGCGCTTTGACGCCCTCGACAAGAATTGGAACGAGATGGCTGGCCCGCTGTTTGATGCCGCACATGATCTGTGGCGCAAGGAGATTGGCCATGCCGACTATGCGTCGGGACGACTGCTCGCATTGGCCGCAGACCACGTAGACGTCGTCCTGGCAGCGGCGCGCCGAATGCGTGCAGGAATGGATGTCTTCGCTCAGCTCCATGTGCTGCAAGCAGCGCTGCCTCATCTGAACATACTGGATGTGAGTTCGCTACTCGATCTGTGCGAGGCCAAGCACGAAACGACCAAGAACGATATGGCGGGAGGGCTGTTCCATTTTGCGCTAGAGCAATGGCTTGCACAACACCCGGACACCGCGAAGGCGCTGCATGAATCGGCCGTCCTGAGTCCCATGGCGTCGCATCAATCGCTCGTGTGCAATGCCATCGTCGCGCTCTCGAAGAGTGACTTCGCCGAAGCTGTCGAAATGGCGATGGAAGATGCTAAGAGTGAGCGCCCTGAAGTGGCGGTCACAGGGATCTGGACGTTGGGTCGCCTTCTTGTCGACTCAACGGATAAGATCCTCACGGAAAAGTTGGAAGCCAGTATCGCAGGGTATCTGGGGTCCGCGGAGCTATCGATACGCCAACAGGCTGTGCATGCTGCCTGCGGGTCCATGCAAAAGAGCCGGGTGTTCGATCAGAATGTCATGGCAATGGCACAAGCAGGCGACCAGCACGCATTGTGCGGAGTTGCCGACGCCTTGTTCCGTCATTGGAAGGTCATCCGTGAGCAAGTCGACCTGAATGTCTGGCTCGCTGTCCTGGCGCTACTCGACGTCGAGTATCGCGGTGGCACGACTGCGGCCGATGGCGTGTTCTCCGATCTCCTCGAAGCCACGGGATACGAGGATGTCGTGTTGGACACGCTGCAAGCTTGGGTGGCAAGGCGGCCACCGAATTGGCGCGACACTGCCTTTGCCAAGACGTTTCCACAGACAATTTCGGCACTGCGAGGTATCCCGGCCCTCTGGAGCCGTTTCCTCACGACTTGGATATTGAGCGAATCGAAAGCACACCCGGCCGCGATCGTGGGCCTCGCTAGTGCCGTGTCCGACGAAGGTGGAACGATTCGATTCGATACCGCCGTCATCGACGAGCTGGATGCCGAGGGCTTGGTTTTCCTGGCCCGACGCATGCTGGGATTTTTCATTGACGCCAACGTCCTGCTGAGTCTGACATACTCCTTGTTCGGATCGAAGAATGCCAGTACCAGGATCTATCCTCTCGCCCGAGGGCTGATCGTTAGCGAAATCGGCTACGACTATCCGGAAACGACAGTTAAGAGCCTCGAGCACCGAATTGCCGAAACGGAAGGCGAGGGGAAGGACTTCCTGGAAAACACGTTGGCCGAGCTGAAGTCAATCATTGACGCCGAACGAGGCCTGCCTCGATTGAAGGCATTACGTCCGCCAGCCCAACTGAGTCGGTACTATGCCAGGGCTCGCGCAGAGCAAATGCGCGGCATGCTTAGCGAGGCTAGCAAAGCGTCGATCCTTCATATGATCGCCAACAAGATTACGATCAAGGCGGGTAACGGGACGTTTAGTCACAACGCCGGCGGCTACGGTGACGTCACCACCATGGGCGCGATCTCGCATTCCATCGAGTTGCCACGGAGGGAAGTGCTTGACCCGATCGGCAACGAAATTCGGATGCTGCGGTTTCGCGCAGCCACCCGGGGACAACAATGAGACTCGTACTGACCCAATTTCTTCGTACGCTCAAGGAGCGCGACGAGTTTGACCGACTGCTGCCCGATCTGTTACTGGCAATGGGATATGTGCCCCTGGCAAAGCCGCAGACCGGCGTCAGGCAATATGGTGTCGATCTTGCTGCTGTTGGAACGGGAGATGACGGGATCGAAGAATTGCTTCTGCTTGTCATCAAGCGGGGCGATATCGGCCGGCGGGACTGGGACAACGGCGAGCCTCAGTCCGTTCGCCCTTCGTTGAACGACGTATTCGACATCTACATTCCTAAGCTCATTGCGCCGGAGCACGCTCGTCTCAGGAAGCGAGTCATACTCGCGACCACCGGTGATCTCAAGCAGGAGGTCGAGATCAACTGGACTTCCTACAAGGAAAACAAGGCATCGGAAGCGGAATTTGACTTTTGGGGTGGGGATCGCGTCGCCGACCTGATCGAGCGGTACATGCTGGATCAGAATCTCTTCGCGGCGGATGATAGAACGGACCTACACAAGGCCCTCGCCCTCGTGGCCGAAAGCGATTACGATTTCCGGGATCTGTCCCGCCTATTACTACGCCAGCTTGGGCTCAGCCCTGACGGTGGTCTGAAAGGGCCAGCCGAAGAGACGCGTACGCTGATCAAGACACTACGACGCGTCCATCTCGCGTCGCAGATCTGTGCTCACTGGGTTCGATCCGAAGGGGATGTCCGTCGGGCGCTGTGGATCTGCGAGCGTGTGCTCCTTTGGTCCTGGCATCGAATCTTGATGGTCGCCGCGAGCGAGCGCGAAAAGCTATATCCGGCGTTCGCAAGCCTGTGGCAGTCCTATGTCGACGCAGCAGGCGACTATGTCGAAGTCATCCAGCCTCATGTGGCGATCCGTGACGGCATGGCGGGCTATGGTGGGGAGGGGGCCGAAATCGCGTCTGTGCTGTTCGAAAACCTCGGGTTTCTTGCAAGCGTAGGCCTCGCCGCCCTATCTGAACAGGACCCAGAGGACGCAGAGCAAAGGAAAATCGTTCTTGCGAACGTCCATGCGGTGGCAGACCTTGTCGCCACGCTGATTGCCAACAACGCTGCGCTGGGTTCGCCGAGATTGGACGGTCATGTCGTGGATATCAATCTGGCACTAGTGCTTCTGGTCATTAGCGGACGCATCGAGGTTGCCAAGAATTGGCTTGCCACGCTGATCATGCGGCTCGACTACACGTTCAGGGTGAAGCGAAAGTTTCCAATCGGCACCGATAGCCTGGAGGATCTGGTCGCATTGGACGTGGATGGCAAAGGCGATGAGGAACTGCAAGGAAGGCTGATGAGCGCCTCGTGGTGTCTCGCGACGTTTGCAACGTGGGCCGTACTGCTTGGCCTGAAGGACAGCTTCGAGGTGTTGGCAGAAGGCGCGAGCTCGCAGTACTCCAATGTTTGTGCCCAGCTATGGCACCCGACGGCAGGCTGGTCTACCAACTGGTACTTTGGAAGTGCGCTTGAGCAAGGAGATACCGAGGCACCGATCGAGATTAGTGATTTCGAGGCGATGGCAGTGCGCATGCAGGCCTTCTTGAAGATCGAGAAGTACAAATGGCAGGATGCATCGCCCAGCGCCGAACTTGGACTGTTCGGAGTGGATTTCATTGCATGCCGTCACTTCAGGATGCCTGTACCAGCGTCGTTCTGGTATCACCTCTCATATACCGGTCAGGACGCGGGAAAACAGGAGGGCATCGAGCCTGTCTGACGCGAGGCGGGGTCGCACCACTCAGAGATTCAGAGTACGGATGGAGTGCCTTATTTCGGACCGGCAGCCCCCGCAACCGCCAGCGCCAAGTTGCCGGGCGAGACTCTAGCGGGTGTCGCTCGAGTGCGTCCGCTTCCAGCCTGAAGCGGTCAGCCATTCCGCCACATCGAAAGGCGGCTTTTGGCCGACCTCTGCCCTTGGTCGGGCCTGGCAGGAACCTGCCCCCACGGCCCCAGCTTGCTGGTTACCAATCCAGTTCGCAATTTGCAAACGATTGGCCAGCAAAGGCTGGCGCCAGAGGTGACCAAATCGCTTGGCGTGTGGACACTTCTACTGTCGCAACGACGCCAGTTTGGCAGGACCTACGGCTATGCCTGGAAGACATGCACCCGATGCCAGGCCAGATATGGGCGAATGTCACGGTGCTCCCGGCTTGTCAGCCGCATATGCGGCGTGACATTGAGCTGCACGAGGTCTCCGGGGCGTAGCGACGAGCTCAGCAAGATCCGGAACTCGTTGTCGAAACTGATCAGCCCCTTGTCGAAGAGGCGATCCAGGTTGGGAATCAACAGCAAGCCATTGGCGACATCAAGCCGTTCCTTCGCGGTCTCGCAGGCCGCCCACGGTTTGATGTGGCTGGCGGCTAAGACGGTCTCGACCCGGCAACCTGTGACGGAACACCCCTTCCATCGCACGAAGAGCGAAGCACGGAAGACGTCCTGACCGATTCGCGCTTGGCGCGTCGTAGCTTGCTGTGTCTCGTCAAGCGTCGCCGGCGTAGCGATGAAAGCCTGCTGAGCGGAAAGGACTTGCATTGCCCCCGCAACATCCAGCGCAGGAGAGACGGTCACGAGCGGAAGGCTCTCCGCCTTGCCAGAGGGAATAGCGGCCGGATCTGCAACTTGTAAAGTCCTGACCTCGTTGAGAAGTTGGACGACTCGGCGCACGTGCTTCCAGTTGGTGCGGCTTTCGGTCTGCGACCATGCCAACCCGTTGCGTGAGCCGCCTGCAGTGGACTTGCGGTCGTAGACGGGCGCATTGCCTCCGAAGAGTTCCACATCCGGGGTCACAGCATTACCCAAGTGAATCGCCGACTGCAGAGTAACCACATTGTTCATGCGGTTGACGACATCCCTCAGGCTTCCACGGTCAGAAAGCATTCTGATGGGGTTGATAAGTCCGCTGTAGGGCTGATTCCCCCACCGATCCCAGACAACGACCGCCCCGCCATTGCAGGAGAGAAGAACGCCGATGCATGTCTCAATGAAGAACACGGTGCCAGGCGTGCGCTTCTGCTCGGCCACGGCCTTCGAGTCGTCAAGCGAGTAGTGCGGACCTTCGATCATCCGACCCACTGCATTGGTATTGCCGCGCCAGTCGACCCACTCATTGCGCTCTTGATGGAGGAAGTAGAGCGGAATCAGAGACGCGCGACTGATTCTTGCTGTGGCAAGGAATTGCTCTTGGGCGGCTCTAGTCGGCGGAGACATGTTGGAATTGGTGTAGCAACGGGCGGAAGATATTCTACCGAACCGAGATTACCTCCCTAGCGGACCTGCCAGGCAGGCGACTGTTCCGATAGTGCCCGATCGCCCCGGCGACCCGCCGGCTGCAAGCGCTAGCTGACCCTAAAGCGGAAATTCGGCTGTAAATTATCAATGTCGCTTTGCAAAGAAGAGGGCCGGCGCAAGGAAGCGGCAAAATGGCAGATTCCCACCGGGAAGCGATCATGGCAGATGCTGAGGCGGAATTCTCGGCGTTTTCGGGTAGCATAGCGCAACGCTCTGTGTCCCCTGCGGCAGGCGTCCATGTCGAACAAAATGGGAAAAATGAGATGGCAAGAAGCTACCGCCGCCTGAACCTTTTTATGGCAAAGCCGTTAGGCGGTGGCCAAGTGTTTGCGGATCTGCTGACTGACGCACCGGTGGACACCTATCCAATGGCAAACAACTTAGGTATCGACGGGTTCCTTTATGTGAAGCAAAGCGCGGAAAAGAGGCCTAGCTGGGGTTCTGTGCTCGACGAGGTTGCGGGCCGTGTCATACCAGATCTCGCAAATCGATCAAGTTCTGCGGTGCTGCTGCTTCGCGTGGACGGCGACATCTTCGCCTTTACCTTTGGCTACGGCCGGTATCTGATCGAGCAATCGCTGTTCGTTCAGGACTTTGGCATCCGCACAGCGCTCAACACGCTCGACGAGAAATCATTGCGCAGCGTCGACTTGCATACTCTCGAAGACCAGCCTGTTCAGAAGAAGTCTCAGGCTGCGCGCGACTCGGAGGTGGGCGTCTTCGGGATCGACATCCTACGGGATGTTCTTCGCGCTGTGACGGGCGTCCCCAAGCGGGGAGTTGGCCTTAAACAGATCGCTGGTGGAGATGCGATGTTTTCCTTTGGCGCCGAAATGGAAGCCGCGGATTTCCCCGCGTTGGCCCGCCGCATCAAAGGCTACTACGCCAATGACGACTACAAGACATCCTTCTCGTGGGTGGACAACGTCCGCAAAATTAAGGACGACACCTCAATCGATGCGCTGAACGCGCTGTTGGTTCAAGCTTTTTCCGTGCGTAGCCCGGGAATCATGGTCACGCTGCCGGAGATCGGCGCATGGGACACGATCCTAGGCTTCAGCTTTACGCGAAATAAGGACGGTGTGCGCCCCGTCATCGATTCGGCCGACTACATGGACACGATTCCTGATTTGGCGCGTCTAACCATCGAGGGCTTGAAGCGCGACCGGCTTTTTGTCCACGACGTCGATGGCGAAATTACCGAACACTCGGTGTATCGCTGCATCTACTTCGAGATCGTTGACGGCGACAAAACGAAGATCATCTTCGATGGCAAGTGGTACGAGGTTGATGCGACTTTCATTGGCCGTATTGCCGAGACATTGAACTTGGTTCAGATATCCACTCTCACATTTCCGGCAGTTGAAATGTGGGATGAAGGAGGTGGATCGAAAATTGAGTCGGAGGGCGACTACAACAGTCGAGCGGCCGTGGCGCATGGATATTTCCTGCTGGACAAAAAGCTCGTCAAGACCGACCGAGCGACATCGTCTATTGAACTCTGCGACCTCCTGACCCCTGCCAAGCAGTTGGTGCACGTAAAGCATCGCAAGGGGGGATCGGCTGGACTGAGCCATCTCTTTGCTCAGGGCGGTGTGGCTGCTGAAATAATGCTCGGCGACAAAGCGTTCCGCAAGAAGGCGCGAACGGTGCTGCGCGGTGTAGATCCAGCCGCACGTGATCTTGTGCCCTTGGACAATTTCAAAAGTGCCGACTACGAGATTGTTTTCCTGATTTTGGGCGAGGGCAGTACGACGCTCAAGCAAAATTTACCGTTTTTCAGCAAGGTCAATCTGTCGAAGGCCTTTGAAAACCTCACCCAACGAGGTTTCCGGGTTTCGATCGCTGGCGCTCCGACGACACCGCGCTTGATCCCTTGAGGAAGCGTGCATAGGCGTCAATCCCAAAAAGGCTCTACGTTGCGGGTGCTTGCGCCTCTGAGCTAATGATTTGGCCTCGCTGGCGTGTTGCGACGCGTGGCCCAAATTCTCGCGAGGATCTCTGTGACGTGTTTCGGATACTCACCGCTGAAGTACTCGAAGGCTAACGGATTAGCTGTATAGAAGTGGCAGCAGAACTCCACCCAGTTCTCCGTTTTCAGTGGGCCATTGATCTTGAAGACCTTGCTTGACCTAGCCTTGATGTGCGCAGGGTTCTTTATCGTCATGTTGAAGTCGGAATCCCGCCGCTTGAAATATTCCTCCTCCGTGAAAAGCTGGATTGCTCCGTCGAAGTGCCTAAAGCAATTAGCCGAGAGGTCAAACTCGGCGTGCAGGTAGCGGGCCGGGAAGTAGTGCTGCGCCCCGACCTCGATCCGAACGTCCTCCGTCTTCATTTCCAGTGCTTGGAACGCCTTGATGCCGTCTGCCTCGCTCCAGTTGATGTCCAGGCAGTACGCGTCAGCAAACAGGAAAGAGACATGCCGGGCTTCCAGATCCAGGGGCGGGCGCAGCTTGGTAATACCGGATTTGATGTTTCGTATGTCATCGTCGAAAGGAGCGCCATACCAGGTGTCGCCCTCGAAATAGCCGAGCCCGTCGACGTCGATCCGGACCCGGTCTTCATCGAGGGCGATGTATTTCTCGATGCCCGGGCCGTCGAACTGCCAGAATAGGTCTATGAACCTTGGCGCCCAGCTGTTGACCGGGTGCATCCTGCGCCGGTAACAGGGGTGGGCCATCAAGATGAAGTCGGGCCCGGCAAAGCATCCTTCGTAATGGCGGTTGGGAGGTAATCGGCTCGCTATCTCGTTGAACGACAGCAGTCCGTCGCGCTCGGTCTTTATTGGTCCCAGCAGCGTCCTTGCAATGCCCGGCGCCTTGGCAACGATGCCGGTGGTCTGGATGTACTCGAACGACTCCGCGCTGAGGATCACGCCCTTGGATGCGGCCAGCGCTGCGAACTTCGCAATCAGGTCAGACGCTTCCGTCAGCCGCTCGCGGGACTGTTTCTCCATGTCCGCTAAATAGCGAGTCATCATCTCGTCGTATTCTTGGTCGGCCACCACGGCATTCCGAACAGTGATGCAGTTTCGCTAATATACATGCACGATCCTTGCGGTTGCGATAAGAGGCATGCGCACGACCCTCGCGTGGAAATCCGAGTAGCTACTCCTTCGCACGCTCCTGAGTTACTAGAGTGTCCGTGACTGGCCGAACTCGGCCGACTGTCCACCGACAGCCCACAGCAGTCTCTGACCGAACTCTCTCGGACATTCATCATATCAATCTCAATCGCCCGGCCGGGTTCGCTACACCTCTTTAAGCTTACGGCCTCTGCCGGAAGTCCATGGCCGCGTGAACCGCTAAGCGACCACCTGGAACGGACGTTGGAAGGCTACGGCCCGTGGCTTGCTTCAAGGCGCTCGCCGGTCGACGGCTTCCCCACATTCCCCCTAAAGTCCCCCAACCCGCCCGCCGTTAACCCCCAACCACCCCCCATTTCCCAAACAACACCCAATTCCCCTGCCTTTTCCCAAGAATGGGAACCCCCCCACGCTTCGATAATCCCTGCTGACGAATAGCGGCCTGCCGCTTCGCACGGAGCGTGGATGTCCGAAGAAAGCGACCTCGAGAAAACCGAACCCGCCTCACCCCGGCGCCTGGAAAAGGCGCGCGAGGAGGGGCAGGTGGTGCGTTCGCGCGAGCTGGCCACGTTCATCATGCTGATCGCCGGCGTGACCGGCCTGTGGACGCTGGGCGGCCATCTGGGCCGCAGCCTGAACCAGGTGATGCAGGGGGCGCTGCGCTTCGAGCCGGCAACGGCGTTCGATACCTCGCGCATGCTGTCGCGCTTCGCCCTGATGGCGTGGGACAGCCTGCTGGCCTTCTTGCCCCTGCTGCTGTTGTTCGGCGTGGCCGCGCTGGCCGCGCCGCTGATGCTGGGCGGCTGGGTGTTCTCGACCAAGTCCTTCGCGCCGCAGTTCACGCGCTTGTCGCCGCTGGCGGGGCTGGGCCGGATGTTCTCGGCGCATTCGCTGGTGGAACTGCTCAAGGCCCTGGCCAAGTCGCTGCTGGTAGGCAGCGTGGGCGCCTGGGTGCTGTGGAAGCGCCTGCCCGAGGCCATCGCGCTGATGAATGCGCCGGTGCAGGAAGCGCTGCTGCATATGGTCGACCTGGTGATGCATTGCTGCCTGGTGGTGTCGCTGTCGCTGCTGGTGGTGGCGGCCATCGACGTGCCGTGGCAGTACTGGGAATTCTTCAAGAAGCTGCGCATGACCAAGGAAGAGGTCAAGCAGGAATTCAAGGAGAGCGAGGGCGACCCCCATATCAAGAACCGCATCCGCCAGCAGCAGCGCGCCATGGCGCGCCGCCGCATGATGACCGAGGTGCCCAAGGCCGACGTGGTGGTGACCAACCCCACCCACTTTGCCGTGGCGCTGCGCTACGAGGAAGGGCGCATGGGCGCGCCGCGCGTGGTGGCCAAAGGCACCGGCGATATTGCCGCCCGCATCCGCGCACTGGCTGCCGAGCACCGCGTGCCGCTGATGTCGGCCCCGCCGCTGGCGCGCGCGCTGCACCGCCACGTGGAGCTGGGCCAGGAAATCCCCGCCGGACTCTATACCGCCGTGGCTGAAGTGCTGGCCTGGGTCTATCAACTGAAGCACTGGCACTACTCGCAGGGCCCGCAGCCGCAGGCGCCCGCGGACCTGCCGGTGCCCGATGAACTCGCCGTACCGGAAATGCGCGAATGAACGCTCTGAGCAACCTGTTCAACCTGCCCGGCCTGCGCTCCGCCGGCCAGCTCAAGGCCATGACCGGGCCGCTGCTGATCATCATGATCCTGGGGATGATGATCCTGCCGCTGCCGGCCTTTGTGCTGGACCTGCTGTTCACCTTCAATATCGCGCTGGCGATCATGGTGCTGCTGGTCAGCATGTACACGCAGAAGCCGCTGGATTTTGCGGCATTCCCGGCGGTGCTGCTGTTCACCACGCTGCTGCGGCTGTCGCTGAACGTGGCGTCCACGCGCGTGGTGCTGCTGGAAGGGCATACCGGTCCGGATGCGGCCGGCAAGGTGGTGGAGGCCTTCGGGCACTTCCTGGTGGGCGGCAACTTTGCCGTGGGGATAGTGGTGTTCGCCATCCTGGTGGTGATCAACTTCATGGTGATCACCAAGGGCGCGGGGCGTATCGCCGAAGTCGGCGCGCGCTTCATGCTGGATTCGATGCCCGGCAAGCAGATGTCGATCGACGCCGACCTGAACGCCGGCCTGATCGACGAAGCCGCCGCCAAGAAGCGCCGCGCCGAGGTGGCGCAGGAATCGGACTTCTACGGCGCCATGGACGGTGCCAGCAAGTTCGTGCGCGGCGACGCGGTGGCGGGCCTGCTGATCATGTTCATCAATATCGCCGCCGGCATGGTGGTGGGCATGGTGCAGCACGACCTGGACTTCGGCACCGCCGTGCACAACTACACGCTGCTGACCATCGGCGACGGCCTGGTGGCGCAGATCCCGGCGCTGGTGATCTCCACTGCCGCGGGCGTGATCGTGTCGCGCGTGTCGAACGAGCAGGACGTGGGCGAGCAGCTCACCGGCCAGCTCTTTGCCAACCCGCGCGTGCTGTACCTGACCGCGGGCATCATCGGCCTGATGGGCATCATCCCGGGCATGCCGCACTTTGCCTTCCTGCTGCTGGCTGGCGTGCTGGTGTGGATGGGCCGCTACGTCGCGCGCCGCGCGGCCACGCAGGCGCAGACCAGGCAGCGCGAAGAGCGCACCCCGGCGGTGGCGCAGGAATCGACCGAAGCCAGCTGGGACGATGTCACGCTGGTCGACCCGCTCGGCATGGAAGTGGGCTACCGCCTGATCACGCTGGTGGACCGCGCGCAGGACGGCGAGCTGCTGGGCCGCATCAAGAGCATCCGCAAGAAGGTGGCGCAGGAGATCGGCTTCCTGGTGCCGGTGGTGCATATCCGCGATAACCTCGAACTCAAGCCCAACGCTTACCGCATCACGCTCAAGGGCGTGGAGATCGGCCGCGGCGAAGCCATGCCGGGCCAGTGGATGGCGATCAACCCCGGCCAGGTCAGCGGCACGCTGCCGGGCGCGGCCACGCGCGATCCGGCCTTCGGCCTGCCGGCGGTGTGGATCGATGCGGGCATCAAGGAGCAGGCCCAGTCCTTTGGCTATACGGTGGTCGATGCCAGCACCGTGGTGGCCACGCACCTGAACCACCTGATCCACATGCACGCCGCCGAGCTGCTGGGCCGCCAGGAGGTGCAGGCGCTGCTGGACCGCATCGCCAAG
Organism: Cupriavidus sp. CPT47-8839-RL05A; assembly: GCF_058792255.1. NCBI lineage: Bacteria > Pseudomonadati > Pseudomonadota > Betaproteobacteria > Burkholderiales > Burkholderiaceae > Cupriavidus > Cupriavidus sp. CPT47-8839-RL05A. The sequence goes on along the minus strand of NZ_JBYTEG010000005.1, from coordinate 218,590 downwards.
GACTCGCCCAAGCTGACCGAAGACCTGGTGCCGAAGACCATCTCGCTGACCGCGCTGCAGAAGATCCTGCAGAACCTGCTGGACGAAGGCGTGCCCATCCGCGACATGCGCACCATCCTGGATGTGGTGGCCGAGCACGCGCCCAAGATCAGCGACCCGAACGAGCTGACCGCGATGGTGCGTGTGGCGCTGGGCCGCGCCATCACGCAGCAGCTGTTCCCGAACAATGCCGATCTGCAGGTGATCGGCCTCGATGCCGGCCTGGAGCGCGTGCTGTCGCAGGCGCTGACCAATGGCGGCGGAATCGAGCCGGGCCTGGCCGACGCGCTGCTGCAGCAGACCCAGGGCGCGGTCACGCGCCAGGAGCAGATGGGCATGGACCCTGTGCTGCTGGTGCCGTCGCAGCTGCGCCCGCTGATGGCGCGCTTCCTGCGGCGCACCATGCCGCAGCTGAGGGTGCTGTCGCATGCCGAAGTCCCGGACAACCGCAATATCCGCATCACCGCCATGATCGGCGCGTGAGGAGTCAACGATGAGCGTAGCCAAGTTTGTCGCGGCCAACGGCCGCGAAGCCATGCGCCAGGTGCGCGAAGCCATGGGTCCGGACGCCGTGGTGCTGTCCAACCGCACCGTCGAGGGCGGCGTGGAGATCGTCGCCATGCGCGATACGGATCTGGGCAGCGTGTCCGCCACCGCGCAGGTGTATGTGCCGCCCGCACCGGTGGCCGAGCCCGCCGCTATCGGCGACCTGCGCGGCGAGCTGCAATCGATGCGCGCGATGCTGGAGCGCCAGCTGGCCGGGATCAGCCCTGCCCCAAGCGCGGTTCCAAGCGCGGCAGCGCACGGTGTGGCCGCCAGCGACCCGCTGCGCGAATCCCTGTTTGAATGGATGGTCGGCGCCGGCTTCTCCGGGCAACTGGCGCGCACGCTGCTGGCGCGGCTGCCACTGGGCTACGACCGCCCCGCGGCCATGGGCTGGATCCGCACCGAACTGGCAAGCAAGCTGCCGGTGCTGGGCGATGAGGACAGCCTGTTCGCGCAAGGCGGCGTGCTGGCACTGGTGGGTCCCACCGGCGTAGGCAAGACCACCACCACGGCCAAGCTGGCGGCGCGCTTCGTGCTGCGCCACGGCGCCGACAAGCTGGCGCTGCTGACCACCGACAGCTTCCGTATCGGCGCGCACGAGCAACTGCGCATCTACGGCGACATCCTGGGCGTGCCGGTGCATGCGGTAAAGGATGCCGCCGACCTGCGCTTCGCGCTGGCGGCGATGAAGGACAAGCACCTGGTGATCATCGACACCGTCGGCATGAGCCAGCGCGACCGCAGCCTGTCGGAACAAATCGCGATGCTGGCCGGCGTGCCGGCGCCGGTGCAGCGCGTGCTGCTGCTCAATGGTGCCAGCCACGGCGATACCCTCAATGAAGTGGTGCATGCCTACCGCCATGACGCCGCGCCCGATGGCGGCGGCATCGACGGCTGCATCATCAGCAAGCTGGACGAAGCCACCCACTTGGGCTCGGTGCTGGACGTGGTGATCCGCCACCGATTGCCTGTCTTCTATGCCTCCACCGGGCAGCGCGTGCCCGAGCACCTGGAACTGGCCAACAGCACCGCACTGGTCGAGCGCGCCTTCCTGACGCCGCGCCGGGGCTCGGTGTTTGCCGATGCCGATGCCGCGCGCCGTGCCGCCGCTGGCGCGGGGGAAGAGACAACTGTGCGCGGTGGCGCCACCGACGTGCTGCGCTCGCTGACCGACAGCGCCGACGCGCTGAGCCAGTGCGTGGCGGAACTCAATGGCGCGGGCCTGGGCCTCGACCTGGCCCGCTCGCTGTGGCAACAGCGCAGCGCCGGCGCCCCGGCCCTGCGCGCGATGTCGCAGCAGGTGCGCGAAGCGGTCTGCCGCGACGTGACCCGCCAGTGCGAGCAGTACGTGCTGGCCTGCGCCGCCACGCTGCAAGTGGCCGTGCCCGGCCGCCGCACGCCGCAGCCGATGCAGCACACGCTGTGGCTCGCCGACCGCGACGGCATGCCGCTGGCCGCCACTGTGACCCCGACCGGCCGTGCCGGCCAGCCGTTGGGCGAGGCCGAGACCGATGCCGCCAGCCTGCGCGCCGCCATGAGCGCCGCGCGCAAGGTGGTCAACCTGATCGATGCCGTGCCGACCGCCGCCACGCTGGCACGCTGGCAGCAGGCCGGCGAGCGCTGGGTGGCCGGCGCGCGCAAGACCGCGCGCGTGGTCAGCGCCGGCGCCGCCTGGAAGCTCGATGCGCTGGCCGACACGCTGACCTTCCACGCCGTGGGCGAGGACACCGTGCGCGAGCGTGAAGCCGTGCGCTGGCTGGCCAGCGCCGAAGTGCGCGTGCCGGACAGCCCGGCGCGTGGCAAGGGCACGCCCGAAGGCGGCATCGATGCCTGCCTGGTGGTGGCACGCCTGGCCGACCGCGCCACCGGCGAACTGCTGGATACCCGCTACCTGCTGTGCGATCCGGCGCTGGCGCAGGACGCCGCACAGGTAGCGCGCTGGGCCCTGTGGACCGACGCAGCCGATGCGCGCCTGCGCACGCTGCGCCACGCCGTCGACCACTTCGCCCAGGACGCCGAAAACGGCCACGCCGCCGGCGCCGCGCTGGCCGCGTTGCAGCTGGGCCTGTCCGTGCTGCGCCTGGAACACGCGCCGACCGCGGCCGCGCCCGCCTTCCTCGCGCGCCTGGCTGGCCGCACCGTGCGCCAGGGCGTGCCGGTGCCGGGCACGGTGCTCAATGAAGGCATGGGCCGCATGCTGGCATTGCTCGACGTGCTGGAAAACTATCCGGGCCGCGGCAGCGCCGTGTCCGCTGAAACGATGGAGGTGCTGCAGTGAGCGCCCTCGCCATGGACCAGGCCGAGAGCCTGCGCCGGATGCTGGCGCCGCGCACGACGCGCCGCATCGCCGTGGTCGCCAGCGAACGCGGTGCCGGCGCCACCACCGTGGCGCTGGGCTTGTCGCACGCGCTGGCCATGCAGGGCGAACGCGTGCTGCTGGTCGACGAAGACGCCGCCGCGGCGCGCGCCACGCGGCTGTCCGGCGCCAGGCCCGCCGGCACCCTGGCCGATGTCAGCGCAGGCCGACTGCCGCTGGACGCTGCGGCAGGCACCGGTCCCGGTGGCGTGCTGTCGGTGCTGCCGGCTGGCCGGCCTGTGCCGGGCAGCGCCTTGCCGGCTGCTGCTGCGAGCGGTTTCCGCAGCGTGCTGGTGGATGCCTGCGTCGATGCCGACGGCGCGCTGTCGGCGCTAGCGGGCAGCGCACACAATGTGCTGATCGTGATGCGGCCTGAGCTGGCGTCGATCACCGCCGCCTATGCCTGCATCAAGCGCCTGCACCACTTGTATGCCTGGCGCCAGTTCCACCTGATCGTCAACATGGCGGCGAGCGAGGCTACGGTGCAGGCGATCCTGCGCAACCTGGCGCGCACGGCCAGCCAGTACCTGGGCGTCGAGGCGCTGTGCGCGGGCTGGCTGCCGTCGGACCCGCTGGTGGCGCGCGGCGTGCAACTGGGGCGCTGCGTGGTCGAGGCGTTTCCGGCGGCGCCGGCCACCACCGCGCTGCGCCGCACCGCCGGCAGCATCGGCGCCTGGCCGCTGCGCGCGGACACGTCCGCCCCCGCGCCCGCAGCCGCAATGGCCTGAGCCTGCCAGCCATGCCATCCAACCGAACCAGACCCTGAGCCAGCCCCCGCCGCACGTTGCGGCGGTCCAGCAATCCAGCATTCACGAGAATTGCACCATGTACACGATCCAGGGAAAGCTCGAACAGGCCGATGTGGTCAAGGCGCATGCACAGCTGGTGCGCCGCATCGCCCTGCAACTGGCCGCCAGGCTGCCTGCCAGCGTGCAGATCGACGACCTGATCCAGGCCGGCATGATCGGCCTGCTGGATGCCGCCAAGCGTTATGAAGACACCCACGGCGCGCGCTTCGAAACCTATGCCAGCCAGCGTATCCGCGGCGCCATGCTTGACGAGGTGCGCGCCAACGACTGGCAGTCGCGCAGCCTGCGCCAGTTCACCCGGCGCATCGAGCGCACGCAGCGCGGGCTGGAGCAGAAGCTCGGGCGCGCACCGGTCGACTCCGAAGTGGCCGAGGCCATGGAGATGGCGCTGGACGAATACCAGTTGCTGCTCAATGAGGTCTATGGCTGCCAGCTGCTGCACTACGAGGATTTCGAGCGCTCCGGCGAAGAAGACTTCCTGGACCGGCACCTTGGCGGCAGCGATGACGGCAACCCGCTGACCGTGCTGATGGAAAGCGGCATGCGCGAGGCGCTGGTGCGCGCCATCGAACGCCTGCCCGAGCGCGAAAAGCTGGTGCTGTCGCTGTGCTATGACCAGGAACTGAACCTGCGCGAAATCGGCGCGGTGCTCGATGTGACCGAGTCGCGCGTGTGCCAGATCCGCGGCCAGGCGATCACGCGGCTGCGCAACCAGTTGCGCGGCTTGCTGTGATGCAGGCGCTGGGCCGCGCCGCGCGCGGCGCTTGCTGGCTGCTGGCTGCCGTATCGGCCTGCGCCTGGGCCGCCATTGAGGGCGGCACCCGCCATGCCTGGACCGGATCGGTCAACGGGCCGGCACTCCACTGCCGCGGACAGCGCGCGGTGTCGCCGCCGATCCTGCCCACCGGCGTCTTGCCGCAGTCAGAAGGGGTCATCACCTCGGTGCGCTGGCGCTACAGCTTCGCCAAGACCCCACCGCTGGAACTGCAAGCCTATCTCTGCAATGCCCAGCGCTGCGTGCTGCTGCCGCAGGCGGAAGGGAAGACCGATGCGTTCTTCGGGGATGATGCCACCAAGGGCTTTGTATTTGCGTTCCGGGTGCCGGGGCAGGGGAGCCTGGTGCCGGTGCTTCAGGGGCGGAGTAATGAGGTGGTGGTGGGGTTTCGGTAGGAGTGAATGTTCCGTTCTTTCGTCACTTCTGAATAAGTGACGAAAGAACGGAACATCTGGCGATCCCCTCAACCCGCCGCCAGACTCACCCCACCCACCCCAGCCGCCGCCTTCCCATCCTTCCCATACAACCCCGCATCCCCGCCACTATGCTGGCGCAGCGCCTGGATGGCTTCACGGGTGAAGTCGAGATGGGCGTCCACAACCGCCCCGTTGAGCGCATTGGCGTCACGCGCGGTGCGGGCCGCAAAGATCAGCCCGCGCCAGGCATCGGCCACGGCCGGGTCGACCTGGCGGCCGAGCAGCTGGCCTTCGGGGCCGGCGCGCAGGCCCAGCGCGCCCATCTGGGCTTCGCGGGCCTTGAGTTGGCGGGACAGGGCCTGGCCCAGTTCAACCTTGCGCGTTAGCAGTCCGCTCAGGGACTGGAAGTCGCCCCGCTTGAGGGCGTCGCGCTCTTCGGCGAGGAGTTGGCCGAAGGCCTGGATGCCTTCGGTTTCGCGCTGCAGGGACTGGATCAGGCTCTGGTTCATTTGGGCTATCGGGGTTCAGCCTGGCCAAGCTCGCGCAGGGTCGCGAGCAGGCCGTCGGCAATCTTGCCCGGGTCGATCCTGATCCGGCCCTCGGCGATGGCCTGGCGGATCTCTTCGACCTTGGCGGTGTCGATATCGTCGTCCGCGGGCTGCGTCAGGCGGGCGCTGATGTCGCGCACCTGGGCGGCCAGCGGGCTGACGCTCAGGCCGGCGGACGGCGCCGCGGCGCTGGCCGGCGCGGCCTGGGGCCGGGCGGCGGCGGCGTCCGCAGGGGCGTCGGCGGGCCGGGACGAGGCGGTGTGGTTGATCTTCACGGGGCGTTCCTTGCTGGTTTCCTATGGCATTACGGTCGCGCCGGCGAATTCTTTAGGGCGCTCGCCCCGATTTCGCCGCGCGGCGGTTTCGGCGGCATTTTCGCATGCCGCCCGCCACGGGTTTCCAGTCTTTTGGCCACGATCAAGGCACTTTCGGGGGGTTACTGCAGCACCACGGTGTCACCGCTGCGCACCAGCCCGTTGACCACCTGGCCGCTGCGCAGGCGCACCTGCACGGTGTTGCCGGTGGCGGCGTCGGCCAGCACCTTGCCTTCGCTGGTGATCTGGAAGGCATCGCCTTCCACGGCCACGGTGACGGTCTGGCCCTGGCGCACGGCGATGGCCTTGCGCAGCAGGTCGGCGCGTATCGGTGAGCCGGCGGCAATACGGTTGGCGGTGACCGCGCCGGCAAGCTGCGCCGGGTCGGTGATCACCGCGCGCGGCAGCGTGCCCAGGTCGCCCTGGCGGACTTCGATATCGGCCTGGCCGACCGGCTCGCCCGGGCCCAGCGCGCGCGCGGCGACGTAGTAATCGGTCAGCACCGCCACGCGCGCCTGCATGTAGCGCACCCACGGCCGCTCACCGCCGCAGCGCACGCCGACGGAGACGCGGCCCCACGGCGACGTGCCGGCGGGCAGGAACGGGTCGGGCGCAAGGCAATCCGGCGCGCGCCCACCCGAAGGCGGTGCCACCTGCACGCTGACCTTGCCCGGCAGGCCGGCGGTCTGCTGCAGCAGGAAGCGTTCCACGGCAACGCGCGCGGGGTCTTCGGCAAAGGGGCTGGCAGCGGGATTGCCTGCATGAGCGGCCTGCTGCTGCCCGTGCGCGGCCGGCGCCTGCATGGCGACGGGCATGACCTGCGCGGGCGCGGCACCGGCGGCGGCCGGGCCAAGCAGGCAGGCCGCCAGCAGGGCTTGCGCCAGGCTGCGGGCGTTGCGGCGATTCTGTTTCATCTGGACTTCCCGGCAAGGACGGCACGGCATGCACGGCATGCCTGGCGCCCGGCCCCGTGACTGGCTGCGCGCCCCGTTTACATCTGTCATCGGGGTCCCATTGTAGGCAGCCCCTCGCGCGAGGGCGGGCCGAAATGCATGGATTTCCCGTCCTTATTCATCCGATTGGCGTGACAGGTCGCCGCCTAAGATGGCAACCCTGAAGAAGGTCGTTCGCTCCGTTCATGTGAGCAGGGAGATGCCAGGATGATTGACAGACTCGACGCGGCACTACGTTTCCAGCAGGAAGCGCTGAGCCTGCGCAACCAGCGGCAGTCGGTGATTGCCTCCAACATCGCGCACGCGGACACGCCCGGCTACAAGGCGCGCGATTTTGATTTCGCCAGCACGCTGGCGCAGAGCGTCGAACGCGGCCACCGCAATGAAGGCATGTCGCTGTCCACCACCTCGGTGCGCCATCTGCCCGCGCAGGCCCCGGGGCGCGAGGAATTCGACCTGGCCTACCGCATCCCGCTGCAGTCCAGCGTCGACGGCAACACCGTGGAAATGGATGCCGAGCGCGTGGCCTTCGCCGACAACGCCGTGCACTTCGAGTCCGGCCTGACGGTGATGAATTCGAAGATCAAGACCATGCTGGCCGCGATCCAGCAATAAATCGAGCAGTAAGGGAGAGAGCGCATGCCGGCAATGAACATCTTCGACGTCGCGGGCTCGGCCATGGCCGCGCAGTCGCAGCGCATGAACGTGACCGCTTCCAACCTGGCCAATGCCGACAGCGTGGTCAGCCCCGACGGCCAGGCCTATCGCGCCAAGCAGGTCGTGTTTGGCATGGCGCCCACGCCGGGGCAGACGGACATCGGCGGCGTGCAGGTGCGAGGCGTGTCGGAAGACCCGTCGCCGCCGCGCATGGTGCACAACCCCACGCACCCCATGGCCAATGCCCAGGGCTACGTGGTGATGCCCAACGTCAATCCGGTGGAAGAGATGGTCAACATGATCTCGGCCTCGCGCTCCTACCAGGCCAATGTGGAAGTGCTCAACACCGCCAAGAACATGATGCTCAAGACGCTGACGATCGGCCAGTGACAAGCCCCGGCCTGTATCGGCAACGCCTCCACCAGCACGCAGACAACGAACCGACATGACAACCACCTCCGCGGTAGGCAGCAACACCCAGGGCATCAACGACGCCCTCAAGAGCGGCAGCGCCAGCGCGTCCGAGCTGCAGAACAACTTCCTGACCATGCTCGTCACGCAGATGAACAACCAGGACCCGCTCAATCCGATGGACAACGCGCAGCTGACCTCGCAGCTGGCGCAGATCAGCACGGTCAGCGGCATGCAGACCATGAACGCCACGCTGTCGCAGTTGCTGTCGCAGGTCAGCGCCAGCCGCGCCATGGACTCCGCGGCGCTGATCGGCCATACCGTGATGGTGCCGGGCAAGCAGGTGTCGGTGGCAGGCGGCGTGCCGGGCAAGTTCGGCCTGGACCTGCCGTCGACCGCGGATGCGGTCACCGTCGACGTGCTCGACAAGGACGGCAACGTGGTGCGCACCATCGACATGAAGGGGCAGACCGCGGGCGTGCACAACGTCGCATGGGACGGCAAGAACAACGCCGGCGCGGCCGTGGCCGACGGCGACTACACCTTCAAGGTGACCGCCACCGCCAACGGCACCTCGGTGCAGCCGGTGGCGCTGGTCTACGGCAAGGTCCAGAGCATCAGCGGCGACGCCAGCGGCGTGCTGGTGGACCTGGGCGACGGACAGACCGCGAACGTCGACGACGTGCGCCGCATTCTCTAGTACGCAGGTGCCGGCAGCGCACAGGCGCCGGCCGGCTTCAACGACAGCCTAGTCAAAAGGAAGCAATCATGGGTTTCGGTCAAGGGGTAAGCGGCCTGAACGCCGCCGCGTCCAATCTGGACGTGATTGGCAACAACATCGCCAATGCCAACACGGTTGGCTACAAGCAATCGGCAGCGCAGTTTGCCGACATCTACGCGGGCACCAAGATCGGCCTGGGCGTGCGCGTGAACTCCGTGGTCCAGTCGTTCAACCAGGGCAATATCGAGGCCTCCGGCCGCTCGCTGGATGTGGCCATCACTAACGGCAATGGTTTTTTCCGCCTGACCAGCCCGGAAGGCGCGGTCTACTACTCGCGCAATGGCCAGTTCCAGCGCCAGGAAGACGGCCGCATCACCAATATGCAGGGCCTGCAAGTGACCGGCTATCCGGCAGGCGTGGCTGGCGGCGCAGGCGTGCAGCCGCAGCCGCTGGTCATCAGCAACGCCCAGATGGAGCCCCGCGCCACCAGCAGCATCACCGCCAAGTTCCAGCTGGATTCGCGCGCTACTGTGCCGACGCAGGCCTTCGCCAGTGCGGCCGGCTCGCCGCCGACCAGCAATATGTTCAACTACAGCACGGCGATCAACGTCTATGACTCGCTGGGCAACAAGCAGCAGCTGATGGCGTACTTCGCCAAGTCGGCAGGCGCCCCGACCGTCGCTGGTGGCACCGACTGGCGGATGTACGTGACCGACGTCAACGGCAACGCGGTCGGCGGCGCACCGGTCACGCTCGCGTTCGACAACGCGGGCGCTCTGCAGTCGCCCGCGGCCGGCGCTGTCACCCTGACCCAGCCGGCCGTCAACGGCGCGCAGGCCATGGCGATGAAGCTGGACCTGACCGGCACCACCCAGTTCGGCGCCGACAACGACGTCAAGCAGCTCAGCCAGAACGGCTACACCTCGGGCAGCCTGCTGGGCTTCTCGGTCAATGGCGACGGCACCATCACCGGCAACTATTCCAACGAGCAGACCAAGCCGCTCGGCCAGATCGTGATGGCCGCATTCGGCAACGTCGAAGGCCTGAAGCCGGAAGGCGACAACGTGTGGTCGGCCACCGGTGCCTCCGGCCAGGCGCTGGTCGGCGCGGCCGGCGGCAGCATGGGCACGCTGCGCTCCAATGCGGTGGAAGCTTCCAACGTGGACCTGTCCGGCCAGCTGGTCAACCTGATCGTTGCGCAGCGCAACTACCAGGCCAATGCGCAGACCATCAAGGCGCAGGACACGGTCATGCAGACCCTGGTCAACCTGTGACCGCCACGCTGAGCTGAGCTGCCGCCATGGACCGCATGATCTACACCGCCCTGTCGGGCGCCAAGCAGATACTCGACCAGCAAGCGGCGGTATCGAACAACCTCGCCAACGTCTCCACGCCGGCCTTCCGCGCGCAGGTCAACCTGTACCGCGCGGTGCCGGTGGTGGGGCCGGAGGCGGGCACGCGCGCCTTTGCGCTGGCCTCGACCCCCGGCGCCGACATGCGCGCCGGTCCGCTGACCTACACCGGCCGCACGCTCGATGTGGCGCTGCAGGGCAATGGCTGGCTGGTGGTGCAGGCACCGGATGGCAGCGAAGCCTATACCCGCGCCGGCGCGCTGCAGGTGGCGCAGGACGGCCAGGTGCAGACCATCTCCGGCCTGCCGGTGATGGGCGACGGCGGTCCGCTGGCGGTGCCGCCGGGCTCTCAGGTAACCATCGGCACCGACGGCACCATCACCGCGCGCGGCCCCGGCGAAGCCTCTGCCGGCCTGGCGCAGGTGGGCCGGCTGCGCGTGGTCAACCCGCCCAACGACGCCATCGCGCGCGGCGATGACGGCCTGTTCCGCCTGCGCCCCGGCGCGCAGCCGCTGGAGGCCGATCCCACCGTGCGCGTGATCTCGGGCGCGCTGGAAGGCAGCAACGTCAACCCGACCGAAGCCATGGTCGAGATGATCGCCAATGCCCGCCGCTTCGAGATGCAGATGAAGATGATCCAGGGCGCCGACGGCAACGAGCAGCGCGCCAACCAGCTGCTCTCGACCAACTGACCTGAATGACTGACCGGCACGGCGCGCCGTGCCAGCACCAACGCAAGGACCACCATGATCCGCTCTCTCTGGATTGCCAAGACCGGCCTCGATGCGCAGCAGACGCAGATGGACGTGATCTCGAACAACCTGGCCAACGTGTCGACCAACGGCTTCAAGCGCGGCCGCGCGGTGTTCGAGGAACTGATGTACCAGACCATCCGCCAGCCCGGCGCGCTGTCATCGGACCAGACCACGCTGCCTTCCGGCATGCAGCTGGGCACCGGCGTGCGCCCCGTGGCTACCGAGCGCATCCACACCCAGGGCAACCCGCAGCAGACCGGCAATGCCAAGGACGTGGCCATCCTGGGCCAGGGCTTCTTCCAGGTGGCGCTGCCCGACGGCACCACCGCCTACACCCGCGACGGCTCGTTCCAGGTGGACCAGAACGGCCAGCTGGTGACCTCCAGCGGCTTCGTGATCCAGCCTGCCATCACCATCCCGGCCAACACGCTGTCGATGACCATTGCGCGCGACGGCACCGTGTCGGTGACGCAGCCGGGCTCCAGCGCCAACGTGCAGGTGGGGCAGCTGCAGCTGGCCACCTTCATGAACCCGGCCGGCCTGGAAAGCATGGGCGAGAACCTGTACGTGCAGACCGATGCCTCGGGCGCGCCCAACACCACCGTACCGGGCCTGAACGGCGCTGGCGTGGTGCAGCAGAACTACGTGGAAGCCTCCAACGTGAACGTGGTGGAAGAGCTGGTCAGCATGATCCAGACGCAGCGCGCGTATGAGATCAACAGCAAGGCCGTGCAGGCATCCGACCAGATGCTGCAGCGCCTGTCGCAACTGGGTTGACTGGTGTGAACATGGCCACCTTGCTTTCCCGCCTGGGCGCGCATGCGCTGGTTTGCCTGGCCGGCGTGGCAATGCTGGCCAGCGGCGGCTGCGCGCTGATGCCGCGCGAGCCGCTGGTGCAACTGCCCACCACCGCGCGCGCAGAGCCGCGGCCGATGGGGCCGGCCACCGGTTCGATCTTCGCGTCCTCGTATGCTGGCAACCCGCTGTTCGAGGATCGCCGTCCGCGCAATGTCGGCGACATCCTGACGATCGTCATCACCGAGAACGTCAACGCCAGCAAGAACTCGGGCACCAACGCCAGCCGCAACGGCAACACGTCGCTGGCATTCGACGCCGTGCCCAAGGCGCTGGCCGGGCTGTTCAGCAGCAGCTCGAACGCCAGCATCAATGGCGCCAACACGCTCAAGGCCAGCGGCGGCGCCAGCGCGGCCAACACCTTCAACGGCACCATCACCGTCACCGTGCTTGAGGTGCTGGCCAACGGCAACCTGGTGGTCTCCGGCGAAAAGCAGATGGCCATCAACCAGGGTGCCGAGTTCATCCGTTTCTCCGGCGTGGTCAACCCGCGCACGATCACCGGCGACAACGCCGTGCCCTCAACCCAGGTGGCCGATGCGCGCATCGAATACACCGCCAAGGGCGTGATCGACGAAGCGCAGAACATGGGCTGGCTGCAGCGCTTCTTCCTCAATGTTTCTCCGTTCTGACCGCGCCATGTCTGCTCCGATGCTCGCCCGTTTCCTGTCCCGCCTGCTGCGCCTGAGCGTGATCAGCCTGGCGCTGGGCGTGGCCTTTGGCGCCTTTGCCAGCGTCGCCAAGGCCGAGCGCCTGAAGAACCTGGCCACGTTCCAGGGCGTGCGCGAGAACCCGCTGGTGGGCTACGGCCTGGTGGTCGGCCTGGACAACACCGGCGACCAGACCATGCAGACGCCGTTCACCACGCAGAGCCTGACCAACATGCTCTCGCAGCTGGGGATCACGCTGCCGGCCGGCAAGAACATGCAGCTCAAGAACGTGGCGGCGGTGATGGTGACCGCCTCGCTGCCCGCGTTCGCGCAGCCCGGCAGCCAGCTGGACATCGTGGTGTCGTCGATGGGCAATGCCAAGAGCCTGCGTGGCGGCACGCTGCTGATGACCCCGCTCAAGGGCGCCGACGGCCAGGTCTATGCCATCGCCCAGGGCAATATGCTGGTGGGCGGCGCGGGCGCGTCAGCCAACGGCAGCAAGGTGCAGATCAATCAGCTGGCGGTGGGGCGCATCGCCAACGGCGCGATCGTCGAGCGCGCGGTGGCGCCGTTCCAGCCGGATGGCGGCGTACTCAACCTGGAACTGAAGGACACCGATTTCGGCACCGCCGAGCGCGTGGTGGAGGCCATCAACCGCTCCATGGGCGGCGGCGTTGCCGCGGCGCTGGATGGCCGCGTGGTGCAGGTGCGTGCGCCGGCCTCGGCGGCTGCGCGCGTGGGCTTCCTGGCCCGCATCGAGAATATCGACGTGACCCCGGCCAAGGCCGCGGCCAAGGTGATCCTGAACGCCCGCACCGGTTCCATCGTGATGAACCAGGCCGTGACCGTGGAAGACTGCGCGGTGGCGCATGGCAACCTGTCGGTGGTGATCAACACGCAACCGGTGATCAGCCAGCCCGCGCCGTTCAGCGGCGGCCAGACAGTGGTGGCGCCGGTGTCGCAGATCGACATGAAGCAGCAGGGCGGCTCGCTGCAGATCGTCAAGGCGGGTGCCTCGCTGGCCGCCGTGGTCAAGGGGCTGAACGCTCTGGGTGCGACTCCGGCCGACCTGCAGACCATCCTGGAGGCCATGCGCGCGGCCGGGGCGCTGCGTGCCGAGCTGGAAGTCATCTGACCATGAACACGGCACGACCCCCGCAGGCGGCGGAGCTGACGCAGCGCTTCGCGCTGGACACGCAGGGCTTCGAGGCGCTCAAGCACAGCGCGCGCGGCGGCGCCGACGCCAATACGCTGCAGGCAGTCGCCAAGCAGTTCGAGGCGGTGTTCACGCAGATGGTGCTCAAGAGCATGCGCGATGCCACGCCGCAGGATGGCCTGTTCGACAATGAGCAGAGCAAGCTCTATATGTCGATGATGGACCAGCAGCTGGCGCAGCAGATGTCGTCGCGCGGCATTGGCCTGGCCGATGTGATGGTGCGCCAGCTGGCGCGCGCCACCGGCACGCCGATGCCGGCCGGCATGAATGCCATGAGCCCGGCCGAATCAGGCAAGGCCGCGGATGCCGAGATGGCAAGGCTGCTTGACAGCCGCGGCGCGGGTGCCATGCCTGCCGACGCCGGCGAGCTGGCCGACCTGCCTGCCATCGGCACCATCGTGCCGGGGCAGAACTGGAATCCCACCGCAGGGCTGCGCCAGTATCAGCCGCAATCCTATGCGGATCGCGGCCAGGGTGACGACCGGCTTGGCAGGCTGCCGGACGACGCGCCGGCCCACGTCAGCGCCTTTGTCGCCCGCATGGCCGGACCCGCGGAAGCCGCCGCGCGCGCCAGCGGCGTGCCGGCGCGGCTGATCGTAGGGCAGGCCGCGCTGGAATCAGGCTGGGGCCAGCGCGAGATCACGCACGCCGACGGCTCCACCACCTTCAACGTCTTCGGCATCAAGGCCGGCGCCAGCTGGAAGGGGCGCGTGGCCGAGATCACCACCACGGAGTATGTCGACGGGCAGCCGCAGAAGGTGCGGGCGAAGTTCCGTGCCTATGGCTCGTATGACGAGGCCTGTGCCGACTATGCCCGCCTGCTGACCAACAACCCGCGCTATGCGGGCGTGGTCAGCGCGGCGTCCGCTGAAGAGGCGGCGCATGGCCTGCAGCGCGCGGGCTATGCCACCGATCCGGCGTACGGGCACAAGCTGGTGAAGATCATGAAGAAGGTGGCGGCCTGAGGGCAGGGGTGTTGCACTGGCGCCGGCCGTAGCTGACACCGTATGAACGCGGCTCCTCTCTCCCGCACGCGGGAGAGGGGAGCAAACCAGCCGGGATCTGGAAAGCGCCACTTCCACACCTAAAGTCCCGCCCCAACCAGCCGATAACTTCCACATCCACCACCGCCGGCCCTTGCCGCGGCAGTCCCATCAATCCGGGGTCAGAGCACAATGTCTCTCTTCAGTATTGGTCTTTCCGGCCTGAACACCGCGCAGAACGCGCTGACGACGACCGGCCACAACTTTGCCAATTCGGCGACCGAAGGCTATTCGCGCCAGAACACCATCGTGGCCTCGGCCGGCGGTCAGTACACCAGCCAGGGTTTCTATGGCTTCGGCTCCAACACCACCACGGTGATCCGCGTCTATGACGAGTTCCTGACCGGCCAGCTGCGCGGCGCCACCTCGGCCAGCGCATCGCTGGCGGCGTACTCGGACCAGATCGCCCAGATCGACAACCTGCTCGCCGACCAGAAGGGCGGCCTGGCGCCGCTGATGCAGAAGTTCTTCGCGGCGGTGCAGGCCGTGGCCGACACACCGGCCGATCCGGCAGCGCGCCAGGGAATGCTGTCGGCGGGACAGGCGCTGGTGGGGCAGGTGCGCTCGGCCAGCAACTACTTCAAGCAGCTGCAATCGGGCGTCAACGAGCAGGTCGGCACCGCCGTCACGCAGGTCAACGCATATACCAAGCAGATTGCCAACCTGAACCAGGAAATCACCCGCCTGAAGGCTGCCTCCGGCGGCCAGCCGCCCAACGACCTGCTCGACCAGCGCGACCAGGCCGTGGCCGAGCTGACCAAGCTGGTCGGCGCCAAGGTGGTGGTGCAGGACAGCGGCACCTACAACGTCTTCGTCGGCAACGGCCAGCCGCTGGTGATGGGCAATGATGCGTACGAGCTGAAGGCGGTTGCCTCGGCGGCCGATCCCAACCGCACCGTGGTGGCCTACACCCTGCCCAACGGCAACGTGTTCGAGAGCGAGCCGGGCGCGATCACCGGCGGTTCGCTGGGCGGCCTGCTGCAGTTCCGCACCGAATCCCTGGACGCGGCGCAGAGTGCCATTGGCCGGCTGTCGCTGGCGATCGGCCAGAGCTTCAATGCGCAGCACAAGCTGGGCATCGACCTGAACGGCGCCATTGGCACCGACATGTTTGAACTGGGTAGCGCGACCTCGATCCCCAACGCCAACAACACCGTGAAGACCACGGTGGCAACGGCCAGGATCGACAATGCCTCGGCCCTGACCACCAGCGACTACAAGCTGCAGTTCGACGGTACCAACTACACGCTGACGCGCCTCTCCGACAACCAGCAGGTGGTCACGCCGGTGCCCGCCGGCGGCGCCAGCTACCCGCTGCAGTTCAGCGCCGACGGCTTTACCGTCGAGATCAACGCGGCGATGGGCACCAACGATTCGTTCACGATCCAGCCCACGCGCAATGCCGCCACCGGCTTCGACATGGCGATCAGCGACCCGGCCAGGATCGCCGCGGCATCGCCGGCTCGCGCCGACGCGGCGGCATCGAACAAGGGCAACGGAACGGCCAGCCTGGGCAAGGTCGCGCCCGGCTATTCACTGCTGTCCGGCACGATCACCGCCAGGTTCGACGGAGCCAACTATGTCTTCAGCGATGCCAACGGACCACTCGCGACCCAGCCAACGCCCGTGCCCAACGGCAGCAATACCGACTACACCCTCAACGGCCTGACCTTCAGCTTCGGCGGCACGCCCGCGACGGGCGACACCTTCACGCTGAGCAGCAACGCCGGCGCGGTCAAGGACAACGGCAACATGCTGGCGCTTGCCAAGCTGCAGAACGCCAAGACCATCGGCGGCGTGTCCAGCTTCAGCGAGGGCTATGCCCAGCTGGTCAACGACGTCGGCACGCGTGCCAAGTCGGTCAAGATCGCCTCTGCCTCGCAGGACAGCATCACCACCCAGATCAAGACCGCGCAGCAATCGGTGTCCGGCGTCAACATGGACGAGGAGACCGTGTCGATGCTGCGCTTCCAGCAGCTGTACCAGGCCAACGCCCGGGTGATCCAGACGGCCGGCACGCTGTTCGACACCATCATCGGCATCGGCAGGTAAGCGGCGGCACCCACCAGCGTCAGCAGAGTCAGAAGAGGTAACCAATATGCGCGTTGCAAGCTCCACCCTGTACCAGCAAGGCCTGGCTTCGATGAACTACCAGCAGGGCTCGCTGCTGCATATCCAGCAGCAGCTCGGCACCGGCCGCAGCATCCTGACGCCGTCCGACGACCCCGTCGGCGCCACCCGCGCGCTGGGCGTGAGCCAGGCCCAGGCCGTCAACGGCCAGTACGCTACCTCACGCAAGCAGGCCAATATCGCGCTGGCCGCGGAAGAGAACGCGCTGCAGTCGGTGACCACCGTCACGCAGAACATCCAGACGCTGCTGGTGCAGGCCGGCAACGGCACCATGAGCGATGCCGACCGCGGCTCGCTGGCCACGGCGCTGGAAGGCCTGTACAACCAGCTGGTGGGTCTGGCCAACTCCGACGACGGCAACGGCCAGTACCTGTTCGGCGGCACCCGCTCCGGCAGCGCGCCGTTCACGCAGAGCAAAGGTCCGGGCACCTATATCGGCGACAACGGCCAGCAACTGCTGCAGGTCGATGTGGCGCGCCAGATGCCCGCCGGCAACACCGGGCGCGAAGTGTTCATGAGCGTGACCGGCGGCGCCGGCTATGTGGTCAAGGGCAATGCCAACAACACCGGCAGCGCCACGTTCGGCACGGTGTCGACCACGAACCCGAGCGATCCCGACTACGGGCTCTCGATGGAGGTCAAGTTTGCGACCAATGCCAGCGGCCAGATGGAGTACACCATCACCAACCTGTCGGCAGGCACGACCCCCGCGCCGGTCGTGAAGGGGCCCGTAGCCTACACGTCGCCAGCCCATATCGACGTCGCCGGCGTCAGCTTCAACGTGACCGGCGATCCCAAGGACGGCGACACCATGACCATGGCTCCCGCCAGCGAGGCCGGCACCGACATGTTCGCCAACCTGCAGACCGTGATCGACACGCTGCGCCAGCCCACGCCCGACAGCAGCGATCGGGCCCATCTCGGCAACGTCATCTCCACCGCCACGCGCCAGTTCTCCAACTCGCTCGACAACGTGCTGACCGTGCGGGCATCGGTGGGTTCGCGCATGAATGAACTGGATGCGCTGGACGACGTGGGATCCAATCGTGACCTGACGTATGCGCAGACGCTGTCGGGGCTGCAGGATCTGGATTACGCGAAGGCGATTACCGAGTACTACCAGCGGCAGACGGCGCTGCAGGGGGCGCAGCAGTCGTTCATGCAGATACAGGGGATGAATTTGTTTAAGTATCTGTAAGGCGGGTGGGGCGCGGCGCTGATGTGCCTCCTGTTGTGAGGGACGAACTTTCCAACCTTTGTTCGTCCCTCACATCGCTAAACCTGAACCGGAAGAAGTCGCACTCGTAGATCGCGTTGAGCACTGAGTGCGGTCCAGTGCGGCTGCGCAATGGCGGAAGCCCAGTTATTGCGCAAACTAATGTGCTATTAGGATGGTGGAACCTCGGCCAGTCAGGAACCACGTATGAAGTGTGCCTAAGCCTTTCGCCTCAATGGCTCCCCGCTCTTCCACAAGGAACTCTCTTCCAAGCAAGCGCCGCGTGGCATCCGTCAATTGCACGCGCCCGGCGACACCGTGGGATTCCATCCGGCTGGCAGTGTTAACCGCATCACCCCATAAATCGTAGATGAACTTCCGTTTGCCAATGACGCCGGCGACCACTGGGCCACTATTCAGTCCGATCCGCATCTGCAACCCGAAGCCCCTGCACTGCCTTAGCCCCGTGCAGTCTCGTACCGGCTGGCGGGAAGCGCCTCGCGTTCGTTCGCCGCATTCTGCAAGCGGAAGTCGAACCGGATCCGGGTGAATGGGGCGGTGATTTCGAGCGACTCGTACCCTGCAGTGCTTTTAGCCTGCTCAAGCTCCACAATGAGCCCGTCACGCGTGGCAAAGGCGAAATCGTCGTCCAGGTAGGTGTCTCCCGGAATGTTGATCTGCGTGGTCAGCGCACGCTTGCCCTCACCGGAAACGAGGAAGTGGATATGCGCGGGGCGGTTGCCGTGACGGCCCAGCAGATCGAAGAGCTCGGATACGGGGCTGTTGGGCGGAATCGCGTAACCGGGCGGCAGGAAGCTGCGGAAGCGATAGCGGCCGAGTTCGTCGGTCTCGATGCGGCGGCGCAGGTTGTAATCCGGCTGGGACGGGTCGAAGTGGGAGTAGCGACCGAATTCATTGCAGTGCCAGACGTCGACCACGGCGTACGGCACGGGTCGGCCATCGGTGCCGAGCACCTGCCCTTCCATGACGAACGGTGTGCCCTTGTCCTCGTTGCCGGCGTCCAGACGAACCTCGTTGCGGCACAGCGGGGCGCCGGGCACGTAGAGCGGGCCCTCGATGGCGCGCGACGTGCCAGAGGCGCGTGCGGCAGCCAGGTCGGCCTCATCCTCGCGGATGTCGAGCAGGCGGTCGAAGCCGAGACCGGCGGTGATGAGGCCGATCATGTCGGCCTGCCCCAGACGGGTTAGCCATTGGGCGGCGGCCCAGAATTCATCTGGCTTGACGTCGAATTCGTCGATGGTGCGGAACAGGTCGCCGACGATGCGCGCGGTGATGGCGCGCACGCGCTCGTTGCCGTCCTTGCCGATGCGGCGGCTGTTCACCAGTTCAAGCAGTTGTGCGGCATGCATTTCAGCCATGATGGAGTCTCCTTTTGTTTTGGGGTATTGATGGTTGGAAGCGGCGCAGGGCCGCCGTGCTACAGATCCAGAACGATGCGGGCCGTGCGCGAGCGCGACACGCAGGCACAGATTTGCTGGTTGGACGCCTTCTCCTTCTTGGAAAGGCAGTTGTCGCGGTGATCCGGCTCGCCCGCGATCACGGGCACCACGCACGTGCCGCAAATGCCTTCGCGGCATTCGGTGTCGATATCGCAACCAGCGGCCTGCAGGGCATCGACGAGCGAAATGCCTTCCGGGACGACAATGACCTTTCCACTCTGCGCCAGTTCGGCCTCGAAGGCTCCGGCCGGCAGACTCGCCGCCTCGGGATCCGCCTGGAAGTGCTCCAGGTGAACCGCATCCGGCCCAATGCTGCGTTCGCCCTCCTCGACGACGCGGCGCATGAAGGCCGCAGGTCCGCAGGTATAGGCGAGCGCGCCCGGCGTTGCCTTCGCCATGCAGCCGGCAAGCACTTGCCCGACCGCATCGCGCTCCTTGGCCATGTGGAACGTCACCTTGCCCTCGAACGCTTCGGACTCCAGCAGATGGACAAAGGCCGCATGCTCCCGCGAGCGCACAAAGTAGTGCAGGTGATACGGCTGGCCGAGCCGGTTCAGACGGTACGCCATGCTCAGCAGCGGCGTAATGCCGATGCCGGCGGCGAACAGCAGGTACTCGCTGGCCCCCTCCTCGAGGCTGAACAGGTTGCGCGGGGCACTGATGGTCAGTTCCGCGCCTTCCTGCACGCTCTCGTGCAGGGCGGCGGAGCCACCACGCGAGGCGTCCTCGCGCTTCACTGCGATCAGGTAGCCAGACGTATCGTCGGGCGGGCTGCACAGGGAATACTGGCGTGTGACGCCGGTCGGCCCGAGCACGTCGACGTGAGCCCCCGGCTCATACGGCGCAAGCGCCGCGCCATCACAGGGCACGAGGCGGAATGAGCGAATGCCGACTGCCTCTTCCACAACCTTTTCGACTCTGACTTTGTACATGACTACCCTTCCAGACTATCTACCTTGAACCAGATTTCGTGCGCAAATTCAGCGCATCAGAAGGCCGCCGTTCGCGTCCCAGCTGGCCCCCGTGACCGCGCCCGCGGCGTCGGCGGCCAGCAGCAGCACGATATCCGCCACATACTCTGGCGATCCGAGCCGCTGGACGGGGATCGACCGGCGAATCGCGTCGAGCCGGTCCGCTGGCACGGTTTCGTGCACGATCGGCAGGTCCAGCGGACCAGGCGAGACGCAGTTCACGGTCACCCCATGCGCAGCGAGCTCGCGCGCGAAGACTTTGGTCAGGACCGCGACACCGCCCTTTGCCGCGGCGTAGTGCGCGCCAGTGGCGGTGCCGCCGCTCTGGCCGGCGAGCGAGCCGATATTGACGATGCGGCCGAAGCCACGCTGCGCGAAATGCGCGCCGAACACCTGCGAGCCGACGAAGGTGCCGCGCAGGTTGATGGCCACCACCTGGTCGAACTCTTCAGGGCTGATATCCATCAGCGCCGACACTTTGGACTTGCCAGCGTTGTTGACCAGCACGTCGGTGCCGCCCCAGCGCGCCTGCAATGCCGCCAGGGCTGACTCGAACGCGCTCTTGTCGGTCACGTCGAGGGCAAGGCCGATGGCCGATGCGCCGGAGGGATCCAGTGAATCGGCGACGGCGCATGCCGCACGGAAGTCGAGGTCGCCAAGCGCCACCCGGTACCCGGCGGCGTGCATGCGGCGCGCGATGACTTCGCCGAGGCCGCGGGCGGCGCCGGTGATCAGGGCAACTCGTTGCATGATGCCTCCTACAGCAGGAATCCGAGAGCGTTCAGGCTGTCGGTCGAGTTGATCAGGCGCACCACCTTCTGTTCCAGGCGGATGCCTTCCTGCGTGAAGCGCAGGCGGTGTGTCAGGTCTGCCGCGAACAGCGTGTGGATCTCGCGCTTGTACGCAACCAGGACCTGCGCCGAGCTGACCTCGATGACGTCGGCCGAACGCGATACTTCGGTGAACCGCGAGACGGTGCGCACGGTGCGGGCGGCATCGACGGCCGACACAGAGTTGCCGGAGGTCAGGCGCTCGATACGCATGTCACGCATGCGCGCGTCGTCGTAGGCGTAGTTCAGCGTGGCCTCGAAGTCGGTGGTATCCGGGTCGATCGGCACCACGTAGTGGCCGGTGTCGCTCCACAGTCCGGCCCACTGGTGATAGTTCTTGCGGTCGAGCAGTTCCGCCTCGCGCCAGATGAACTCGGTGGCAAGCTGCAGCGAGGGCGAGACCATGGACAGTTCGTTCGGCTTATTCATCGCTCATCATCCTTTTCCACATGCGGTAGGCTTCGCGCATGCCGCCTTCGTCGGTGGCGTGCGAGATCTTGTCGCCGTTGTCGGCGACGACTTCGCGGTTCAGGCCGCGGTTGACCAGGATCGGCACGTCCTTGCCGGCGTACGAGCCGCGCTGCACGCGCTCCCAGGCTTCGGCGTCGTCAGGACTGCCGAAGCCGAAGGGGCCCTGGAAGTGCTCATGGATGCGCAGCCGCTCGCGGTTGGCGATCTCGGGGCCGCCGTCCATGCCCAGGGCAATGTGGCGAATCTCGGTTTCCGTCGCCGATACCGGATGCAGCACGCGGAAGAAGGCCATCGACATCGCGACGTTGGGGAACAGGTTCAGGTTGAAGCCCGCGCCATGCAGCGCACGGACAATGCGGCGCACCTGCTCGGGCGGCATCTCTTTTGAGAGCGCCTCGGTCACGTGCGCGAAGCGTTCCTGCAACGGCTCCGTGCCGTCGTCCTGGTCGAGGTCGACGTGCCCGGGCACCATCACCATCACGCTGTGGCCGTTGCCCAGCGCGTGGGTGACCGCCTTTTCGTCGGTCATGAAGGACAGCATCTCGGACGTCTCTTCATCCACCGACGACATCCACGACTTGTGGACGATCGGGAAGTGGTAGCCGTCGGTGGTGTTCTCGAGCTGGATCTTCCAGTTGCCCCGGAAGCGGAACTTGTGTTCGCCCTGGGTCTTGATGGGGTATCCCGCGCCCTGCTTCATGAACAGGTCGATCCAGCGCTTTGCTTCGCCGAGGAAGTCGCCGAGCGGTTCCACGTCCTGGTTGAAGCTGGCGAAGACCATGCCGGCGTAGCTGTCCACGCGCAGCGAGCGCAGCGGCAGTTCCGTCTTGTCCAGGATGTCCTCGTAGCCGTCGGGGTAGGGCAGGGCGCGCAGCTTGCCGTCCAGGGCGTAGGACCAGCTATGGTATGGGCAGGTGAATCCGGTGGCATTGCCTTTCGACTTCTCGCACACCGTGGCGCCGCGATGGCGGCAGCGATTCTCGAGCACGCGGATGGCGCCGGTCTTGTCGCGCACGACGATGACGGGCTGGCGGCCAATCTTCGTGGTCTTGAAGTCGCCGGGGTTGCGGATCTCGCTCTCGTGCGCGACCCAGATCCAGGTCTTGTAGAAAATGCGCTCTTGCTCGAGCTCGAACAGGCCGGGATCGTAGTACATCGAACCGTCCACGCGGTCCGCCTGCACCAGTTGCTCAGGCTTTGCCGCGAAGGTCAGCGGCTGGTAGCTATCGTGGGTATCGTGGGAACACATGCTAGTTCTCCGTGGGTTCAGTGGGAGGCACCATCGGCAGCGACCGCGCGCTCGATCCGGGTGGCGATGGCGCAGACCGTTTCGTCGTCACGCTTGCGTCCGACGATCTGGAGCCCGGCCCTGATTGGGATGCCGGGGACGCCGGGCAGCGGCACGGGCAGGGTGAGTGCGGGATGGCCGCTCAGGTTGAAGGGCCGCACCAGCGAGGTCAGGCCAAGGATCGGCGCTCCTTCGCGGACTGCGG
The DNA here is from genome assembly GCF_058792255.1 of Cupriavidus sp. CPT47-8839-RL05A. Taxonomy (NCBI): domain Bacteria; kingdom Pseudomonadati; phylum Pseudomonadota; class Betaproteobacteria; order Burkholderiales; family Burkholderiaceae; genus Cupriavidus; species Cupriavidus sp. CPT47-8839-RL05A. The sequence goes on along the minus strand of NZ_JBYTEG010000005.1, from coordinate 195,603 downwards.
CAAGGGTTGGGGGCAATCCGGGAAGCGTGGGCAGCACGATCGCGTCGACTTCGTCGAGCACGGCGTCGACCTGCGCCATGAATGCGTGGCGCACGACTTCGGCCTGCAACAGATCGTCGCGCCCGACCTTGCTCGCGGCGATCAGGCGTTGCTCGACATCGGCCTGCAATGCATCCGAGCCGGTCAGGTGGCCGAAGGCCGCCCAGGTCTCGGCACTGATGATCTGCATGCCGGCCTCATAAGCGGCGCTCATGCCGTCGAGTCGGACGCGCTGCGTGGAGAAGCCTGATTTGCATAGCGCACTGGCGACGGCTTCGAGAATCGCGGGGTCCGCCTGCACCTCGTCCAGCAGGCCGATGCGGAAGCACCGCCCGGCACCGTGCGCCTGCAATGGATCGAAGCCCGGCGCAATCACCGCCATCGCGGCGACGATGCCGGCGACGTCATCTGCAAAGGGTCCAACGCAATCCAGCGAGGACTCGGCCGGATGCGCGCCCCGGCGGCTGACGCGGCCAAAGGTTGGCTTCAGGCCAACGACCCCGCAACAGGCTGCGGGCATGCGGATGGATCCGCCGGTATCCGTGCCCAGCGCGATGCGCACTTCGCCGGCGGCTACCGCGGCGGCGGAGCCGCTGGAAGATCCACCCGGAATGCGATCGGGAGCCTGGGGGTTGACCGGTGTGCCGGCGAAGTCGTTGATGCCCGAGATACCGAAGGCGAGTTCGTGCATCGTGGTCTTGCCGACGATGGACCAGCCGGCATCGAGAAGCTGGGACACCACTTCCGCGTGCTCGGCAGCGGGCGGCGCATCGCGCAGCGCCCGGCTGCCCGCGGTCGTGGGGTAGCCCGCGATGTCGATGCAATCCTTGATGGCGACGGCGGGACCGGAGCCCCCCAGGCGGATGCGTGAGACGAAGGCGGTCATTGCGGCGTCTCCTTGCGCGCAAGCGCGATCTCCAGGCATGACAATCGCTCTGTCTGGAAATGCCTGATGCGGGCGGATCCATCAGTGCCAACCGCGAACTCGACGGCCAGGCGTGCCGAAACCAGTTCGGTCTCCCCGCCGGCATAGACCGATAGCTGCTGCATGATCCAGTGGCCGCGCACAAGGCCCGCTTCCGCGGCCATCGCTTCGCTGGTGAGGAAGTGCACGTTGCGCAGGAAATGCGGCGAGGGCGGAAGGTAGCTGCGCAGGAAGTTGGCGATGGCGGCCGGTCCGACGTGCCGGCCGAATCCGGTGGCGTATTCGGCGCCGACGCCTTCCCATATGGCGTCGCCGGTGAACAGGGCTTCCAGTTCGCCGTCACGCGCATCGCTCGGCGCCGGCACGTCGCACAACGACATATAGCGGGATAGCGTGCGCCGCGCCGCGTTCTGGGCTTCGAGCGCGGCAAGCCGGGTTGCCAGGAGACTCGCGGCGGCGCCGGTCTCGCCGGACTGCGCGATGCACTGCGCTTGCGTCATGGCTCAGGCCGCCTCGGCGGGGATTTCGAGCGCGCGACCCACGCGCGCCTCGATCTTGGCGTAGCGCCACAGGCTATGCTCGCCGACCGGCGTGGTGCGGAACAGGTTGCAGGCGGCGACGACGGTTGCATAGTCCACGACGTCGGCCATGATGTAGACGGTCCATGGCGACGTCGTGGAGGGGCCGACCATCAGGCGGTCATCGTCGATGGCGCCGAGGATCGTGACGCCGGGCAGTGCCGCCATGGATTTCATCATGGCGCTGAATCCCTTCCACACTTCGATGCCCTGGCCCGTCGGCAAGTCGAAGAAGTTCTGGGTGATGCCGATGCAGAAGAGGACGCGCAGGGGAGTTTGGGCAGGTTGCGACATGGGGACTCCAGGTGGTTCTATGGTGGAAGGAGGGACGATGTAGCGGGTCAGATGTACCCCGGCATGGGGGGCACGCCCAGGCACACGGCGCCGGCGGCGTCGTACAGTCCTTCGCCAAGGAACGCGTGCTGGGTCACGACCATCGCGTCGCGCAGGTAGCGCTGCAGCGGGTGCCCGTCGTAGATCGCGGCCGTGCCCGCGAGCAGGTAGGCTGCCTGCACAGCGGATGCGCCCGCGCGCGTGGCCTGCACTGCCGCAAGGCGCACCAGGCTGGTTTGTTCGGCAGAGACGGCGTCGCCCTTCAGGATCGAATCCCAGGCCGCCTCGGTGGTCTCGTAGAAGAAGCCGCGCGCTGACCGCAGCTCGGCTTCCGCCTTGGCCACGGAGATGCGCAGGTATGGGCGGTCGGCCATCTTCGGCGCGCCGGTAATGCCGGTGCGGCCGCCGGCCATCCGCGACACCTCATCCAGCGCCGCGCGGGCGACGCCAAGATTGACCACCGCCAGTACCTGCGCCGCGTAGGCGAGGGACGGGTAGCGGTAGAGCGGTTCGTCTACGGAAGGCGTGCCGCCGCGCACGAAGGTCCACGCGTCGGAGACGAATACGTCCCTGACGCGAAGATCATGACTGCCGGTGCCGCGCAGCCCGATCACTTCCCAGTTCTCGACGATCTCCACATCCTCGGGCATCAGCACGGCCGTGCGCGGCTTGCCGCCGTCGCCGACGCCGATGCCCACGCCGAGAATGTCGGCGCCCTTGCAGCCGCTCGCGAACTTCCACAGTCCATTGACGCGCCAGCCGCCATCGACCTTCTCGGCTGGCTGGATGGGAAACAGGCCACCGGCGAACGCGATGTCCGGCCCATTTGCGTAGAGGCGGGCGAGGGTGTCGCGGGGCAGCGCTGCAAGGTAGACCGCGGCCGAGCCGAAGCTCGCGACCCATCCGGCGGAGCCGTCGGCCTCGGAGATCGTCTCGATCAGCTTGAGGAATTCAGACGGCGACCTTGCATCGCCGCCGAAGCACCGCGGCGTGGCCGCGCGATAGACACCGAGCTGCTTCAGGCGGGATACCATATCCCGCGGCACGTGCCGCTTCGCGTCGAATTCGTCCCGGCGGGCGCGGACCTCGTCCAGTACGCGGGCGAGCAGGTCCGGGCGCGGCCCGGCATCGGTGGCCTGGGGCGCAGCGATGCCGGGGTGTTGGTTGCGGAGGCTTTCCGACACGGCGGAATGCAACATGGTTGTCTCCTGTGGATTGCGTGGGCCGGCTCCGGGAACCGGCTCTGACGGCGTGGACCGTTGAAACCAGTCTAGCGACGGCTCAGGGGGCCAAACAATTGGAGCGAGGCGTGCATTGCCGCACGGTTTCCCGGGGCCGGGTAAAGGAAATACCTATACGGGTCCGGGCTGTCCCGGCGGTACGCTTCGGGATGGATCTATTCACCAGCGCGGCCGTGGCCTCCGGGCGAGCTTCCGCGCGCAGGAACCACCATGTACTCATTCGGCAAAGATGACTTCTATCGCATGGTCGAGGCGCTGACCCTGCGCGTGATCCTCCATGACGCTGACACCAAGTCCATCCTCTGGGCGAACCGCGCGGCGCGCGAGACACTGGGCTTTACGCTGGAAGAGTTTCCGGCGCTTAAGGCACCCGACATGACCAGCAGCGCGGCGAAATACCGGCGCGAGGTGGGGCTCAAATGGCTGGATGACGCGGCCCGGACGGGCCAGAGCGTGATCGAATGGTGTTACCGGGCAAAGAACGGCAACGAGATCCTGTCGGAGGCCATCGCCACGCGTGTGTCGCTGGAGTCCCGTGACGTGCTGATGGTGCAGTTCCGGGACATCTCGGCGGAGGAGGCGCTCAAGCGCGAGCTGCGGCGCTCGGAAAGCCGGCTCAGGGAGTTCATGCATGACCTGGCCGAAGGCGTCGTGGTGGTGGATCGCGGCGGGTGCGTGGTGTACGTCAGCGAATCCGGGTGCCGGATCCTCGGGCGTGCCGAGGAAGCCGTGCTCGGGACGACGTTTGACACCTTCTGCGAAGTTCCCCTGATGCCTTTACTGCGCGACAACGTGCCGCCGGATGCGACCACCCGGGGCTCCTTTTCCACGCGGTACCGCGTGCGGACCGCGACGGGGGAGCTGCAGTGGCATCAGGCGGCCATGCGCTACGTAGAGATCGAGGACGATGTCAGCGGCTACCTGCTGCTGTTTCGCGACGTCACGGCGCAGGTCGAGGCCGAATCCCTGGAGCGCGAGCGGGAGCGGGAGATCGAATACCTCGCCCGCTACAACGCGATGGGGGAAATGGCGATGACGATCGCGCATGAGCTGAGCCAGCCCCTCGCGGCAACGCGCAACTTCATCGAGGGCGCGTCGATGCGCCTGGCGAAGAACCATGCCGATCCGCATCCGATCCGCTTCGGGCTCGAGGCGGCGGCCCGCCAGGTGGAGCATGCGTCGCTGATCATCAAGAGCATCCGCGAGTATGTCGTCAAGCTCGAACAGGCCGAAGTGCTGGCCAACCTGAACGACATCGTCAACGACAGCGCGTATTTCATCTCCCTCAAGTGCGAGGAAGCGGATGTGCGGCTCGAACTGGCGCTATCCACCGACCCGTTGCCGATCAGCTGCGAGAAGGTCCTGATCGGTCAGGTGATCCTCAATATCGCGTTCAACGCCATCGAGGAGATGGCGGCGCTCCCCAGCGACCGCCGCACGCTGCGCATCGAAACCTGCGCCGCCGCAGACAAGGCGATCCTCTCGGTGCACGACCAGGGGCGCGGGCTGCCGCATGCAGACAGTCAGCGGATCTTCGACGGATTCTTCTCCGGCAAGCCGGGCGGCAACGGGATCGGGCTCGCGCTCTGCAAGAGTATCGTATCGCGGCATCGCGGCGACATCTGGGCGCAGAATCGCGTGCCCTACGGCACGTCATTCGCCTTTTCCGTGCCACTGTGCGCGAGCCCTGCCGACCGCAGGCGCCGTGCCGCAGGCCGCCGCGCCAGCTAGCCCGGCGTGCCGCCCGAACCCGACGCCCAGACCTCCATCACCTCACGCACCAGCGTGGCCGTGCTCACCACGCCGAGTTTCTCGCGGATCTTGGTGCGATGGACGTCGACGGTCTTCACGCTGATGTGCAGTTCGTCCGCAATCACCTTGCTCGCCTTCCCGTCCAGCACGCGGCGCAGGATTTCCTGTTCGCGCGCGGTGAGTTTGTCCAGCTTCGCGCGGATTTTCTTGCGTTGCTCGGCGCAGTCGTGCAACTGGATCGCCCGCTTCAGTGCCCCCTGGATCTTCTCGAGCATCTGCTGCGGGTTGTAGGGCTTCTCGACGAAGTCGATCGCGCCGTGCTGCAGCGCCTTCACCGACATCGGAATATCCCCGTGCGCCGAGACAAAGATGATCGGCAGCGTTGCGCCTTGCGCGTTGAGCATTTCCTGCAGCTGGAATCCGCCGGTCTCGGGCATGCGGACGTCCAGCACCAGGCACGCAGGGCGCTCGGGATCGTAGGCGGCCAGGAAGTCCCGCGCGCCGGCAAAGCACTCGGCCTGGACCGACACCGTCTCAAGGAGCCATGCCAGGGAAGTACGGAGTTCTTTGTCATCGTCGACGATGTAGACGATAGCCGAGGAAGCAGTCATGTCGGGGGCGCTTTCGTGTATGACGTACCGCACCAACGGGTCGGCGGGTGCACATCTGAGTGGGCTGCCCGGTCGGGTGCTTGAAGTGTCAAGGGTACACCAAGCCCGCTGACTACCAGGATAAAGAAAACACGTAGATGGCCTCTCACTAGCCTGCCAATCCGGGTGGTTCGCATGAATAGCGGCCACGCCTGGCATTGCCCTACGCTTTTAGCGAAGCCGATAACGTAGGGAGGCCCCCCGATGAATGCCGTCAATCAAACAGATTTCCGCCAGGCCATGGCGCACCTGCCCGCCGGGGTCAACATCGTCACGACACAGGGCTCGGCAGGCCGGTGCGGTATCACCGCCAGCGCCGTGTGCTCGGTAACGGACTCACCGCCGACCATCCTCGTTTGCGTGAACCGGGGCAGTGCCTCGCACGCCATCTTCCAACGCAATGGCCGGCTGTGCGTCAATGTGTTGAATAGCGAACAGGAAGAGCTTGCCCGGCATTTCGCCGGTATGACGCAGGTGCCCATGGAAGACCGTTTCGCGTGGGACATCTGGGACGAAGGCGATGCCGACCAGCCGGCCCTGCGCGATGCCATTGTCAAGCTGCAAGGCAGCATCAGCGATTGCAAGGAGGTGGGTTCCCACTCGGTCATCTTCGTCACGCTCGATCGTGTCGCGGTCGGCCACCAAGGCGGGAGCCTGGTGTATTTCAACCGCGATTTTCACCGCGTGCAGCACGCGAGATAGCGCCTGCCGTTTTGTGCCGAGCGCACCGCCGGGGCACGTTCTTGCAACGCGGTTCCATCGTCGCCCTGTTGGGCGGCATCACCAACTGGCGCGGGTCTAAGGGAATTACCTATGCGCCCCGCCAGAATCCTCTATGCGAGCGCAAACGCGACCCAATATCGCACCCCCGCGGTACGTCATACGCTGCGCTGGGAATTTCATGAAAGGAGAGAGGCAATGCCAGTCGTGCAGATTTACCTGATCGAAGGCCGGTCGCAGCAGCAGAAGGAGGCGTTCATCACCGATGTCACTGACGCCGCAGTCAATGCGCTTGGCGTCGACCGCTCTTCGGTCAGGGTGATGTTCCTCGACGTGCCGAAGACCGACTACGCCATCGGCGGCCAGACCGCGAAGGCGCTTGGCCGGTAGGCCTCCAGTCACTCAAGCAAGAAACGCGACACCGGGCCGTCCGCGCATCGCACACGGCCTGACAAAGGCGTACGCCCACCACGGTTGTCGCGGCCATTATCCACAAAGGAGACAAGTCATGCGACCAGATAGCGATCTTACGATCGATGCCATGCCCGCCGCTGCCATGCCGTTGCCGGGGGAAAGATTCCGCGAAGCAGACGCCATGGCCGGCGAACGCGGAGTCCGAAGGTTCTACCGCCGGTTGCTCGCCCTCTTCGTTCCGCTGCTGGTGCCGCTGGCGGGACTCGCCGCTGAGGGACGACCCATGGAATGGGTTGTCGGCTATGCCGCTGGCGGGGGCTCCGATGTTGTCGCCCGCATGCTGGCCGAAGCGATGGGCAAGACGCTCGACCGCACCATCGTCGTCGTCAACAAGCCGGGGGCCGGCTCCAATATCGCAGCCGACTACGTCGGCAAGAGCAAGGACATCGGCAACGTCGTGATGACCGCCGATTCGGCGATGTTGGCCGCCAACCCATCGCTCTACAGCAAGCTCACCTACAGCGCGGAGAAAGACTTCGCGCCGGTCGGATCGATCGCTCGCTTTCCGCTGGTGCTGGTGGTGGCGCCGAACGTGCCGGCGACGAACCTGAAGGAGTTTCTTGCCTGGGCCAAACGCAACCCGGAGGGCATGACCTACGCCTCGCCGGGACCAGGCAGCCCGCACCATCTGGTGACCGAACTGTTCCGCCAGCAAACAGGACTGAAGCTTACGCACGTGCCGTACCGCGGCGCGGCGCCGGCGCTGCTGGACCTGATCGGCGGGCGGGTGCCGTTCATGTTCGTCGACACCTCGAGTGGGGGCGCCTACATCACGTCGGGCAAGGTCAAGCCGATCGGCGTGGCCAGTGCCTCACGGCTCAAGACGATGGGCGAGATTCCGACCTTGAGCGAGCAGGGCATGGCCGGCTTCGAGGCCTATGCGTGGCAGGCGCTGGTGGTGCCGACGGCCACGCCGCGGGAGGCAGTCACCGCCCTCAACAAAGCGTTGGTCGAGGCGCTCGGCACGACGGCCATCAAGGCGCGCCTGCAGGCACTTGGCATCGAGCCCGCGCCGAGCACGCCGGCCGAGCTCGCCACCTATGCGCGCAGCGAGCGTGAGCGGTGGGGACGCGTGATCCGTGATGCCGGAATCAAGCTGGATTGATTCGCACGCGAGCAAGGAGACCTTGGCATGAGCAGGTACGGCGACAACCGCGACGCCGTGCGTGACCGCGCGCACCGCGACGTCTACATCGACCCGGAGCTGTTCCCGCTGGAACAGGAGCACTTTTTTGCCAACACCTGGACCTACGTTGGCTATGAAAGCAAGAAACGCGACACCGGGCCGTCTGCGCATCGCACACGGCCTGACAAAGGCGTACGCCCACCACGGTTGTCGTGGCCAATCCACAAGGGAGACAAGTCATGAGACCAGGTAGCGATCCCACGATCGATGCCATGCCCGCCCCTGCCATGCCGTTGTCGGAGGAAAGATTCCGCGAAGCAGACGCCATGGCCGACGAACGCGTGGTCGGAAAGATCTACCGCCGGTTGATCGGCTTCCTGTTCGTCCTCTTCATGCTCTCATCCCTAGGCCACATCAATATCGGCTTCGCGGGACTGACGATGGGGCGCGACCTCGGCCTCTCGGCAACGGAGTTCAACCTCGCCTCGACCGTGCTCTATGGCGCCTACATTTTCTCGGGGTGCCGAGCAACATCATGCTCGGCAAGCTCGGCGCGCGTCGCTGGGTCGCGATCATCATGGTGGCGTGGGGCATTGCATCGACCGCGACGATGTTCGCCTCGGATGCCAACAGCCTTTACGTCCTGCGCATCCTGGTCGGCATCACGGAAGCGGGCTTCCTGCCCGGCGTCCTGCTGTACATGATGTTCTGGTTCCCGTCGGCGCATCGCGCACGCGCCAACGCGTTCTTCATGATCGCCATGCCTGTGACGTCGGCCCTCGGCGCCTAGCGGAGGCGCATGACGTGTCGCTGGCGAAGACGCTGTGCTCGCTGCCGGTGATGCAACTGGCCGTGGCCTATTTCCTGCTGGTCAAAGTTGGACTGGCCGAAGTTGCCGAACATGCCCGACGACGAAGTGGTCATCACGATGCGGCCATACTCCTGGGCGCGCATGATTTCCCAGACGGCCTTGGTGCAGTAGATCGAGCCCATGAGGTGCACGTCCAGCACGGCCTTGATGTCGGCGATCTCGAGCTTGCTGAATGACTTGTCGCGCAGGATGCCGGCGTTGTTGACTGGGTGTCCTGGTACAACCATCACCGGCTGCTCGGCTCCATTGGGTACGTGCCACCGGCCGAAGCCGAAGCCGAAGCCGAAGCCGAAGCCGAAGCCGAAGCCGAAGCCGAAGCAACGTATTATCGGCAACTTACCGAGCAGGCCGCCACGGCCTGACTTAAACCAACTAGCCTCCACGAAAGCCGGGGCGATTCAGGACGCTGATCGTCACGTCGTTGCTTCCCTCGTTGAAGCCGTTCGCCGTGGCGACGATGATGGAAACGGCGCCGGTGATGCTGGACGACGCCGAACTGAGCCCGGAAACCAACACGCTGGGAATGATCAGCACCTGGGTGCCGCAGATTGTCAAGAGCTGCTCTCAGGCCTGATGCGGCGCAAGCTGCTGCGTGCAATGGGTCTTGCCGACGTCAGGATTGCATATATCGGTTCAGCCGCGGTGCCCACATACCTGCTGCGCTGGTATCGCCGGCTTGGCCTGGAGTTGCTCGAGGGTTACGGGATGACGGAAAATTTCGGATACTCGCATTTCAACAGCTTGGGTAGCGCGCGCGAAGGATATGTCGGACAGTGTTCTCCCGATGTGCAGTGCCGTATTGCGCCAAACGGCGAGATCCTGGTCAAGAGTCCAGCACAGATGCTTGGGTACTACAAGGAATCCGGCCTGACGGCCGACAGCCTGACGCCAGACGGCTACTTCAAGACCGGCGACCGTGGCTACATAGACGCCCGTGCGTTCCTGCGCATTACCGGTCGCATGAATGATCCATTCAAGACGGCCAAGGGTATCTTTGTCAACCCGGCACCAATCGAAGCCAGCCTGACCAGCCATCCATGGATCGAAGCCGCCTGCGTGACCGGGGCTGGCCGCACGCAACCGTTTGCGCTGCTGATGCTGAACCAGGCGGCCCGCGAGTTCGTGGCGCGGGGAGCATGCGCAGCCGTGGCGCGGACCCTGGAACAGTTGCGCCATCGGATCAACACGCAACTGCCGGCTCATGAGAGGCTCGATATGATGGTGGTTGTCCGCAAGCGCTGGAGCGTGCAGAGCGGCGACTTGACGCCGAGCCTGAAGATCCGTCGTGCCTCCGTCGAAGACCGCCATTTGTGGCAAGTGAATTCGTTCTCGAGTTGCGGGGACACAATCATGTTTGAATAGCGAGGTATGCCAGCATGGCTTCACCCTCTTCAGGAGGGGCGCGCGCTGCAGTCAACGCTGGTGCTGGGTCTCGTTCAACGCTACAGCTCTATAAGCGTGCGGCTGTTGCCGGTATCCGTGGCCGCATGAACGGCTTACGCGAGCACGTGGAACGGGCGTTGGAAGGCTACCGACCCGGCGTCTTGCCCGGGCGTAGCTTCCGCAGAGGGCGGAAGGTCCAGCAACGCGCGCACATCCCGCTCGATCGTTGCGAGCGAAGCGGACCTGGACAGGGCGCGGGCAAACCGGCCGTCGAGGCCTGGTGGCAGACGCAGCCACATATTGTCCGAGACCAGCAGCAGGCGCCTTGGCTTCAGCACCAGGCTGGCCAGGCGCAGCAGGTGCCAGCCTTCGGCAAGATCCGGCGGCATGCCGAACACAAGCAATGCCGGAGCCGGCAGGCGCGCATTGCGTGCCGCCAGGGCGTCCGTTTCCACGAGTTCGACCCGGCCAATGCCCGGCATTTCTCCGAGCAGGCGCATGACTCCGTGCCGGTACACCGGCATGTCGTCGATCACCACGGCATGTGCCTCGCGGCTGTGCCCCAGGACTTGCTCCCAGGCGGCCGCTCCACGGTTCGTCCAGCTCATCCTTGTCTCCTCCGGTTTGCCGGCGCTAGCTTCGCGGCCAGCGCCCTGCACCAGAACCAGCAAGGGCAATGCCAACTCTGGCAAGGCCGCCTCGTGCCATCGCGCACAAGCGCGGGAGCCAGGCCCGCTGCGGGTTTCCGGGAGGTCGACGCGGACCTGCCGGCCTTTGCGGACGACTGACGGCCGCGGCGGGGTGTTACGTGTAACGTAACGTGTTACGCGACCGGCCTCGGCCGGACGCCGGAGGCTGTCGAAACCAGCGTCCCGCGCAGGGCAGGACGCCAACGACCGAAAGCTGGTGCTCAATTGCGATCGGTCTCAATTCGCCTTAATCTGTCACAGAGCCCCACCCTGGAACCGCGCGATGCAAGCACATCCCTTACGCCTTTGTCCCGGCGACGATCTGCGTGCCGCACTCGAAGACGTCGGACGACCGCCTTACGCATGAAGCCTATGCCTTGGCACACTTGATGACGGTATCGAGCGTGCGAGTGGTGATGCCCTTCCCGAACGAGCGTTCGAGCAGGCGCATGAACACCGGGCCTTTCTTCGGATCGGGCACGTAGGCGCTGAAGACCTCCGTGGCATTGGCCTTGACGATGCTTGCGCCGTCGCGCTCGATGGGCAGCTCCACGTCTGGCGGCACCGGGTTGCGGAGAAAGGTGACAACCCGCTTGGCCGAAGGCGCAAGGCTGAGCCCGGCGAAAGGGTCCGAGTCGATGAGGTCCTGGAGATAGCGGGACGGCCGGACGAAGGTGTCGAAGCTGTGGCCCAGTTCAGACTGCATCGCCTTCTCGGCGCGTCGCTCCAGGCTGGCCAGTGACGACGATCGCGCGTTGAACACGACATTGCCGCTGGAGAGCAGGGTTTTCACTTCGGAGAAGCCCGCCGCCTCGAAGCAGCGCTTGAGTTCGGGCATCCGGGCGTTCATCGGGCTGATGCCGCGAAGAAAGGCAACGTATCGGGACATGGCTATCTCGTGATTGCTGGCGAATCGCCACACAGCTTGCGGTCAACGGTAGACAGGCTGGTTCGAATGGCTGCAGACATGATGCGAGCAATGCGCTGGTGTGTCTGCCACCTTGCCATGTCCCGTGCATGAACGGCACGGAAGTTGGCGTCCCAGGCTTGCGGCAAATGCGCTGGCGTCAGCGGCGCCACTAGCGGCGAACCCGCCGTGGCGGGCGCTGGATCGCAAATCCAGGCCGCTGCGGCCGGGTTGCCCCCTCCATGCCCACATAAGAAGAAAAATAGGCATCGAGCTGATCCCGGGTAAAGACGTTTCCTTGCATTTCCTGCTGCATCCCGCGCAGCAGCGCCGGCAGTGGCTACGCCTTGATGGCCTCGCTTGCCGCCTCGTCGATCAAGGCCGCGACTTCTGGTGCCTGCGACGCCAGCGAAGCATGGCTTGCCGCCAGGGTGATGACTTTCCTGGCATTGAGCCGGGCCGCCATCTTCTGCTGGTTCTCCGGGGCGATCATCCGGTCTTCGCTTGAGACCTGGTACCAGGACGGCTTCTTCTTCCACGCCGGCGCGGTGATGGTATCGCCAAAGGTGCTGGCAAGCGGCGCCTTCTGCGTCACCGCCATCACCAGGGCTTCGTCGGGCGACAGGTCCTGGCAGAAGCTCTCGTGGAACTTGTCGGGGTTGAGCCAAAGGTAGCCATCGCTGTCGGGCACCAGGTTCGGCGCTGCGGCAGGAAGATGCTGCTGCGTGATTGCGCCGGGGCTCTCCCCCGCGTCGGGAGCGAAGGCCGCGATATAGACAAGCCCGACCACATTCGGCTGGTCACCCGCCTGGGTAATCACGGCGCCGCCGTACGAATGCCCCACCAGCAGGACAGGGCCTGCCTGCTGGGCAATCATCTTGCGGGTGCGCTCGGCATCGTCAGCCAGCGAGGTCAACGGGAGCTCCACGGCGCGCAGGGACGGATACCCCTTGCGTGCCAGCTCAATGATGACGTTGCGCCAATGCGCGGCGCCGCCCCAGAACCCGTGCACCAACACAACCGTAGGCTTGTTGCTCATGACCTGGACTCCTGTTCGTGGATGAATACGGCTCGCCGATCATGGCGGCGAGCCGTGGGTCTTCGGCGGAGCGGCCCGGCTTGAACCGATGCCACGAAGGCTCGGCCTGGCGCCCCATACGACTATAGGAACAATGGCGCAACGGGGCGAGCCATGATCGCGGGCCCTGAGGTATGCGGAATTTGCCGCGCTGGCATCGGGGCTGCGCGCCTGCGCCGAAGGAGCGCAGGGCGCATCGGCTAGCTCAGCCTGCGGCGTTCTCCTGCGCCGCGTCGTATTGACCCAGGCAGGCCATGGCATTCAGCCGTGAGCGCTGCAGCAGCGCCCGTTGCGCTTGCGCGGCGTTGGCGGCGTCGCCGCGCCAGGCCAGCAGGGGCGGCTCCTGCAAGGCGCGCCCGTAGGAGAAGGACAATCGCCAGGGCAGCGGGGCAAGCCGGTTCATGGCGTCCAGATTGACGGTGGCCTCTGTGGGCGTCTGGCCGCCGGACAGGAAGAAGATGCCCGGCACCGCCGCCGGCACCGTGCGCCTGAGCACCTGCACGGTCTGCATGGCGACCTCGGCCGGGGCCGCGTGCCCGGCCTCCTTGCCGGGCAGCACCATGCTCGGCTTCAGCAGCATGTGTTCGAGCACCACCGCATGCCGGTGCAAGGCATGAAAGACTGCGTGCAGCACGGCCTCGGTGACCTCGGCGCAACGCGCCATGGAGTGCGCGCCGTCCATCAGCACCTCGGGCTCGACGATGGGTACCACGCCTGCTTCCTGGCAGATGGCGGCATAGCGTGCCAGCGCTTCCGCATTGGCCTGGACGGCAGCCCAGCCCGGCAACTTGTCCGAAACGTTGTAGACCGCACGCCACTTGGCAAAACGCGCGCCCTGCTGGCGATAGCCGGCAAGCCGCTTGGCCAGCCCGTCGAGACCCTCGGTGATCTCGTCCCCGGGTGCCAGGGCGAGCGCGATCTTGCCCTTGTCCACCTTGATACCGGGCACGATGCCCTGGCGCGCCGCCAGTTCCGGCAGCGGCGTGCCATCGTCGGCGCGCTGACCCAATGTTTCCTCGTACAGGATCACGCCGCTGATGAACTCGCCAAGACCTGGGCTCGACAAGAGCAGGTTGCGCCACGCGCGGCGGTTTTCCTCGCTCGACTCCACGCCGATGCGTTCGAACCGCTTGGCGATGGTCGGCCCGCTCTCGTCGGCTGCCAGCAACCCTTTGCCCGCTTGTGCCAGGGCGTCCACGGTGGCTTGCAATTCGCTTTTTCTGTCCATGATCAGGCTCCGTGCAGGTGACATAGGAACAAGCATTGGCGCGAAAACGCCGTCGCGCAAGCCAGGCGGGGCGCGTAGCGCCTGCCTAAGGTGGCCGCCCGAACGCTTCGCGCAGCTTGCCCTTGGCCTTTTCCAGCGTGGCGCGGCGCGCCTTGGGCAGATGACGGCCGGCGCGATTGATGTAGAAATTGAGCATCGACATCGCCGACTGGAACGCCGTGCCCTTGCGGCGCCGGCTGCTCACGGCGGAACGCTTGAGCGAGGCGGCAATTTCCTCAGGGTTGTCCGAGGCGAAGAGGTGCGGTTCGAGGTCCAGCGCGTCGCTGTGCTCGGTTACCTGCTGCGACCAGCGCCGTGTCTTGCCGCGGCCCTTTGCCGGCTTGCGGGTGGATTTCGTGGCGGCCATTTCCGGTCCTCCCACAGCGTTATCGGGATCCGTCTAGCGTAGGCAACTTCTCGCCGTCCGTGGGGGCTCAGGCGGGACCGGTGCGTGGTGGCAAGACCGCCCGAGCGGTGTGGGATAATTGCGCTTTTGCCCAGGGCGCAGCTCAAGAGGTTGTTCGCAACGGGCGCGCAAGGGCCCTTATTCCTGTGGCCCGCTTCCTTTCTGCGATATTTCTTCAGCAATAAAAAATGCCCACATACCGTTCCAAAACCTCCACCGCCGGCCGCAACATGGCGGGGGCGCGCTCGCTCTGGCGCGCCACCGGCATGAAAGACGAAGATTTTTCCAAGCCCATCGTTGCGGTGGTCAACTCCTTCACCCAGTTCGTGCCCGGGCACGTGCACCTGAAGGACCTGGGCCAGCTGGTCGCGCGCGAGATCGAGGCCGCGGGCGGCGTGGCCAAGGAGTTCAACACCATTGCGGTCGATGACGGCATCGCCATGGGCCACGACGGCATGCTGTATTCGCTGCCCAGCCGCGAAATCATCGCGGACTCGGTGGAGTACATGGTCAACGCGCACTGCGCCGACGCCATGGTGTGCATCTCCAACTGCGACAAGATCACGCCGGGCATGCTGATGGCCGCGATGCGGCTCAACATCCCGGTGATCTTCGTCTCCGGCGGCCCGATGGAAGCCGGCAAGACGCGCCTGGCCAATCCCGTCACCAAGGCCATGGAATTCAAGAAGCTCGACCTGGTGGACGCCATGGTGATCGCCGCCGACAGCGCCTATTCCGACGCCGACGTGGCCGAGGTGGAGCGCTCCGCCTGCCCCACCTGCGGCTCGTGCTCGGGCATGTTTACCGCCAACTCCATGAACTGCCTGACCGAGGCGCTGGGCCTGTCGCTGCCCGGCAACGGCACCGTGGTGGCCACCCACGCCGACCGCGAGCAGCTGTTCAAGCGCGCCGGCAGCCGCATCGTGGAACTGGCGCGCCAGTACTACGAGCAGGAAGACGCGCGCATCCTGCCGCGTTCGGTAGGCTTCAAGGCGTTCGAGAACGCCATGACGCTTGACATTGCCATGGGCGGTTCCACCAACACCATCCTGCACCTGCTGGCGATCGCGCGCGAGGCCGACATCGACTTCAGCATGACCGACATCGACCGCCTCTCGCGCGTGGTGCCGCAGCTGTGCAAGGTGGCGCCCAACACCAACAAGTACCACATCGAAGACGTGCATCGCGCGGGCGGCATCATGGCCATCCTGGGCGAGCTGGAGCGCGCCGGCAAGCTGCACACCGACGTGCCCACGGTGCATGCCCCCACGCTCAAGGACGCGCTGGAGCAGTGGGACATCAGCCGGACCCGGGACGAAGCCGTCAGGAACTTCTACCTGGCCGGCCCGGCGGGCGTTCCCACCCAGGTGGCGTTCAGCCAGAACACGCGCTGGCCCAGCCTGGACCTGGACCGCGCCGAGGGCTGCATCCGCTCCTACGAGCACGCCTTCTCCAAGGAAGGCGGCCTGGCGGTGCTGACGGGCAATATCGCGCTCGACGGCTGCGTGGTGAAGACCGCCGGCGTGGACGAGAGCATCCTCGTGTTCGAAGGCACGGCCCACGTCACCGAATCGCAGGACGAGGCGGTGGAGAACATCCTCAACGACAAGGTCAAGGCCGGCGACGTGGTGATCGTGCGCTACGAAGGCCCCAAGGGCGGCCCCGGCATGCAGGAGATGCTCTATCCGACCAGCTACATCAAGTCCAAGGGCCTGGGCAAGGCCTGCGCGCTGCTGACCGACGGCCGCTTCTCCGGCGGCACCTCGGGTTTGTCCATCGGCCACTGCTCGCCCGAAGCGGCGGCTGGCGGCGCCATCGGCCTGGTGCGCGACGGCGACAAGATCCGCATCGACATTCCCAACCGCACCATCAACGTGCTGCTGTCCGACGAGGAACTGGCGAGCCGCCGCGAAGAGCAGAACGCCAAGGGGTGGAAGCCGGCCAAGGCGCGTCCGCGCAAGGTGTCTGCTGCGCTAAAGGCTTACGCCAAGCTGGTGATGTCGGCGGACAAGGGCGCGGTGCGGGACTTGTCGTTGCTGGATGACTGATCCTGGGGCGACCCTTTACTTCGTTTGCCGGGAAGGCCGCTCTTTGGAGCGGCTTTTTTTGGGTTCTTGTATGAACGCGCCCCGTGGCTGGCCTTCCGTCGATCCAGGAGGTCGTTTGCTGGCTACTGGGGCGAAGTGCTGACGGTCGCGGCCGAGGCGGCGGGCATTGCCGCACTGGTGATCGACGGCGGCGTACGCGATATCGCGGCACTTACCGCGCGGTGACGACGTAAGCCCGCGTGCTTAAGCGATTCATGCCGCCACGCAAAAGGAGGCTGGACGCTCCAGGCCCGAGATGCAGTCCTATGGTAAGGTTGCTGGCATGAGTTTACGGACTTCAACCAGTGACGCATGGGCCGCAGCCATGTGGTGCTGGGAGAGTGATGCAGCGTGAGTGATGCGAAGCAGGATGCGCGGCGCGCGCCGCCGACTGAGAGAGTTTCAACCAGCAGGGCTTTGCGCCTGAGCGTGCCGCCAGAGGCCAGGCCTGCGCCGGTCAACGGGAAAGACTGGCTGCGGCAGAGGAAAGAGCAATTGCAGGCTGCCCGTGCCGCTGCCAGGCAAAGGCGCGATCTGCTAAGAGCCGAAATCATGTCGGCCGTGCAAGATGTTGCCCGAGAGGAATGCACTGCCGCGCGGCTGGAGGCTGAACGCCTGAAGGCGGAAGCCAAGACCGCGCGGGCCTACGCGCGGGAGGATGCACGCGCCGCCGCCAAGTTCGAGCGCGGCCAACCAACCCGCTCGGCGTCCAAACGAAAGACGCTTGCCAATGAGAAACGCAAGCTGGTTTCTTACGCTGATCTGTTGCGGATGCGTGGGTGATCCGGTCATTCCATGGGCCTTGAAACGGACGGTTAATCCGATCCGCCTGCGGGAGCTGACTATCTGACCCTTGGTCAAGGGCCACTCCCCGCCGCGGCCAGACTGCCTGATAAAACGCGCTGCGCAACATCGCGCGATTCATGGATGGTGCGGGGGCAAACGCGATACGTGGCGTTCCATCAATTCGCCCACCCAATCGATAAACACCCTGAGCTTCACGCTGACGTGCCTGTTCGGCCGATAAACGACGTACATGGGCATGGGATCGAGGCGCCAGCTCTCCAAGACCGGCACTAGCTGGCCGCGCGCCACATATTCCCGGGCCATGTAGTGCGGTAGCCAAAGGACACCTACGCCGGCGAGACCCGCCGCGAGATAGGCATTGCCATCATCGAGCGCGGCCAGATAGCGGCCTCGGACACTGATGCTCTCGCCATCGCGTTGCATCGTAACCGGTGCGACCTTGCCGCTGCTGGCTCCCAGGAATCCGACGATGCGGTGGTGGGTGTCTTCCAGTTCGCCCGGATGCATGGGTGTGCCCGCTTGCTCGAGATAGCCGGGGGCCGCGTAGACACCGAGCCTTAGCTCGCCCACGCGGCGCGCTTGCAAGGAGGAATCGGTCAACTCCCCACCCCGCAATACGCAATCCACGTTGTCGCCAATCACGTCCACCATCCGGTCGCTGACGCCGATGTGAAGCTGGAATCGACGCTGACGCATGGCTCTACGGCTTCCAGTTTGAGATCAAGGTGATCGCCAAACTGCCTGGCCCGGTGTCCGACTAGCTGAGCGGAAGCGTTGCCACGGAAGAGGGGAGCGCCGTAGTGTAGGGGACCGGATTCGTCAGACTGCGTTTTCCGAAAGAGTTATTAGCTAATGACGTCGCCGTGCGCCCGCCCAAGAACCGGAATTAACGAGACTGCGCTGACGAGAATAGCTGGACTGCACGGCAGACGCCATTTGACGCAGATTTATTCGCTCTCCAAAGCGAAAAAAGGGGACATCGCCACCAATGCCCCTGCCACGTCAGAAGATATGTTTGATGCCGGCAACCACGCCGGTCTGGTTGACACCTGGCGCTACGGTTGAAGCGGTCGCGGCACGTCGACGTTAGATGCCAAGCCTTGCCAACCTAGTCGTCCCGGCTAAGAACGTGTGTCACCAGACGAGCGAGCGTCGCATTGAGCAACGCACGTTCCTCCTCGGTCAGGATCTCTTGCGTGTCAGCGGCGATGTCTTTGGCCGCAACGTCGACTTTGTCATAGACGGCCTCTCCAACCGGCGTCAATCTCACCTCAACCACTCGAGCGTTGGTCGGGCGCTTATTCCTCACGGCAAATCCGCGTTGCTCAAGCTGATCAACGATGCGACTCACCACCGACTGCTCGATGATCGTCTCCTTGCATATCTCCCCGATTGTCGCAACTGACACCCATCTCAAGTGCTGCATCACGCGGAACTGCTGAATGGTGATCTCGACGGGACGTAGCGCTCGCGAAAGACGGGCGTTCATTGCGTTCATCAACCTGCTGAGGTTGTAAGGCAAGTAACCCGACACGGGCTCGAGATCGGACGATTGGATGTTGGACGTTCTTCGCATAGCGGCACCGATTGTAGCACTGGGAAGGCCCCCTGAGCGTGCTCGGCCACGATTCTATGCATACACATGTCTTTGAAGACTGTGGTGCACAGCGATTTTATTAGGTGTAAACGATATGTTAAGTCTAAACAAATGTAATTGCATATGTGACGGACGTGCGGTAACTTTCCTCACCGAACAACAAGACGTCGACCCCGACAAAAGTGGTGGAGGAACTTATGAACAGAGCTTGGCCCTTGGTCCCGGCAGTTGGTGCGCTTGCGTCTGCAGTAGCGACAACTACTGCATTTGCGCAGTCGACGGTCACCGCATATGGCGTATTCGACACTGGAGTCGAGTACGTGAATCGCATTGGCAGCGCCCACGACAGTGTGGTTCGAATGCCAAGCGCGACCGGCACGGTGCCTTCACGTTGGGGACTTCGTGGCTCGGAAGACTTGGGCGGCGGCCTGAAAGCGAATTTCCAGCTCGAAGGTGGATTTGGTCCCGATACCGGTGCCTTGCTAAACGGAGGGCGGCTCTTCGGTCGCCAGGCGTGGGTAGGCGTGGCGGGGTCCTGGGGCCAAATTAGCGTGGGCCGTCAGTACACGATGAGCCTCTGGTCGACTGCAGACCCGGACGTACTGGGGCCGAACATCTACGGCACCAGCAATCTCGACGCAAACCTCGCCAATCCCCGATCGGACAACTCCGTTGCTTATCGCGGCAAATTTGGCGGCCTGACGCTCGGCGGCACATACAGCTTTGGCAGAGATACGGTCAACGCGGGTCCAAGCCTGGCCGGCCAGAACTGTGCTGGAGAGAATCCTTCAGACCATCGCGCGTGCCAGCAGTGGACCGCGATGGTGATGTACGAAGGAAGTAATTGGGGCGTCAGTGCAGCTTATGACGCGATGAGAGGCGGGCCGGGCGCATTCGCCGGCCTCTCATCAAGCGGCATGCGAGATACCAGGATGATCTTTGCGGGCTACGCCATCCTGGCCCGCGCAAAAATGGGTGCCGGACTCCTGCGCCGGGATAACGACGCAAGTCCAACTCCTCGGAGCGATCTCTGGTGGGCCGGGGTTGCCTACGACATTACCCCCGCCATCACGCTCGGGACACAACTGAGCTGGCTTGACTACCGCCATAGCGACAACCGCTCAATCCTCTTTGCTGTTCGAGGCCTGTATAGCTTTTCCAAGCGTACTTCTGTCTATGCGACGGCTGGCTATATCGATAACGGGGGAACACTCACCAACTCAGTCAGCGCCGGCGGGCCGGGCTCGACCTCCCCGGGAGGCAACCAGCTTGGGGCCATGGTCGGCGTCAAACACATTTTTTGAGTTTGTCCTGGCACTCCGATGCCGGGAAAGAGTAACCGGGCAAGCGCCCGCAGCAATAGAGGTAAAAAAATGTCAGTACGGCATGTTGAAATTTCAGGGGCAGGCTTCGCAGGTCTGACCGCAGCAGCGGCATTTGCGCAACGCGGCTGGACAGTTCGGGTGCATGAGCGAGCCTCCAGCCTCCGCACAGCCGGGGCTGGCATCTTCATCTTTGAGAATGGATTGAAGGTGCTGCAAGCTATCGGTGCGTATGAAGACGCAGTGCGCGGTGCGCACTTGACGCCGGCTCGAGAGACGCGCAACGCGGAAGGCAAACTCCTTGCCCGTCATCCATCCAGCCCCAACCAACGTGTATTCACGATCGTGAGGCAGCAACTGCTGGAAGCAGTCGCTGCCGCAGCCCGGCGCGCCGGGGCGCAAATCCTGATGGGTTCCGAAGTGGTGAGCGCAACTCCCGCGGGGGTAGTGGGGCTAAGTACGGGAGAGATGGCCAAGGCGGACCTCATCATCGCAGCAGACGGCGTGCATTCACATATTCGGGACAGCCTGGGACTTGTGCGGTCACGTGTGAAACTCGGGGATGGTGCAATTCGTGTTCTTCTTCCGAGGAACAACGATGCCACAGATGCTAAAGCGGAAATCGTCGAACACTGGTCCGGCAAGCGCCGGCTCCTGTATGTGCCTTGCAGCCAGGACTGGTTGTATCTGGCACTGACAACGCTCAACTCGGATGTTGAGGGAAACACGCTTCCGCTGAATGTCAAAGCCTGGGGCGACTCGTTCCCGCACCTACGTCCGCTCATCGATCGAATTCGCCACGAAGGGCGATGGGACGAGTTCGAAATGATCCACCTTCATCGCTGGTCGTCGGGCCGTGTGGCGGTAGTTGGCGACGCAGCACATGCCCAGGCTCCCAATCTCGGCCAGGGTGGTGGGTGCGCAATGATGAATGCGTTGGGGTTAGCCGCAGCGGTCGAGAACGAGGCTGATATCCAGATCGCGCTGCAAGAGTGGGAGGCCCGCGAACGGCCACTGACCGAACATACCCAACGCGTTTCCAAGCTCTACAGCACCGTCGGGCGCTTGCCGGACTCTCTGCGCAGCGTCGCCTTCAGCTTTGCGGGACGCTCGCGCTGGCTGGTACAGCAGCGCATGCGCACCGCAAACCACTGTCCGACGGGAGCCCTCTGATGGCGTTCGATAGATTGCCCGAGTTGCCGGCGATGCTGCATCCCGGAGCGGATGAATATGCGAAAAAGGCCCTTGCAGCGTCTCGCATTGCCGCGAACCAGATGCTGTTTGCGGGCGACCTGCCATACGGCGAAGACCCCTGGCAAAAGCTCGACATATACATTCCCCGCGATACCGACAAGACAGACAAGGGACTGCCGGTCCTATTCCTCCTTCATGGCGGTGCGTGGATGAACGGCTTCAAGGAGTGGATGGGCTTCATGGCCCCGGCGGTTGCCTCTGCACCCGCGATGCTTGTCTCCGCATCCTATCGGCTTGCACCGGCCGTTCGCATGGAAGAAATCGTGGCTGACTGCTTCCGCGCGCTGTCCTGGGTGCATAAGAACATCGCTGAATATGGCGGCGACCCGGACCGCGTCTATGTTGGCGGTCACTCCGCCGGCGGGCATCTGGCGGCAATTCTGGGCTTGCGCCCAGATCTGATGAGCGCCTACGCCATTCCATCCGATGTAGTAAAGGGATGTTTCCTGATCAGTGCGGCACTAGATCTCTCCTTCCTCACCTCGCCGTCTACCGATGCCGAAAAAAAACTCGGCGATGCGCTAGGGCCGGGGGCTTCTGTGTGGAGCCCGAAGGCATTCGTGCATAACGCCAAAACGCCCTTTTATCTGAGTTGGGGCGAAAGCGATTTCCCGCGGACGGTGACGCAGAACCAGGAGTTTGTGGCCATCCTGGAGCAGAGAGGCGTTCCCGTTTGCTGGGACCAGGTTGTCGGACATGATCATTTTTCAGTCCATCTGGCGAGTGGTGCTCCAGACAGCGCCTGGGCCAAGCGAATCGGTACATATCTAAATAGGAGGAATCCATAATGCAGCAACAGCGTCTCGACGGCATCTTTCGTCCACGTCGCCTCGGTCACGTCAATTTCATCGTTGCGAGCCTGCAGCGTTCAATCGATTTCTATCAGCAAGCCTGCGGACTGAACTTGGAGTTCACCGAGAGCGGCATCCGCGCCGGCTTCATGGGTGTAGGGCACACTCCGCATGACGTTGGCATGATCGAGCAGACCTATGAAGCCCGATATGGCCGGGACGGGCACCTGCAAATGCCCAGGGGCGTCGCGAGCAAAATCGGACTGAACCATCTCGCGTGGGAAATGGAGTCAGAAGCAGTATTGGTCGCAGCTTGGGACCGTGCTGTGGCCGAAGGGAAGTCTCAAACGCCAAGGACTGTAGATCATCAGATTGCGCGTAGCGTCTATCTCCGCGACCCTGATGGAAACATGAACGAGTTCTACGCGGATACGATCAAGGACTGGCGTGCGGTCTTGCATGGTGACATCGAACTGATTACCTCGTCCTGGATACCCGGTGCGCCAGCACCAGCTGCCGATCCTCGTTGGCACCCCAATCCCGAAACACGACGCTTTGATGGCGGGGTGATGCAACCCAGAAGGCTCTCGCACGCTGTCCTGGTTACCCAGGATCTTGGGCCAATGGTCGAGTTCTATACGTGCATCGCCGGCCTCGAGATTGTTTGCGATACACCCGACATTGTTCTGTTGCGTCCATCGGCGACCCCTTCTCCCTATCAATTGGCCCTCGTTCTTGGCGAGGAAAAGGGTCTGCACCACTTCGGCTTCGAGGTTGAAGGCAGCACGAGGTGGGAGGAAAGTGCGAAGCGCCTGGATGCCCTTGGGTACCAAGTCATTGCTCCGATCTCCGGTCCGCTAAAAACAAGTCTGTTTGCAACCGACCCTGACGGGTATCGCGTGGAGTTTTGCGTACCGAAAAGCCGAGATCTGGAGCAACTGCAAGGTGTTCGGGATCCTCTCTACCTGGTGTGATCCTCACCGCGTAGATATCGCCAGGCTGCATCCGGCCATGCGGCTGGTAATGACAATAGACGACTGAAAGGACTGCACAATGAAAGCAGCCGAATACTCGATGGCGAGGGATATCAACTATCGCCACTCTGCTCACGATTCGCAAGGCGCGATTATTGCCAGACTCGAACGCCTGCAAAAATCCTCGCTGCAGATCCGAGCGCGCTTGTTGATCGGCCTGGCTACGTTCTTCGACGGGTTCGACGCCCTTGTGATCGCAGCGACACTACCCGTTCTGATCAAGGAGTGGGCGCTGTCTCCCGCGCAAATTGGAATGCTTATCGCTGGGAGCTCGGTAGGCGCCCTGCTTGGCACGCTGGTCTTTCCCCAGATCGCAGATCGCTTCGGACGGCTCAAGGCAATCACGATCAGCACAGGGATCATTGGGCTCGGCAGTATCGCGTGTGGCCTTACTCATTCATTCGAGGTATTCCTCATAATCCGGGTGATTCAAGGTGTCGGCATTGGTGGCGAACTACCTGTAGCTGCTACCTATATCAACGAGATCGCGCGGGCACACGGTCGCGGCCGCTTTGTTCTCCTGTACGAAGTCATCTATCCGATCGGCTTGCTGATCTCGACTATCGTCGGAGCGTGGATGGTGCCCCGCGTCGGCTGGCAGTCTCTGTATTTCGTGGGAGGTCTGCCTTTGCTGCTGTGCGTCCTGATTCCCTGGCTGGTGCCCGAGTCTCCGCGCTGGCTCGCTGGGAAGAATCGCTTTGCCGAAGCTCATGTGGCGATGCAGCGTTTCGAGGCTTCCGTCCGAGGCATTCTGGATGTGCCGGAGGATGGCGCGCGCTACGACAAGTTGCTCTCGAAGATGCCGAAGCGCCGCGTGCGAGACCTGTTCGGTGCTGCCTACGTACGCCGTACCCTCGTTATTGCGCTACTGTGGGCAGCCTGCGGATTCATCCAGTCCTGCCTGACGACATGGCTACCTACCATTTATCAGACCATCTACAAGGTGCCGCTGCAAACGGCGCTGAATCTCGCGATCGGGTGTTCTGCCTTGGGCGTGATTGGCTCCATCGTGTGCGCGGTATTGGTTGACAGGGTTGGCCGGAAGCCAGTCATCATTTGGGCTTTCTTCGCCTGCGCTACCGCACTCATCCTTGCTGGCCTGATGGTCAATCAGTCAGTCTATGTCGTAGCGACGCTTTGCTCGATCGCGTTTGGTCTGCTTGCGTGCGGGTTCATCACGGTGTTCGTCTATACGCCGGAAATGTATCCGACGAGCGTTCGTGCGCTCGGATGCGGCCTTGGCGGCGTATGGTCAAAGCTTGCGGCGATTTCTGGTCCGATGGTCGTGACGCAACTCGTAGGCCTTGGTCTACTCAATATGGCCTTCTATTGCCTTGCAGCGGTAACACTTGTCACTGCGGTTACTGTTGCACTGATCGGCATCGAGACTCGGGGCAAGGTGCTGGAGGAACTGGAGGCGTAGGGCGTTACGTGGCAGGCGGCGGCACGCCAGGATGGCCACCGCCGCCGTCAGATTCTCTTAAGCCACCGGCCCGAGCCGAACATTCTGGTGCGGACGAAAGAAGTTGGCCGGGTCGTATTTGTTCTTGATCTCGACGAGCCTTTGGTAGTTCTCCCCATAGGCGGCCCGTACCCTGTCCGTCCGGCGCCTGGCTCGCAAACGCATGGTAGAACGCGCAAGGCGTGTTGCCACCTTGAACCCAAAGTCGGCTCACCACTGCATTGCTGTAGCCACCACGCCTCAGGCGACCGCACCCGGCGGCGCATGGCGTGCCAGGAAGCGGTCCAATTGGCCAGCGAACGCCTTGCTGTCCTGCTGGGCGTACGGTGCCGGCCCGCCGGTATCAACGCCTGAACTGCGGAGTTGTTCCATCACCTCGCGCATCGTCAGGCGCTCCTGGATGTTCTCACGGCTGAACCAGCTTCCTCGCGGGTCGAGCACAAAGGCGCCCTTGTCAAGGGCGGCGGCGGCAAGCACGATGTCCGCCGTGATCACAAGGTCCCCGCTGCTGACCAGCTCGACGATACGGTCATCGGCGACGTCGAAGCCCGCAGGCACTTGCAGTGACTTGATAAAGCGCGAAGGCGGCGTGCGCATGTACTGGTTGGCAACCAGCGTGACGCACACTTCGACACGTTGTGCGGCCCGGTACAGCATTTCCTTGACGACAACCGGGCAGGCGTCCGCGTCAACCAGTACTTGCATCGCGATACTTCCAATGGGGGAGGAGCGCTCATATTACTGCCTGCGCGTCCCGTTCGCTTGTTATTCGGCCAACGCCTGGTCACCTGGGCGGCGCGTCGGATGCTGCCCCACTCGACCGCCTTGGCGAACATGGCGATCGCCCTGAATTCGTTGACCGGCATGGCAATCTCCCGGCTTGGAAGCCGATTATCAAGTTTTTCTTGTAACTGATGCAAGCGGGAATGGCCTAGTTGGTTGAGACAGTGATCTTTACAGTCCCGGGTATCGGACCAATTGGACGGGAGACCACCATGCACAAGCGACAACTCGGCCGTTCTGGCCTGGAAGTTTCTGCCCTGGGCTTCGGCTGCATGGGGCTGAGTTTTGGTTACGGCCCCGGACTGGAACGTGCGGCGGCGGTCCAGATGATCCGTGACGCTTTCGAGCGCGGGGTGACCTTCTTCGATACCGCCGAAGCCTACGGTGCCCTGAACGAGGAAATGGTTGGCGAAGCCTTGCAGCCGATTCGGGATCAGGTTGTCATCGCCACCAAGTTTGGCTTCAAGGACGGCGATGCCACCAAAGGCATGGACAGCCGCCCCGAGCGCATTCGCTCCGTGGTGGAAACTTCCCTCGAGCAGGGCAATTTCGGCGACTTTACGGTCGCCCGCATTACCGACATGCCTGCCTTCGACGTGCACATCGTGCCCAGTGCCGATGCGCCGACCGGCATGGGTGAACCAGGTCTGCCACCGCTTGCGCCGGCGTTCGCGAATGCCATCGCGCGGCTGACCGGCAAGCGGCAGCGCGGCCTGCCTTTTCAGCTATAGCCATACGCGGGTATCAGCGAGCCACCGCTCGGGCTCTGAGGGTGCTGACATGCTTCTTGATTTTCGTGTTCTTCTTGCCTTGCCACTCATCTGCACAGCGGTCTTCGGCGGCAACGCTCTCTCCGCGCCGCTCGTGCTCCAGGCCCAGGGCAGCTTCGCGGTCGGCGGCACTGTCGTGCGTAGCCCGGGTATCTATGAACTGGGTAAGGCTGGTCCTGACGGACAGACGCTCCATGGTGACCATGCGCGCGTGGCTTACCAGATCCCCGTGAACCCGCGCAAGCTGCCCCTGGTGATGTGGCACGGCTTTGGCGAGTTTTCGAAGACGTGGGAGACCACCCCCGACGGTCGCGAAGGATTCCAGACCATCTTCCTGCGCCGCCGCTTTCCGGTGTATCTGCTGGACCAACCGCGCCGGGGCGGCGCGGGCCGAAGCACCGTCGCCGCGCGAATCGCCGCCGAACCGGATGAACAACGCTGGTTCAATATGTTCCGCCTGGGCGCATGGCCGGACTTTTACCGCGGCGTGCAGTTCTCGAAGGATCCGGAGGCACTGAGCCAGTTCTTCAGGCAAATGGTGCCGGATACCGGGCCGTTGGATAACCAGGTGGCGGTCGATGCCGTATCGGCGCTCTTCCACCGTATCGGCCCCGGCATCCTGGTCACGCATTCCTACAGCGGCGGGCTGGGATGGCAAGCGGTCATGCGCAACCCGGCCATCCGCGCCGTGGTGTCTTACGAACCTGGCAGCGGCTTCGTGTTTCCGGAAGGGGAGGTGCCTGCGGCAATGCCAAGCCTCACCGGACCCTTGGCCGGCGTGGCGGTGACGATGGCGCAATTCAAGTCGCTCACGCGCATTCCGATCGTGCTCTTCTACGGCGACAACATCCCGACCCGGCCTGGCGCGGACCCGGGGCTGGACAACTGGCGCGTGCGGTTGGCGATGGCAAAGCTGTGGGTCGATGCCGTCAATCGCCATGGCGGCGACGCCAGGCTGGTTCACTTGCCGGACCTCGGGGTACGCGGGAACACGCATTTTCCGTTTTCGGACTTGAACAACCTGCAGGTGGCAGATCTGATGCAGGCGTTCTTGTCGGAGAAGGGGCTCGACTAAATAGAGCAGTCAATCCAATAGCTTATAGCTGGCAATTTTCCCTGGCGCGAGCGGCATGGGTTCCTGGACGTAGGAAGTAACCGCAAGCGCCGCCGGCGCCTCTTCACGCATGCCGGCCACCCCTCATGATCGCGCTGGCTGTGTCGACCACGGCGGCCAGGGCAAGCATGGCGATGATCACCGTGCAAGCCTGGGGCAGATGGAACAGGGACAGCTCGAAATACAGCATCTGCCCAAGTCCGCCGGCGCCGACAAAGCCAAGGATTGCCGCCACGCGGATATTCGTTTCCCAGCGGTACAGGATGTAGGCCAGGAACTGGGGCCATACGCACGGCAGCGTCCCGTACATGAAGACCAGCGCGGCAGGAGTGCCCCCTTCCATCAGCGCGCGGGCGGGTGCGCGCGGCGCATTCTCCAGCGCCTCGGCGAACAGGCGCCCGAGCACGCCCGCGGTATGCAGTGCCAGGGCGAGGGTGCCGGCAAACGGTCCGAGGCCGACTGCGAGCACGGTCAGCGCAGCCCATACCAGCTCGGGGATCGAGCGCAACAGGTTCAGTAGCAAGCGCGACAACGCGCGCAGCGCATCGCCGTAGAGCCCGGAAGCCGGTAGTGCCAGGCCAAAGCCCAGCACCGCCGCACACAGCGTGCCCACCGCGGAAACCGCGAGCGTTTCGAGCATGCTGCCAGCGGTTCTGGCCAGAAAGGCGGGTGACAGCTGCGGCGGGAAGAACGTCAGCAGGAAGCGCGCCATCTCGGCTGCAGCGTCCGCGGAAAAAAGCTGGCCCAGATCGAGCGACAGATACGCGAAGCTGCCCGAAACCGCGGCGGCCACCGCGATCAGGGTGAGCAGGCAGCGCATGCAGAATTGAGCGGCCTTGACCTTGTGCGCCATGATTCAGTCGAGCAGCTTGCGCAGGTGCGCGCTGAGCGCGTCCGCCAGCAGGACCAGCAGCAGGAACACTAGCAGGATGGTCGCGGCTTCCCCGCCGTTGAGCAGTTTCATGGCCTGGTCCATCAACTGCCCAAGTCCGCCGGCGCCAACGAAGCCCATGACCACGGAAGCCCGGATGGCACATTCCCAGCGGTAGACGGTGTACGAGACCAGCTCCTGCGCGGCATGGGGAAGCAGCCCATAGAACAGTGCCGCCAGGCGCCCGCTGCCGCTGCCAAGCAGGGCATCCACGGCGCGTTTGTCGCTGGATTCGAGGATTTCCGCATAGACCTTTGCCAGCATGCCGCCATAGGTGATGGCCAGAGCGAGCACGCCCGCCGCCGCCCCCAGGCCGAGGGCACGCACGAAGACCAGTGCCCACACCAGCTCCGGCACCCCGCGCAGCAGCAGCACCAGGGCGCGCACGCCAGCGCGCACCGCCATGCGCGGCTTGCGTCCCCGGCCGGGGCCGATGCGCGACACCGACAGGCTGCCCGTCAAGGCCACGGCCAGAGGTGTTGCGATCACAAAGGCGAGCGCAATGCCAGCGGTGGCGATCGCCAGCGTTTCCAGCGTGGCGTTGACCACAAGCCCGAGGAATCCGGGCGAAACCTCGGGGGGAAGGAAGTTGCGCACGAAGGCGCCCATCACCTTGAGGTTTCCGGTGTCGAACAAGGCTGAAGGGCTGAACCGGGACAGCTGCAACAATGGCCACAGCAGAAGCAGCGCGACCACCAGGCCGCTGGCGCGCCGCAGCGCCTGGGGATCGCGCGGGTGGGCGGTCATCGGCACGCAGGCCTGGGTCGGGTATCGCCACCGATGGCGGCGCTCGCACCCGCCGCGATGCTCATCAGGGCCTGGCTGCCCTGTACCGGTGGCGATGCGCTTTCGGAGGCATAGAGTTCGCGCAGCAGCGCGTCGGTGACGCGCTCGGCCGGCAGGTCGAAGGCGATCTCGCCCGCCTTCAGGCCGACGATGCGGGGAAACCAGCGCAGCGCCAGGTCCACTGCGTGCAGGCTGGCGACCAGGGGCACGGCGCGTGTATCCGCTTCCTTGCGCAGCTCGCCCAGGGTGAGGTTGGCCAGCACCGGGTCCATCGCCGAGACCGGCTCGTCCGCCAGGATCAGATCCGGGCGCTGGTAAAGCACGCGGGCGACGCCCACGCGCTGCAGTTGGCCGCCCGAGAGCTGGTCGCAGCGGTCGAACAGGCGGTCGGCCAGCTCAAGGCGGGCGAGCTGTTCGCCGGCACCATCGATGTCTGCCGGATAGACCAGCGACAGCAAGGATTTCCAGGCGGGCCAGATGCCCAGGCGGCCGGCAAGGATGGCGGTGATCACGCGCTGGCGCGGCGGCATCGGCGGCGCCTGGTGCACCATGCCGATGCGGCAGCGCAACTGCCGCAGGCGTGCGGCGGACACCGCCCAGGGGCTTTGCTCCAGCACCTCCACACGGCCCTCGCTTGGCCGCAGCGACGTTGCCAGCAAGCGCAGCAAGGAGGTCTTGCCGGCTCCCGACGGACCGATGACGGCGATGGGCTCGCCGCGGCCGGCCGCCAGCGTGATCTGGCTGAGCGCACGCTGTCCGTTGGCGTAGCTGATGCTGGCGGCGTCCAGGCGGAAGCTCATCAGACCGGCATCACTGGATCAGGCCCGCGGCCCGGGCTGCGGCCTCGATGCCGTCGTAGTTTTCCGGCCGGGTGGGAATGTACTTGGCGGTCCGCTGCAATGCCATGATCTCCCGGTGCTCGGGATTGGCCGGGTCAAGCCGCAGGAACGCTTCGGTCAGCTTCTTGCGCAAGGCCGGATCGAGCCCGCCGCGCACGGTCCAGTTGTAGTCGTAGTAGGGCGGTGTGACAGCAAATACCCTGACCTTGGCGGGATCCACCTTGCGTTGCTCCACCAGCTTGTCCCACACCGAGGCATTGAGCACGCCGGCGTCGGCCCTGCCGGCCTGCACAAAAGCCACCGTCGCATCGTGGGCGCCCGAATAGGCGACCGTCTTGAAGTCCTTGTCCGGGTCGATGCCCGCCTGCAGCAGGAAGTGCCGTGGCATCAGGTGGCCGGAGGTAGAGGACGGCGCGCCGAAGACGAAGGTGTGGCCTTTGAGGTTGGCCAGTGACTTGATCGCGCTGTCGGCGGTGATGAACTTGCTGGTGAACGCGGCATCTTCCTGGCGCTGGACGATGGGGATGGTGGCTCCCTTCGTCCGGATCTTGCTCTGCACATAGGTAAAGCCGCCCAGCCACGCCATGTCGATCTTGCCGGTGGCCAGCGCTTCGACCACCGCAGCGTAGTCCGTGACGGGCACGAACTTCACCTTCATGCCGGTTTCCTTCTCCAGGTAGTTGCCAAGCGGCGCGAACTTGCGCTGCAGCTCGGTGGGGGACTCGTCGGGAATGGCCGAGACCTTCAGGACAGCCTGGGCACTGGCGAGGCCGGCAAAGCCCAGCAGGGTCAGCGCGGCAAGGCGCTTAAGCAACGGCAACACGGGCGGCACCTTGCGTCATTTCTCCGATCACGGCAGCGTCTGCGAAGCCTTCCCGGCTAAAGATCTCCAGGATCTCGTCCACGGCTTCCGGTGCGCACGACACCAGCAAGCCGCCGCTGGTCTGGGGATCGGTCAGCAGTGCCTGCTGGCTTGGCGTGACCGACGTGGACAGGTCCACCTCGCTGCCGTAGCTGACCCAGTTGCGCCCCGATGCGCCGGTCACCAGCCCTTCGGCGGCCATGCGCTCGACCCGCGGCAGCAGTGGAATCCGCCCCATGTCCAGCCGCGCGCCGACGCCCGCGCCACGACACAGCTCCAGCAGGTGGCCGAGCAGGCCGAAGCCGGTCACGTCGGTCAGCGCGTGGACAGCCGGCAATTCGGCCAGCAGTCGGCCGGGCGTGTTGAGTTTGGTGGTGCAGGCAATCAGTTCCTGATAGCCAGCCGCGTCGAGCTTGTCCTTCTTCACCGCGGCGGACAACACGCCCACGCCCAACGGCTTGCCGAGGATCAGCTTGTCGCCCGCCTTGGCGCCGCTGTTCTTCTTGACCCGGTTCGGGTGCACCAGACCAAGGACCACCAGCCCGTAGATCGGCTCAAGGGAATCGATGGTGTGGCCGCCCGCGACCGGGATGCCCGCCTGGGCACAGATCGATTCGCCGCCTTCGAGGATCTTGCCGATGACCTCGGGCGGCAGCTTTTCGATGGGCATGCCGACCAGCGCCAGCGCCATGATCGGGGTTCCGCCCATGGCATAGACGTCGGAGATGGCGTTGGTGGCGGCGATACGCCCGAAATCGTACGGATCGTCCACCACCGGCATGAAGAAGTCCGTGGTGGCGATCAGGGCCTGGCTCTCATTGAGCTGGTAGACCGCCGCGTCGTCGCTGGTTTCCTTGCCGACCAGCAGGGCTGCCGGAGCAGGGAAGCCGACCGAATTCCTGAGGATTTCAGAAAGCACACCGGGGGCGATCTTGCACCCACACCCGCCGCCGTGGGAAAAGGCGGTGAGCTTGATCTTTGCGTTGTCTGGCTGGTCCACTGCGGGGCTCCGAGTCATTCTGGTTTCAAGGCGTCGGCGACAAGTTTACTCACTTCCGCCCGTTCCCGCGCCGGCGCGAACAGCGGCGCGCGAAGTGCGCATTGCTGCCGCAGGCGGTCCAGGAACCCGGCATCCCGGCTGGTGCGTTCCAGCACCAGTGCCAATTGCGCGGCGTCACCCAACGGAAAATAGCCTTCGTAATCACGGCCCAGCATGCCGACGTTGCCCGGGATGCGGCTGGCCAGCACCGGCACGCTACTGGCGACGGCCTCGATGATCACGTTGGCGCCGCCTTCCATGGCGCTGGAGATCACCATGGCCTGTGCTTTCCGGATGTGCTGCAGGGTTTCGTCATGGGGCAGGTTTCCCAGCCAGACATAGCGCCGCACACCGGGCCAGGCTCGTGCTTCCAGCGCCAGGGCTTCCTGCTGATAGGCGTCATCCAGCGCGCCGCCGATGTGGATCAGGCGCACGCGCGAATCGTCGGGAAGCAGCGAGAGCGCGCGCATGGGCGTCAGCGGGTCTTTTTCCGCCCGCATGTGGCCGACCAGCACGACCTCGAAGTGATTCTGGCGGGGCGCCGCGGGCGCGCATGCCGGGGCAGACTGGTAGATCACCCGGCACCGGGCGCGATGCGCGGCCGCCAGTTCGGCCAGCCCTTCGTCCTGCAGCACCACCAGGTGGGTGGCGAGTTCGAGCGAGCGCTGGGCCGATGCATCGGTGCGGATGTCGCGGTACAGATCGGTGCCGGTCAGCACGACGATCAGCGCACGATCCGGACAAGCCTCGGCGAACCTGGCGATGGACTCGGCCGAGCGTCGGGCGTGCAGGGCGATGAGGCAGTCGGGCAGGGCGCCGCCCGGGCTGGCCGTCGACCATTCAGCGGCCAGCGTGACATCGTAGTCCCCCTGCAGGAACCGGGCCCAGCGATTGGCGGTTTGCCAGTTGCCATTGTTGGCTTTGCGCAGCGCTGGACTGATAATCGCGACGGTGGCCTTGGGAGGACGCATGACGACAGGTTCTGAGGGGGCGGCAGCAAGAAGGATAAACAAGTTCGAGCTGGATGCGGCGTTTGCCGATGCGCACCGGCGCACCTGGGCCGTGCTTGAGGAGCTGTCGCCGTCCCAATGGCAGGTTCCGTATGACGCGGGAATCAATCCGCCCTTGTGGGAGTATGCCCATATCGCCTGGTTCACGGAGCAATGGGTGCTGCGGGAGCCACGTGCCGGCCAGGACGGCTGCTGGGTGGCCAGCCTCCCGTCCATGCTGCCGGACGCCGACCGCCTCTTCGATTCCATGCGCGTCGCCCACCGGGACCGATGGCATCTTGCGCTGCCCCGGCTCTCCGAGATTCGCGACTACGCAGCCGCCGTGCTGGAGCAAGTTCGCGCCAGGCTCGCCACATCGGACGATACCGACGCGGCGCTCTATTTTTTCCGGCTCGCCTTGTTCCACGAAGACATGCATGCGGAGGCGCTGACCTATATGCGCCAGACCCTCGATTATCCGCTGCATGCCCCGCTCGGCATGCCTTCCATTGCGCCAGGCGCCGGCGCGGCAGCCGCGGGCGGCGGCACGTTCCAGATGGGGTCGCCCAGCGGGGGCGACGGCTTCGTCTTCGACAACGAGAAGTGGTCCCACCCGGTCGATATCGCCCCGTTCCGCATCGATCGCACTTGCGTCAGCAATGCCGCATATGCGGCATTCGTGGCCGCCGGCGGCTACCGCAACCATCAATGGTGGTCAGACGACGGACGCGCATGGCTGCAACAGAGCAGGCTGGCGCATCCGCTGCGCTGGCGCCGGACAGCCGGCGGCGCCCCGGGGCAATGGGCGTTGCGCTGGTTCGGGCAGTGGGTGCCGCTGCCGCTCGAGCAGCCGGTGTGTCATATCAATGCCTACGAGGCGGAAGCCTATTGCCGCTGGGCCGGCAAGCGCTTGCCCACGGAAGCCGAATGGGAGTATGCGGCAACGCATGACCTGATCCGCTGGGGTAGCGCCGTGTGGGAATGGACGGCAGATCCTTTCGTGCCCTATGCAGGGTTCTCGCCCGACCCCTACCAGGAATATTCCGTCCCCTGGTTTCACACGCATCGCTCGGTTCGCGGCGGATCGTTCGCCACCCATGCCCGCATGCAGCATCCTCGCTACCGGAACTTCTACCTGCCGCACCGCAGCGACCTCTTCGTCGGATTCCGCTGTTGCGGTTGAGGAAGGAGGGCGTCTCCATCCGCTGCAACATGCGCTCAAAGACCTCGGAAAAGCCTACAAGAACTTCTTCGAGAAGCGGGCCGACTTCCCGCGGCAAATGGTGGCGCTCATGCATCCGGAATACCTGGCCGAGCCCGATACGCAGCGGCTGCTGGCGCGCATGCTGCATGCCCTGCTGACGGCGCCGATGACGCGCGCAGGAAGCATTTTTTACAAAGGCGAGGCGCGCCTGCCGCCGGAAGCGCCCGGCGGGACTAGTGCCAGGGCCGTGGTTCAGTTCTTGCATGGCAGGCTGTGCCTGAGCCGTGACAGGAGCGCGCCATGTCCGAAGCACTTCGCTACTCGCTTTGCCGATTCTTCATCGCCTGCTGCCTGGGTATCGCAGCTTGCGGAGGGGGCGGGGGAGACGGGGGCGGTGACGGCAGCACCGGCGCGGGCACCGGCGCGCTGACGCTCTCCATCTCCGGCCTGCCATCCGGGACGTCGGCGGCCATCACGGTATTGGGGCCCGGCCAGTTCCGCCAGACCGTGACCCAGTCGACCACGCTGTCCAACCTGGCTGCTGGCAGCTATACCGTCAGTGCCGCCAGCGTGCTGACTGGCAGCACGCTCCTCAAGCCGCAGCCGCCTTCGCAGACCGTGGCGGTGACCGCGGGCGGCCGTGCTTTGGCAAGCGTGGAATACGGCTCACCGGAAACAGTGCAGTTGTCGCTGACGCAGGTTGCCGGCGGGTTATCCGAGCCCATCTTCCTGACCGCGCCCCCCGGCGATCCGCGCCTGTTCGTGGTCGAGCGGGCCGGCCGCATCCGGATCGTGCGCAACGGCGCATTGGTCGCTACGCCGTTCCTCAATATCGCCGCGCTGACGACGACCGATGGCGAGCGCGGGCTGCTGTCGATGGCGTTCGATCCCAACTATGGGACCAACGGCCGCTTCTACGTCTATTACACCGACACCAATGGGGCCATCACCATCGCCCGCTACAAGGTATCGGCCGCGAATCCGGATATCGCCGAGGCATCCGGCACCGTGCTGCTGTCGATCCCGCACGGCACCTTCTCCAACCATAATGGCGGCCAGCTCGCGTTCGGCCCGGACGGCATGCTCTATATCGGCACGGGCGACGGCGGTGGCGGTGGCGATCCGTCGGGCAACGCCCAGAACCCGGGAATGCTGCTCGGCAAGATGCTGCGCATCGACGTCAGCGGCGCATCCGGCTACGGCTTGCCTGCCGGCAATCCCTTCGTCGGCCAGTCCGGCAGCCGTGGCGAAATCTGGGCTCTCGGCCTGCGCAATCCGTGGCGGTTCACGTTCGACGCCGGCTTACTGTATATCGCCGATGTCGGCGAGGACCAGCGCGAGGAAGTCGACGTGGCGCCGGCCACCAGCGCTGGCCTGAACTACGGCTGGAACCGGACCGAGGGCACCGCCTGCGTGGGTGCGGCCACTTGCGACAAGACCGGGCTGACCATGCCGGTGTTCGAATACGGCCACGAAGCGGGCGCTTGTGCCATCGTCGGCGGCTATGTGTACCGGGGCAGTGCCAACCCGGTGCTGCATGGGCGGTACTTCTATTCCGACCTTTGCACGGGCAAGCTGCTGAGCTTCATGTATCGCGACGGGGTTGTCGCAGAACAGGTCGACTGGAACGTCACGATCCCGGGCAGTGTGTTCTCCTTTGGCGTGGATGACGCGCAGGCGCTGTACGTGCTGGCCGATCCGGGCACGTCGGCGACGAGCGGGCGGGTGTATCGGATCGATGTGTCGGGCGGCACGCCTTAACGGCGGGGCGCAGGAGCACTGCGCTTCGGGCAGGGACTCCTGGCCGTTGAACCGCCGCGGACGTGCTGCTATGGCACTTTCCTGCACGCGCCCCTCATTGCTGCACGTGCATCACAGCAAATCGGCCAACCGCTGCCGGCATAGGCTCACGAACTGCTGTGCCGCCGTCGACTGGCCTTGTGCCGGATGGAATGCCAGGATTGCGCGGAATCGAACGGGAGCGGTGAGCGGTACGCTGCGCAGCCCGAGCGCTACGTAGCTACGGGCCACCAATGGATTGGTGATCGCAAGGCCAGCACCGGCCAGGGTCAGTGAGCACTGCGTGTGGCTGTACGGTGTTGTCGCCACGAAACGCGGCTCGATGCCGGACTCGGAAAAGCACGCTTCCAGCCGGCGTTGCGCAGGATCCGAAGCGTCCAGGCCGATCAACGGAACCTCGATCAGATCCTCGATGCCGACTTTCGCGCGCGCCGCGAAAGGATGCGTCGCGGGAGCGACGCAAACCGCCTGCACTGCGTAGAACTCGGACGCGGTCAGGCCGCTGGTGTCCGCCTCGTCGCCCATGAACGCGATGTCGAGTTCGCGCTGAAGCAGGCGCTCGCGCAAGCCCCTGGAGCTGTCGACCTCCAGCTGGCAGCGAACGCGGGGGTGGTTGTGGATGAAGTCCGCCACCGATGACGGCATCACGCTGGAGGCCATGGCGTGCAAGGCGCCGACGCGCAGGACCGTATCTTCATAGGAACGCAGCTGATCAATTTTGCGCTGCACGGCGTCGAGGCCGACATAGACGCGCTCGACCTCGTCGATCAAGGACGCCGCCTCGGGCGTGGGCACCATACGCCCTTTGCTTCGGTCGAACAGCCTTAACCGCGCTGCCTGTTCAAGCTGCAGCACGATCTGTGTCACGGCGGGCTGGCTGATGTGCAGGGCTTCGGCGGCCCGGCGTGCCGATCCCAGGCGCATGACCATGCGAAACACCTCGATTTGCCGGGCGCTGATCACGATGTCGGTGGCTGTCCCCATACCCAATCCTATAAGTTTTGCTTAATTCGATAATCGGAATGCCTGCGCTGCCCGGGCGTGACATCACATAGACTCGGGTCATGACCACTTGGGCTTTTATCATGCGCGCCAGCCGCTATCCGCATCCGACCGAAGCGCTTGTCAATCCGGCGATGCATGCCCTGCAATGCATTACCTGCCACGCTCAATATCCAGTCAGCGACATGCCGGAAGGGTGCCCGAACTGCGCAAGCGCCGGCCGGCCCAGCAGTCTCGAAGTTGGCTACCAGCCCCACGCACTGGATTTTGCGCCAAGAAGCGGAAGTTATACATGGGGGCATTGGCAGCCGTACCTGGAAGGTGTGTCTTTGGGGGAGGGCGCCACGCCATGCGTACCGGTGCCAACCCTGGCGTCGTTGGCGGACGTGGCGTCCGTCTGGATCAAGAATGAAGGCGCAAATCCGACCGGCTCGCACAAGGATCGCATGTCGGCGCAGGCCGTAAGCCGGGCGCTGGATATCGGCGCGAGCGAGGTGGTGCTGGCGTCAAGCGGCAACGCCGCAGTCTCGGCCGCGGCCTATTGCGCCGCCGCGGGACTGGACTGCGAAGTCGCGACCTACCAGGCGCTTCCGTCCGTTTTCGATGCCGCG
Source organism: Cupriavidus sp. CPT47-8839-RL05A (assembly GCF_058792255.1). Taxonomy (NCBI): domain Bacteria; kingdom Pseudomonadati; phylum Pseudomonadota; class Betaproteobacteria; order Burkholderiales; family Burkholderiaceae; genus Cupriavidus; species Cupriavidus sp. CPT47-8839-RL05A. The sequence continues at coordinate 158,080 of NZ_JBYTEG010000005.1, read as the reverse complement.
TTGCGTTACTACGGTGCGCGGCGTGTCATCTGCGACAACGGTCACGCGCGATGGGCGCATGTCCGCCGCCGCGTCAGGGAAGAGGGAGCCTTTGCGCTGACCAACTACAGCGTGCCCGCGGTGGGTAGCCCGGTATTTGGTGTGGAAGGCTACCGTGCTGTCGCACTGGAGTGGGTGGCGCAAGGATGCCGCCCCGACCATGTCATGGTGCCGACGGCGCGGGGGGATCTGTTGTGGGGCATCTATAGCGCGCTACGGGACTTGGTCGCGCTGGGGCACCTTTCGAAGCTGCCCCGCCTCTGGGCGATCGAGCCGTTCCCGCGGCTGTCGCGCGTGCTGGCGGGCGCGCCGCAGCAGTCGGACTTCCCGGGCACGACCCAGCAATTCTCCACGGCCGGCTCGACCGTGACCGCGCAGCAGGTCCACGCCGTCAGGCAATCGGGCGGCGGCGCGGTTGTCATCGACGACGCGGCAGCACGCGATGGCACCCGCGGTCTCGCTGCGGCCGGATTCTGGGTCGAGCTGTGCGCGGGCGCGGGGTTTGCCGCGACGCAAGCACTGCGCGCCGACGGGCGCATCGCCAGAACGGAAGCAGTCATGCTGATGCTGACTGCACGCGGCGATCGCGATCCGGGACAAGCTTGATTTACAGACAATTTTCGGAGCCACCCATGAACTTGCGTTCTCTGTTGACTGCCGTCACATTCGGCCTCGCGGCTCAGGTACCGTCGGCCCTGGCCGCCTACCCTGAAAAGCCGATCCGATTGATCGTGCCCTGGGCTGCCGGCGGCAGTACCGATGCGCTGGCCCGTGCGGTCGCGCAGCGAATGAGCGAATCGATGGGCCAGCCCGTGGTCGTCGACAATCGTGCCGGCGCCTCCGGCCGCATCGGCGCCGACATCCTGGCAAAGTCGGCTCCCGACGGCTACACGCTGGGCGTCATCGAGCTGGCTCATACCGTGGCGCCGTCAGTGTTCCGCCAGATGCCATACGACGTGTTGCGCGATTTCACGCCGGTTTCACTGCTCGGCGAGGCGCCGCTCATCCTGTTCGCGGACAGCACGCACTATCGCGCTGGCGACGTCCAGCGCTTCCTTGCGGACTCACGCAAGGCAGGAACGCCGCTGCAGCTTGCCACCAGCGGGAACGGCACGATCAGCCATCTGGCCGCCAAGATGCTTGAAGCACAGGCGGGCATCCCGGTCGATGCCGTACCGTACCGGGGCTCGGCGCCCGCGCTGACCGATGTGTCCGCGCAACTGGTCAAAGGCCATTTCGCCACGCTGGCAAGCGGCAGCAGCCTGCTTGGCGGTGGCAAGATCGCGGCCTTGATGGTGACGGGCCCGGTGCGCGTGCCTTCGCTTCCCGGCGCGCCGACCGCAGCCGAAGCCAGGCTGCCGGGAATGCAGGTCAGCCAATGGTGGGCCCTGGTGGCTCCCGCGCGGGCACCGTCTGCCGTCGTGAGCAGGCTTGCGGACGAAGTTCGCGCGGCATTGGCGAATCCGCAGACCAAGGCACGGCTCGACAGCCAGGGTATCGACCTCAAGGCGTCCTCGCCTGCTCAACTCGGAGACCGGCTGCGCGCAGAGACGGATCGCTGGGCGAATCTGGCTAAGCAGGCTGGCATTCAACCCGAATGACTAGACCTGGACAAGCGCCTGGATCCTGGCATGGGGAGTCTATATCGGCCCGCGTCGTGACCGCCACAACATGACGGCTGGCCCAGTTGCTGACAATGCCTGCTCTGGGAGCGGTGAAAACCCCGGCATCTTCTCGACTTCGTTCCCATCTGGATCGACGTATCCGACCGGTAATACGCCAGGCAGGTGAAATGACGGGCCATACCCGCGTTGGCTGCGGCTGAGCATGGTGCCCTTACAATGCCGATGGTTCAGATCGACTGGTAAGTGCAAACAGGTGTCATGCAAAGCAAGAGCAAAGCAACTCTCATCGGGCTCATCGCGATTCTGTTATGGAGCTCGATTGTCGGCCTGATTCGCGGTGTCAGCGAAAACCTTGGGGCAACCGGTGGGGCGGCAATGATCTATACCGTCGCCTCGGCCCTGCTCTTGCTGACAGTCGGTTTCGTCAGAATGCAGGATTTTCCCCGGCGCTATCTGGTTTGGGGAAGCATTCTGTTCGTTTCCTACGAGCTGTGTCTTTCCTTGTCCATTGGCTACGCGAACAGCAGCAGGCAAGCCATTGAGGTGGGGATGGTCAACTACTTGTGGCCGAGCTTCACCATGCTGTGTGCCATCGCATTCAACAAGCAGAAGGCCAACTTGCTGATCATTCCCGGCTTCCTGATCGCCATTCTCGGGATCTGCTGGGTGCTTGGCGGGGATCAGGGCTTGGACTTGGCCGGGATGGCGGAGAACATCCAGGACAATCCGCTCAGCTATGGGCTGGCCTTCCTTGGTGCCCTGATCTGGGCGGCATATTGCACTGTGACCAACCGGATTGCCGAAGGCAGGAATGGCATCACGCTGTTCTTCATGCTGACAGCGCTGGCCCTGTGGATCAAGTATTCCGCCACAGAGAGCGGGACGATGGAATTCAGCTATCAGGCAGTGATTTATCTTGCGTTGGCCGCCTCCGCGATGGGGTTCGGCTATGCGGCCTGGAATGTTGGCATCCTGCATGGCAATGTCACGGTCCTTGCTGGCGCTTCCTACTTCATTCCGGTGCTTTCCGCCGCCCTGGCGGCCATGCTCTTGCGTACACCCCTGTCGATCGCCTTCTGGAAGGGCGCATCCATGGTATGTGCCGGGTCGATCCTCTGTTGGCTGGCAACACGTGGGCAACGTTCCAAGGCACCTCCGTCGCCAGAATTACCGCGGTCGCGCCAACGTGTCCAGGAACCGTGAGTGCGCGTGACCGCGCTGTTTGATCAAGCAAGCAGCATCCAACTTATGATTCAGTCGGCCTGATGCCTGACTAGAAGCCAGCGACCAGGTCGTGAGCATTGGCTGGCTCGTCGATACGCAGCACCAGCTTGCTTGCCGCCTTGCCCGACTGCACCAGATCGAGCGCGCGCCCGGCCTGCTCCAGCGGCAGGCATTCGATGCGGGGCGGGCGCAGGCGCCCGCTGCCGAGCAGCGCCGCGATCTCGCGCAGCTGCGCGCCGCTGGGCATCTTGCTGAACGCCACCGCGGTGCGGACGCCGCGCTGCGTGGCTGCGGCAGGATCCGGGCCGTTGTCGCCGCTGACCAGCGTCAGGATGGCGACAAGGATGCCGCCGGGCCTGAGCAGGTCCATGCCGTTCGGCAGGGTGCCGCAGCCAACGGCGTCCAGTACCAGGTCGACGCCAGCCGGCGCCCATGCCTGCATCGCGGCAGCGATGTCGCCGCCACGGTAGTCGATTGCCAGGTCGCACCCGAGCGCCATCAGTTCGTCGCGTCGTGCCGTGCTGCAGGTGGCAGCGACGGTTGCGCCGGCCGCCTTTGCCAGTTGCACCGCAAACGTGCCGACCGCGCCGCCACCGCCATGAACCAGCACCGTCTGGCCTGGCTTGAGTCCGCCTTCGTCGAAGAGTCCGGTCCAGGCGGCCAGCGCCGGGGTCGGGACTGCCGCGGCCTCGGCAAATCCCAGGTTGTCGGGAATCGGCACCACGCAATCCTGGCTGACCGCGACGTACTCGGCATAGGAACCCCATTTGCCTGCGCCGACCGCGGTTTGCGCGAACACGCGCTGTCCCGGGACGAAGTCCTTGACGCCGCTTCCCACCGCTGCCACGACGCCGCTGGCATCGAATCCGATCACGAACGGAAAGCTATATTGCATGAAGTGGCTCAGATAGCCTTCACGGCATTTCCAGTCAGCGGGATTCACGCCGGCACAGGCCACGCGGATCAGGACTTCGCCGGCAGCGGGTTCCGGCGTCGGGAGGTCTCCAAGCCTGAGTACGTCGGGTCCGCCGGTACGGTCAATGACGACAGCGCGCATGCTCTTCTCCATGGGCTTGCTTTGCGGACAGTTCGTGGTTCAAACCGGGATGTGCCCAGGACGGGATCACTGGCGGCGGCAGCATGCCCTGACCATCAAGCGTACGGACGCTCAGTCCGTGCGCCAGCGGGAAGTGCAGGCTATGGGCGATGTGGCCGGTGCGCAGCCGGGCCGGCACGCTGCAGAGTGCAAGCGCCGTTTCCACCAGGTACTCCACTGGCTCGGTCGGATAGCCGTCCGGGATATAGCGCTCGCTGCCTGGCGTGCGGATCGCCGTGCTCGGCGCTACCGAATTGACCGCGATATTGTCGGCCTCCAGTTCTGCCGCCAGGCCCTCGGTGAACCGGTTGATGGCGGCCTTGACCGCGGCGTAGGCCGTGACCCCGCCAGCCCGGTCAAAATCCTGATACGGGCGAGCAGGCGACAGGGCGGTGACGGAGCCCAGGTTCAGGATCCATCCCGCGCCGCGCGTGCGCAGCAGCGGGATCGCTGCGCGGCTGAGCACGAAGGGGATGCGCAGGTAGTGCTCGACCGTCCGGTCGAAGATTTCCAGCGGCATCGATTCGATGCCGCTGTATTCCGCCATGCCGGCATTGTTGACCAGGATGTCGAGACCGCCCGCGGCGCTTGCCGCCTGCGCCACCAGGTCGTCGCGCTGCGCCGGGTCTTCGAGATCCGCCGCCAGCGCGATGGCACTGCCCCCTTGCCGCCGGATCTGGCTCACTGTCTCGGCCAGCGTGCCAGGCTCGTCGTCGGACTCGCCTGCGCGCCGTGCCGTGGCAACCACCAGCGCGCCCTCCGCCGCGAAGCGCTGCGCGATGGCGCGGCCGATGCCGCGGCTGGCGCCGGTCACGAGCGCAATCTTCCCTGTCAGTTTTCCGTGTGCGGTCATGGCGCGTATTCCTCTGTGCGGTTGTGGTTGGCAATCAGGCTTGTCGCGAGCGGGCAGAAGGCATGGGAGATCGCCTGGACTGTCCATTCGGGAAACTCGGGGTCGAACCATCGGTCGACATGGCCCCAATGAAAGGGGTGCATCAGGTATTCGCCCAGCAGGTCGTCCGCGCTGGCGAACTCCTGCTGCCAGACATGGGTCCAGGTGCCGGGCGACAGGGCGCGGGCAAGGCGCCAGTTGCGGATGCCGGACATGTACTCGGGCATCCGCAGCAGGTCCTGCTCAAGTGCGCGGACCTGCCGGTCCGGCGCTTTAGGCCGGACCCGGAACATCAGCGTGCGCCAGATCCCGTGGCGCAGCTGAGGGGCGCGCAGACCGCCCGAGATCGGGTGATAGGCGACGCTATCCACCTCCGCCATGCCGGCCAGCGCGGTGGCCAGGCCGGTGTCGTGACCGGGCGAGCCGGATGAAGTCGCGTCGAATTGCAGGTCGAGCGTGTAGTCGCCAGCGCCCCAGCTTCCCGCCAGGTTCCGGCCAATCGCCACATCGCGCAGGCCCGGCAGCGTTTCAATCCGCGCAAGCAGGGCTTGCTCCTGTGTGCACGTCCCGGCGCTGAAGCCGGCGTGCAATCGCACCTGTGCTGTCTCAAGCCGCATCGCTATGCTCCTTGCGCCGGGTCAGCGCAGCTGTCGCATCGGCCATCACATGGCGGCGGCGGGCTTCACACAGCGTGCCAACTGTCGACCAGAAGGCTAGGGCCGGAGCATCGATGCTTGCGCGCATGGCGTAGTAAGCCGGCGCATCCGCCACTTGCCACAGCAGCCACAGCGTATTGGGTGCATCTTCCAGCGCCACGGGCGGCGACACCCAGCGCTGCAGCAGTGCCAGGCCCCTGGCGGCGCTGCCGGGCAGGTACTGGCTTTCCAGCAGGCTCAGCACAGTGGGCAGGTGCCCGGGCGCGAGCACGATTTCATCGAGTATGTGGATCACGGTGTGTCTCGCGCGACGCAGGCGTGGCAGCAAAGCTGCGATGCCGGAGCCGGGGGTTTTTGCGGGAGGGAAGCGCGGTCATGGGTTGTCCCGTATAGCCATGGTGTTTGTGGCATGGCAACCTCCATCGCCCAGGCCGTGCGCAAGCTGCCGCGCGGGTGGAAGTGCCGGGATGATTATGGGAGGCCAGGCCGCACCGGATCCCCACCCGAACGATCAACCATCGCTACCGAAGCAATCACGACCAGCGACCATGAATGCCCACATACCGGGGAATCCCGTACCTGTTCCGCACGGCATGGTGCAGCGCCTGCTGGACGAACTGAAGCGGCAGGGCGTCGAGGTTCCACCTGCCGCCGGCGCATCCGGGCATGCGCCGCCCGCCAGGTTCACCGCGCTCTACCGCGCCGCGATCGAGCGGCTGGAAGCCCTGGTCGCCAAAGGCAACGGCCACCCCCCGATGCGCAAGCAGGAAGTGGACTTGCTGTGCCGTTGCGTCTTGAGCAGCCAGACGCTGAGGGAGGCGATCCGCTGCGCGGCCGACTTCTGCGCGATGCTGTATCCGCGCGCCGGTGCGCTCAGCCTCGGGCAAAGCGCAGGCCAGGCGGTGTTCCGCATGGATTCGCTGCGGCGTGCGAACTCCTCCGCGGCTTGCCTGGTGGATCTGACCGGTCTCTTCTTCTATATGCTGCTGTTCGGCTGGCTGGTCGGCCAGCCGCTACGCCCGACCCACGTCTACCTGGCGCATCCCCGGCGCGAGGACGCCATGCCTTTCCTGGGCTTGTTTCATGCCGCGGTGACGTCCGGGACCCAGACCTACGGATTCGAATTCGATGAGGCCTTGCTCGACCGCCCGGTCGTGCGCCAGGCCGCGGAGCTCGATGCCTTCCTGGAAGACTTTCCTTACCGGCTGATCGGTGCGCCGGTCGAGGTCGTATCACTGAGCCAGCAGGTGCACGGCATCCTGCATGCAGCGCTGGTGCATGGCGCGCGGCTGCCGACGCTGGCTGAGCTGGCCATGCGCTTTGATGTGAGCGAACCGACCCTGCGCCGCCGTCTCGCTGCCGACGGCAGCAGCTACCGGGCGCTGCGCGAACACAGCCTGCAGGAATACGCCGAACAATGCCTGTGCACGACCAACTGGCCGGTAGGAAGAATCGCGGAGCAGCTTGGCTTTGCCAGCGAGGAAGCGTTTCGCCGGGCGTTCCAGCGCTGGACCGGGCATGCGCCGACGCGCTTCAGGCGGGAAAGCAGGGGTGAGGTGGTGAACGGGAGTTGGTGAAGCGGTAATTCCAGCTGTCGGCGATAGAGAACAGGCTGCGCGCGCCCGTTACCTGCGACGCGGCAGACGCACGTCAAACGTGGTCCCTGTCTGGTCGGAGCGCGCCTCGATCGATCCCTGATGGGCCTTGGTAATCTCGCTCACTATATACAGCCCGAGTCCGAGGCCGTCCGCGTTTTTTTGCTCCTGATCCGGGCCTCTCCTCAGCGGGTCAAAAAGGCGCTGCAGCGACAGCGGGTCAATGGCGGGACCACTGTTCCTGACCTCGAGAAGGACTTCCGCGTCATGGCCGGTGACTACAACGCGGACCGGCTCGTCCGGCGCGCCGTACCTTATCGCATTGAGCACCAGATTAGAAAGCAGTTGCTGCAGGCGCGGACCGTCCCAAATACCCTGCACGTTGTCCTTCACCTCAAGATCGATGCGGCGGGCCGGATGAGCTGTACGCAACTGGTCCACGGTATCGGCAACCAAGTCAGCCAGATCGACGTCGTCAGGCGTGATGTTGATACCCAAGCCGAGTTTCGTTCGGTTGAAATCGCACAGATCATTCAGAAGAGAATTCATGCGGGAACCGCTTCGAATCAGCCGGGCTGCAGCTTCCGATACCTTCTCCCCCGCGTTCAGCGCCGCCAGATATGAGGCGGTCGTCTGGATGGACTGCAGTGGGCTGCGCATATCGTGCCCAACCATGCCGAGCAACAGGTCGCGAGCCTGCTCTACCTCCGAATGGAAAAAATCCACGGACTCCGCGACTGCCTGGTCGATAGCCTCGTTGAACCGCATTACTTCGTCCAGATCCGGGGCGGCCGGCTGACATTCGTCAATCCACAAGCGCAGCACGCTGGCGCGCAGCGCCCGGTACTCAGCGACCAGTTGATTGATGTTGAAGCCACCGCGCGCGCGCATGAGGGCGTGTGTTTGTGCAGCGGTTTCCGGCGCACCGAGTAGCCTGGGGGCCTGCCCCATTGATTTTTCGCGTTGAGCTTCCCTCGTTTGCGGGGTCAACAAATCCTTCGCCACGGCTTGCAGGATCTGCGGTGCGTGGTCACGCAGCGCGAAGGAGTCCATGCCTCTTGCGGCCGGCAGCAGGGTGGTCGCAAATTCCTCCCATGTCGCCACAATGCGCGCAGTGTCCCGCATGATGAAGTCAGCTAGCCGCATGTCTCCTCCTGAAGCAACCGAGCGAGCCCCCGGAAATGCACTCTTGGGAATTTATCTTAGGATAGTTGTCGGCGGTTCCAGTAGCGTCGGATACGGCCTTGAATGACCGATCCGGCACAAACGCCGGTTGACCGGCCATGGGGCGAAAGTGGTCTCCCGCAGGCCCCTGGCAGCCCCGTTCAGCGCCGTTGCAGGCCGCCTGACCTATGCTTCCTGACCGCACGCAGCACCAGGCCCGCAAGCACCGCGACGACCGCCAGGATGCCGACGGCGATGAGAAACGGTAAGGGCCGATCGATTGCCAGGCTTTCCCCGGCCACGACGATACCCAACGCATAGCCCGCTTCGGCGATGGCCATCGCGGCCAGGAATTTGCGGAAGGGGTAATGCATGGAGCCGAACAGATAACCGGGAATTTCCGACGGAACCGCGATACAGAACAGCAGCACCGCCCAGAACTTCATGCGCTGCGAAACGTAGTCCTGGTATTTCGCCAGCTTGTCCTCGTAACCACTGCGGGCGAGCAATGGGTAGGCCAGGCGGCCGATGCCGAAGGCGGCCACAGCGCCCAGCAGCCAGCCGCCCCAGAGCAGAACAATGGTGAGCGGCTTGCCCCACACCTCGGTGGCCGGCGGCACCAGGACCACGCTCGAGGCGAAGGCGAGCATGGCAGACACGGCCGAGAACAGGAAGAAGACCAGCGCGCCTGCCGCGGGGTGCTGTTCCATCGTCGCCCGCGCCCAATCGATGGCCTGGTCGACGAAGGCCTTGAACGGAGGCGACAGGACGACCAGGCCAATCAGCACCGCCGCGGCGCCGACTGCAAGCCAGAACCAGACGGGGCGCCGATTGACAGACAATTTGCTCACCATACGAAATTAGAACCGCGGGCCGGGCCAAAGTTTCGAGGCGACTCTTCAGCCCGGTCCGCGGCACCCCCGAATGCGATGCGTTCGGCCCCGCCTCAGTCTTCCAGCTTCAGCCCGGTCTTCTTGACGAAGCTGTGCCAGCGCTCGTATTGCTCGCGCGCATAGCGGTCTACGGTGGGACCATCGGTGGCCATGACCTCGAAGCCGGCCGCGGTCAGCTTTCGTTTGGTTTCCGGGTCCGACAATGCGGTCTGGAAATCTTCCGTCAGTTTCCTGACGACCGCAGGTGGGGTGCCTGCCGGTGCGAAGATGCCGATCCACGAGTAGGCCTCGAAGTCCGGGAACCCGGACTCGATGACGGTTGGAACATCGGGCAGGTCGGGCAGGCGGCGCGCGCCCGTCACGGCCAGCGGCTTGATCTTGTTGGCAGAGATCTGGCCGTTCAGGGCCGCATAGCTCAGCAGCGTGATACTGGACACATTGCCCAGCACTGCCTGGACCGCGGGACCGCCGCCGGCGTAGGGCACGTGCATCAACTCGACCCGAGCCTGCCGCTTCAGGTCCTCGGCCACGAGATGGTTCATCGAGCCAAGCCCGGTGGAGGCGTAGCTGTATTTGGACGGCTCACGCCGCGCAGCGTCGAGGAAGCTGCGCAGGTCCTTGCCAGGAACGGTGGGCGATGCGCCGATCACGAGCGGGAAGCGCACGGCAAACGTGACGCCAGTGAAGTCCTTGAACGTGTCATAGGGGAGCCTGGACTTCGCCACGGGGTTGATCGCATGCGTATCGAAGGCGACCAGCAGGGTATTGCCATCCGGCGCGGAGCGAGCCACGTACTGGGTGGCGACCTGGCTGGCAGCGCCGGGCCGGTTTTCGATGACCACGGGCCGCCCGGCCGCCTCCGCCAGTTTCGGCTGGATGATGCGTGCGGCAATGTCGGTGCTGCCGCCGGGCGGGAAGGTGACCACCAGCTTCAGTGGCGTGGCATTGTCAGGCCCTGCTGCTGCCGTTGTCAGCGGCAGCAGCAGGCAGGCAAGGGCCACCACGCCGGCACCAAGCGCTTTCTGGCGGCCTGGTGCCGCAAGTCGGCTAGACATAGATACCTCTCCCATCGTTGAGCTTTGGTTCGGATCAGATAAGCGTTCTGGACATGGCCTGGATGTCAGCCCATCCACTGGCTCACGGGTGCGGCGGTGTCCTGCAGTTCCTGTGAAATCACGTCGACCAGCGCCGGGCCATCATGCTCCAGCGCCGCGCGGATCGCGGCATCGAGCTGTCCCGGGTCTTCCACGCGCCAGGCCTTGATGCCGAACGCCTCGGCAACGCGCGCGTGGTCCGTGCGGCTGAAATCGACCGAGAAGTAGCGTTGCTCGTAGCCGGCCTTCTGGCTTGCCTTGATCCATCCATATACAGCGTTCGAGAACACGATCATCTTCAGCGGAATCCTGCGTCGCGTCAGCGTTTCCATCTCGCCGCAGGTAAAGCCGAAGCTGCCGTCGCCCATGACCGATACCACGGTCGCACGCGGGCGCCCAACGGCCGCGCCGATCCCGGCCGACATCGAGAAGCCAAGGGCGCCGTGGGCCCGGTTGGTGATGAAATGGCGCCCAGGCTTGCTGGCGTTGTAATACGCGGAGAAATACGGGCAGGGCGTGCCGGGGTCGGCCACCACGATGGCGTCATCCGGCAGCAGCCGGTTGAGCGCATCCACCACGCGCTCCGGCTTGATCGGCACATCGAGCGAGGCTGCCAGCGGTGCGAAGGCGGCGAGCTTGGCGGCACGCGCGGCACCGGCCAGCGCGGCGCCGTCGGCAGCGTCGGACGGGCGGTGGGCCAGGCGGTCGCTCACGGCGGTGTTGAGCGCCTTCAGGGCGAGCAGGGCATCGCCAACCATGGCGACGTCAGTGCGGTAGTTCGCGGCAATCACCATCGGATCCGCATCGAGATGCAGGATTGCGATGTCCCGCGACGGGAAGCGCCAGTGCTCGGTGGTGGTCGAGCCGGCGCGGCAACCGATGAACAGCACGGCGTCGGCCTTGGCGACAATCTCGCGCGTGGCCATGATGCCGCCATTGGCACCGACCACGCCGGCATTCAGCGGATGGGTGTCGGCCAGGCTGCCTTGCCCGCTGACGGTGGTGCAGACCGGGGCATTCAGCATGCCGGCCAGCGCTTCCAGTTCTGCGCAGGCGCCAGAGATGACCACGCCACCACCGCAGATGATGACCGGCATGCGCGCTGCGACCAGCCGCTGCGCTGCCCGTTCGATCTCGGCCGGGTCCGGCGCATAGCGCATGGCAGGGAAGCGGTCGTGGCCAGGCTGTGCCCATACGTCGGCAACATCCACCTCATGCTTCTGCACGTCGTATGGCAAACACAGGTGCGCGGATCCGGGCTTGCCGGTGGTCATGGCGCGGAAGGCGCCGCGCACCGCGCCCGGGATCTGGTCGGCACGGTCGATCGTGGTGTTCCACTTGGTGAGGGGGCGGTACAGCGCTTCCTGGTCGAGTTCGGTCAGGGGGTACTTGCCGCGCGAGCCGACCGACACGTCCGAGGTAATCCCAAGCACAGCCACTGAAGATTCATTGGCCTCGACCAGACCCGGCAGCAAGTAGGTGGCTCCGCCGCCACTGGGCCCCTCGCATACGCCAACCTTGCCGGTTACGCGGGCATAGGCGTCAGCCATGTAGCCGGCGCTGCGCTCATCGCGCGTCAGGATGTGGTCAATGCCATGGTCGAGGCGGGCCATGGCGTCATAGAAGGGCAGGCTGGTATCGCCGCACAGCCCGAAGACGTGCTTTACACCATTCAGTTGAAGCATTCGGACCATGGCTTCAGCGCCGTTCATCTTCGTCATTCCAGGAGTCTCCAAGTCAGTGTCGGGCAGGCAAGATAAGAATACACTGCAGGATACAATTAAGTATACTTAAACTTGAAGGCATGGATGCGTCACCTGGCGGCTCGGCAGCGTCGGGTATGATCGCGGCCAACGAGGAATATCTATGCAAGCAACCAACGGCATGAAGCCGCTGATTTCCGCTGTCAGGCGCAAACGGGGATCCGATGTCATCAGTCGATTGCGCGAGATGGCGATTTCCTACGAGCTCAAGCCCGGCGAACGACTCAATGAGATCGAGCTGGCGGAACGCCTCGGCGTGAGCAGGACGCCAGTGCGCGAAGCGCTGACCCGCCTTGCCACCGAGGGCTTCCTGGTGGAGTCCAGCCGCGGCTATGTGCGCCGGCCGCTCGATATCCAGGAAATGCTGGACCTATACGAAGCACGCGTAACGATCGAGCGCGATTGCCTGCGCCTGGCGTTCGAGCGGGCCTCGGCTGAGAGCATCGAGGAGCTTGCGCGATACCTCGAGCACAGCAAGTCGGTGCCCGCAAATACCCCGATCCCGCAACTGGTGGAACTGGACGAAGGCTTTCACCTGCGCATTGCCGCCATGGCGGGCAACGCCGAACTCAAGCGGATGCTGGTCAGCCTGAACGAACGCATCCGGTTTATCCGCTGGATCGACATGGAGAATATCGGGCGCGATTCCACCCAGAGCGAACACGCTGAAATCGTTCACGCCTTGCAGGCGCACGACTGGGAGAAGGGAGAAAAATGCCTGACTTCGCATATTGCCTTGCGGCGCGAGCAGATTGTCGAGGCCATTGCGAAAGGCCTCACCAGGATCTACCTGGCGGAACAGCGCTAGCGGCCAGCCAATGCCGCCCCATCGGGCAGCCTAAGCTGTCTGGGCCGGTGCGGTCAGGCTCCCGCCATCGTTTCCGCACTGACTTCCCATCCTGCGTCTATGCCACCGGGCAGCATCTGGCCGCGGTCCTCGCCAACCTCGGCATCAGTCAGCTGATTCAGCTTTTCGTTCATGGCGACCAGTAGTTCCCGTTGCTTTTCGCCTGCCGCCAGGTTGTTCATCTCGAAGGGATCGGCCTGCAGATCGTACAGCTCCACGTCGTTGAACCGGTAGAGCTCCTCCAGGGTCTTCGGCTTGTTATGCTGCCTGGGAGAAAAGTACCGTGCAAAGCTATAGCGTCCATCGTAGACCGCACGCACCGCGCCGCGCTTCATCAGGTCCGGGCGGATACCGGCCTGCTTGAGCTGGTCGGGCTTGCCACCGCCCTGCAGATGGGCAACAGCCTTGAAAAGATAATCGCCATCCAGGTAGGCCAGCATGTTGTAGCAGAACAGCGCGCCATCGCGAATGGCGTTCGCTTCGGCTGCGTCAGGCTTTGCAAGCAAGCGGGAAAAATCCTTTCCCGGTAATCCCTTGACGATGGCTGCGCGCTTGTCAGTCGCGACGCCAGTCAATGCAACCAGGGTGGGCGCGATGTCCAGATGCGAGGTGACGGCGCGACACTGCTTTCCACCTTGATAGGCGGGATGGGCAATGACCAACGGCACGTTGTTCTGCTCCCGATAGGAGACGGCGCCTTTTGCATGGAGCTGGTGGGCACCGTCCATGTCACCGTGATCCGATGTCAGGATTACGATGGTCTTGTCGGAGAGCCCTGCAGCGTCAAGCTCGGCCAACAGGGCAGCGATATTCCGGTCGACATCCCGCATGCAGTTCAGGTAATAGTTGTGCCGGCGGCGCCAGCGCGCATCTTCATTTGGAATGGCTCCGACCAGGGCGTCATGCGAGCGCAGGAAATCGCGGTGTGCCGCAGGGCGCCCAGGCGCGTCAAGTGCCTGTTTCCGGCTTGCCGGCAGCGTGAATTGCCACTGCTTGCCGTATAGCGGGTCGGCCGGGTCGCGCGCGACATGTGCGAGGCCGCGCATTGCCTGAACCTCGGTGCCGGGCGCGTCGGTGTCGTAGAACATCACGTCGTGCGGGTTGACGAGGTTGACGGCCAGGAACCATGGCCTTCCCTGCGCCGCCAGCTCACGCCCTTTTCCGCGCAGCCAGCTCACACCCATTGCAGCAATCACCCCGTCGTGCAGGTACCCACCGCTGGTGTGGGCAATAATGTCGCCGATTCCGATGTAGTCGGAAAAGCCATAGGCTTCCATTTCCTGAGTGAAGATCTTGGTTGGCGTGCCAAGCTTGTTGACGGTCTCGAATTCCTTGGTGAGGTGCCACTTGCCCTTGTACGCCGTGTAATAGCCGGCGTCACGAAGCATGTCACCGAGCGTCCGTATCTCCGTTGACATGCTGCTAATCCACGGGAAGTTCGTGTTGTCGAACATCCGGGTGTGCTGGATGTGCTGGCCCGTGTAAAGAACTGAGCGGGACGGGGTGCAAACACATGAATTTATGCGGTGATTGACAAAGGTCGTACCGCGCTTCATCAAGCGATCATGTGCAGGCAGGCCATAGCCCTTGGGCAACTCGCCAGGTCGGAAGTAGCGCTCCTGGTCAACGAGGATAAACAGGATGTTGTACGGTCCCGAAGGCAGGCTCCCAGCGGCCTGGGCCGCGTCGCTTGCCCCCGCTGGCGCATCCTTGGCATCCGCGCCTGCGCCAAGACCCAGGGCGATGGCCCCAACCCCGGTAGTCAGGAGGAAATCGCGCCGCGTCAATGTGCCGCCAGGCTTGTTGTCGTTGCTCATTGGCTTCTCCCTGCCTGTTCGCGCGGCCCATGGCGGGTGGACGCTGTGCTGCCGCAGGCCCGCCCAGGCATGCGTAAGACAGTCTAGCAAGCACATTTTCTGCCGCCAAGGCAGGGCGCGGCGCCGGCAGGAGGCGATGGTTGGCAACCACACACATTCGCAGTTTCGCGGGTCGGCCGAAAGGCGGAGAATTTCGAGGATGCGCGGCTGCGCTTCCGGCAGATGCAATATGCCCGAGCGTGGCATCCGGGATTGGTTACCAACTATATTTGACGCCCAGTCGGCCGATAAAGGCGTGATAGGACTGCGAGCCCCATTGCCAGCCGAGGTTGCTCCACCCCGTCCAGCCCTTGCGACCTTGCACGTCCAGGCCTAGCTTGACCTCATACCGATTGCTCGGGTAGAGGTCGCTCATGGTGATGCCGTTTAGCGCGATGTTGTTGTCAACCGAATCGTGCCACCAGTTCAACGTGATGTACGGCTGATAACGGTGACCCTTACCGTCGATCCACGTACGGTGCATGC
Organism: Cupriavidus sp. CPT47-8839-RL05A; assembly: GCF_058792255.1. Classification (NCBI taxonomy): domain Bacteria; kingdom Pseudomonadati; phylum Pseudomonadota; class Betaproteobacteria; order Burkholderiales; family Burkholderiaceae; genus Cupriavidus; species Cupriavidus sp. CPT47-8839-RL05A. The sequence continues at coordinate 142,850 of NZ_JBYTEG010000005.1, read as the reverse complement.
GCACACCCAGCCGCGTAATGACGCCGTCCGAATCGGCACCGCCCACTTGCGTCCCGTTGGGCTCGGAGAATGTCCCCTGATATGAGCGAACGTAGATGACCTGCGCCTGCGGCTCAATCACCCAATCATGCGTAAAGCCCGGCAGCCATGCGTATCCGGTCTCCGCGGAAAGGGCTAACATCCTGGAGTTGTAACTGGCGGATGGCAGCAGCTCGCCGTTCACGTGATTGCTGAACCAGCCAAACTGGGCCCACAGGTCCGTGTACCAGCCGAGTCGCGACTTATCATTCTGAAACCAGGTGCCGTAGATTCCGACGTTCACGCCCTGCACATCGCTGTCGGCCGTGAAAGGGTTGCCCTTGGCGCGTCCGGTGCTCGAGCCCCAGTTGTAGCCGATCATGCCACCGAGGTGCGCGCGGTCGTCGCCGCGGAAGACCGACCACTGCGCAACGTCGCCGCCGAGCTGGAGCATCCACGCCGTGCTTTGGACGTCGAAGGTGCCATTGCTTGTGCGCGAGCCAATATCCTTGCCGACCAGGCGCACCCACCCCGAACCACGCTTTGCGTCGTCGTTCTCGAATGTCTGCTGTTCGGCCCACTGCGGCTCGCCCAGGCGATCATGCAGGCTGTGGACGAGGAAACCGGCGGCGAGGCGCTGGTTAGCCAGATATGCGCCGATCTCAGGGCGGAATAACGGGACAACGATATCAGGGTTCGGCGGCACGGGCGGGGGAGGCGGCTCCGGTTGCTGCTCACTGCGCAGATACCAGGCATTCGGGTTCGTGCCGTCGGCGCCGCCTCGGAAGAGCCGGTACTCGTAGACGCCTGCAACAGCGCGGCCGCTTTGCGTGAAGGAAGAAGTCCCGGTTGTGCCACCGTTCAAGACATCCACCACCAAAATCCCGTTCTGCGTCGTCAACGCACCTGGGCCACCAGCGTTGGTCACGCGAATCCCGGACGTGCCGGAGGCCGTGCCGCCGTTGATGATTAGCTTGTCCGACGCAGAGCCGTCCGTTCCAAGGAAGGTATTGATACCGAGCACGCCGCCATTGCCGGCGTAGTTCTGGGTGGTCAGGGTCTTGAAGGCGCCCGCCGCCGGCGCGGTGAACGCAACCGTCCCTGCATTGGAGACTTGCCGGGTCACCGTCGAGTTACCCGTCACGGACCATGTACTGGTCGGATCCACGTTCACGTTGGTAACGTTGAGCGCTGCGCCATTCCAATGTGAGGCTGTTTGCAGTGTGATATTCGCCGTTGCCGTGGCGTCGGCGAACGCGTCGCCGGTCAGCACACTCTGATTGCGAGCGACCACGTCAGCGACAGTCGCCTGTGGTGCGAGTGCACTGCCAATTGCCGTAAGCAAGCTGCCGCCACTGATCGTCGTGTTATCAGCCACGATGCTCGTGGGTCCTCCGGACGCGTAGATGCCTACCGCATCCGGAGCCTTCACGCTTCCACCGGTCACCATAACGCTGTTGGTCAAGGTGTTCGAAAAGTTCTGGGAAAAAATGCCGATTGTCGCGGAGCCGCTCGTCGTAACGTTACTGTTGGTCAGTGCGATGGCAGGCCCGACACCGCCGGTCACGTTTGCGCCGGTGATCAGATAGAGCCCGCCCCCACCCCCAGACACGTTTACGGTGGACCCTGTTGCGTTTACCGCACCGTTCTGATCAGCCGCTAGTCCGTAGCTGGCCGCACCTGTGCCGTTCACCATGCTGTTGGTGAGGTTGATTGTGTTGAGGCCAGAGATTGCGCGCGCGCCGGCATAGACGCCGAAGCCATTCGCGGCGTTCATGTTGATTGTCGTGTTGATCGCATCGATCCTGCTCGTGGAGAGAAGGGACGACTGGGATCCTGGCGTCGCCCTCAGCCCCGCAGGGGCGCTGGTGTTCACCGTGTTCAGGGCAGGCGTGGTAATGCCCGCAGCATTCACGAGTTGCGAAGCCGCTGACGACGTCACCGCGAAGGTGGAGGTGCCGGCGCGGTTGATCGTGATCGTTGCGTTCGAAAGGTCTACCCGCGAACTGGTGCCAGCGTTGCCAGCTCCCCCAGCACGGGGATCGCCGGAGAAGGCAACGACCCCTGTCCCCGCGTTCGCGCCGTCCACGACAAGACCACGGAACGTCGCCGTCGATCCGCCAAATGCCGCCACGCCAACGCTGCCGTTGATATAGGACTGGCCCGTTCCGGTGAGGTGAATCGTCAGTCCGTCGCCAATGGCCGCGTCAGCTTGCGGTGCCGCCTCAAGGACTATCCCCGTATTTCCCTGTCCATTGAGTGTCAACGTGGTTCCGGCAGGAAGCGAAAACGTTCCGCCGTTCTTCGCATAGACACCAACGCTTTGTGCGCCGTTGCTTATGATGGTGTTGTTCCCCTGCATGCTCAACGTGCTGCCCGTGCCGGCGGTGCCAAGCAGGATTGCGCCCAGCCGCGAGGTCGTGATCGCGGTATCGGTCAGCGAAACCCGCCCTCCGTCCTGGGCGACGGCACCGTAGCCCCCACCCGTTCCGGTTCCGGAATTATTGATAGTTAGCCCGCTTGCCGTGACGCTTGCAGCGCCCCCAAGGGCGACGACGGCCGTACCGAACGTCGATGTTGAAACGGTTACCCCTGGCAGTGCCAGGACCGCAGCAGGAGTCGTGGTCGAATTGACGAATAATCCATGGTCGCTAGTTGTCTGGATCTCGATCGGCCCCGCCGGAAAGCCCGCTGCGTTCGGGTCTAAGGTCAGTGTCCCGGCTGTCACGAGGGTGCCAGAACCAGCGCCAGATATCGTCACCTGCGTGTTCCCCACGATGGTCTGGTCGCCAGTGGATCCATTGTTGCTTACAGTTGCGGTGATCGTACCCGGGCCAACGGTTTGTGCCCACGTTGTCGCTTCACTCAAGGCAGTAAGCACACACACGAAAAGGCTGCGTGCCGCGCGTGGGCTCCGGCTACGCTGCATAGGAGTCCTCGATGGCGATTGCGGGGTGCCAGAGCAGGGGAATGAAGGGATGGATGTAGACCCAGCTCATTGGCTCGTGACTGGAATGGGCAGAGCCACATCCGGGCGCGCCAGCGACTTGGCGAACGCAGATTCCGCGTTGAGATAATCGTGTATCACTTTGCGCAAGATCTCGGCGGTGTCGCCGAGTAATGCAGCATTCCCGTCCTTGTTGACGTAGTGAACAGTCGCGAATCCACGCTGAGTGTCGTACAGCGCGACGATCAGGTGCCCAGAGTTCTCCGGGTCGGTCATCCGCCCCAGTATATATGGGCGATCATCGATCCGCAGCGGTAGCATTGCTGAAGCTGTCGTCGGTGGTGGCACGTCACCATGCGTCTGTCCGTTAGGGAGCTTATCTTTGACCCAGTCAGGGACTACTTCATTGCCATGGCGCAGGCTCAGGGAAAGCGCGTGGCGAAACGCTGGAGTTGTCGCGTAGACCTCGTCGAACAGCGGGCACTGAGAGGCTTCGCTGCACTGAATTGCCGTGTATGCGCCCCGGGGTGGGATCTGATTTTTGTCAGCCTGCTCGGCAGCAAGCAAAGGACTGACTAGCAGCAATGCCATGCACAAGGTGCCAATGCTTCCATGTAATGGCTCGAGCAGCATGTCGATGGTACTTGCCGGTTGGGTTAATCGATGTCCGCGGTGTTATTAAACAGTGCACCGCCAAAATCTTCGACTGTGAACCATTAAAACAGAAAGCAGGAGCGAAGCGTATTTAGTATTGTGATAAGCCGCAGTTAGAAGTTTCGACCCGCCACACCCCACCTGTCGCGCACGGCAGGACGTTACATTGAATGTGGTTGTTTTTTTGCTGCCGCGAATCAGGGAAAACTCAATATTGTCGTGGCGCATCCGTCAAGTGCGCTGCTTGACTGGGTTTGCCGGTTCACGACATATCCTCGATGGGATCTCGTTGCGAGCGAATCTCCTCGGGGCTCAGGACGATATAGCCCAGCGACTTCAGCAACTGCACCGCCTCCAGCTCTGCGTCCAGGTACACCGGCCGTTCCGGGCGGCGCGGGCGCGGCGCGGGGGGCAGCCACGCGGCGCTGGCTTGCACGGCGGGCGCTGCCTGGCCGTCAGACCATCGCGCGGTCAGGATGCGGCAATGCTCCAGGTTCGGCTTCCAGGCAACGTCCACGGCGGCATTGAACCTGGCGGTGCAAAGCCGCAAGCGCTTCAGCGCCTTCAGCCAGTTGATGAAGGCATCGCGCTCCGGTGGCTGGTAGCCCTTCAGCAAGGTAGCCAGGCTGTCCTGCGCAGTGGCGCTGTCGGCCGCCTGGTCGTCTTCGAGCAGGGCAAGCTCAAGCGCCACGTGCTGGCGGCCGTCCTGGTCATAGATTGCGCAGTCGGCGTCCAGCACGCCTTCGCGCAGCAGCTCGCACAGCAGTACCCAAGCCCTTGGATTCTTGTCGAACCGGCCTTCGAGGGTCGGGTCGATCTGGCTGAGGATCTCCGGGATGGTGCGCGCCTCGCCTGACTGGATGGCCAGGGCGAATGCCATCGCGTTGTCGGACGGCCTGGCACCGCTTGCCAGCATCTGCAATGACGTTTCCCAGAGTTCGCGGATTTCTGCCGCGGTATCCACGGCATGCATCCATGCATAGTCCTCCAGCGCCGCGCACAGCCTGCGCGCGGGCCTGGCCAGCTGGCCGGCCAGCGTCCTGATAAAACCCGTGCAATTTGCGCAGCGGCATTCCAGGCGGCCCGCATGCAGGAAACCGGCGTACAGCCGTTCCTGGTGTCCGCAGTGTGTGCATTCGAGTGAAAAGCCGCCTTGCCGTGCCGGCCGCTGCGAGGCCAGCAGCCCGTCGACCTGATAGTGCGCCAGTCCGTCGCAGCACGGGCAGATCCATTGCAGCTTGTGTGCGCCGTCCCGAGGCCGCGCGGCCCGGTCGAACTGGCGCTCGATGGCGCTGCGCGGAATCCCCTGCGCGCGCCCGACCACGTCTGCGCTGTAGCGCCAATAGCAATACGAGTGGGCGGCAGCGGCCACCTCCGGAGAGAGGCGCTGCAGATCCGGCAGCAGGCGGGGGCTGCGCCGGATCTCGTCGGCCATCGCATCGATCAGCGCTGGCCCGTCCGACATCACCGCCTCAAGGGCGGCGCGGCTCTGTTCCAGGAAATCGGGCACGAAGACCCGGCGGATGTAGTCCTCGTTCTCGAGCCAGAACAAGTGGCCGGGGAGGGCTTCCAGTACATCAACCCCTTCCCTGACTTCCGACATGCCGGCGCAGGCGAGAAACGTGAACGGCTTACTGAACAGGAAGGCGTCTGTCATGTTGTCGTCAACGGAGAATCTCGCCCACGAGCTGGCAATATGCCTCGTGTGCGATGGTTCACCACCCCGTGACTCGGCCAAGCAAGCGCACGGAAAGCGCAATCCTGATGGCGCTTTCCGTTCCGGGGACTTCCCCCTTCTTGTTTTCAGATCCGTCGGACCTGTGCGGATTTTGCATCTGCCGCATTGGACAGCATAGGCGAACCTGACGGCTCGTTACAGAGGAATTCCTTTACTTGACGTCCTCGTCCTACGGCCAGGGAGACCCGCCGGGGCGCTGTTGCCATCCTGATTCAATTGCTTTAGGGCCCGCCTGGCCTTGTCCTCGCAATCTTCACCCTCCCTGTTGCCGTTGATCTCGTCGATCAGTGCGACGAGGCGGTGCTTGCTCTGCGCCAGACGCTGCTCCAGCAGCTCGATCTCATCGACCTTGCGCCGCAGGGCCTGGAGCAATTGGTCATGCGGCCACTTCTCCAGGTCCGGAGGCAGGAATGGCTCGAATCTCTTCCAGAGAGAAGCCCGAGCCTTGCGCACACATGAGGATCTCCAGCCTGGTCAACGTTTCCGGCGCGTATTCGCGATAGCCGTTGGCTTGCCGCTGCGCGCCGGCTCGAGCAGGCCGCTCGCCTCATAAAACCGGATGCGTGAGGCGGAAACGCCACTCAATCGAGCCAGTTCCGCATTCTCCGGGGGCTTGATCTTAAAGTCGACTTTAAGCTTAAAGTCGGGCTCTGGTCACCTGGAAGAACAAGACGCTGGGCTCGCGCCGATTTGTATTCGGGTCCTTCGGCACACGGCTGGCCAGCCTGATGCTTCTGTTCGAGGAGGTGACCTTTGAACGTGTAGACGTCCGTCTGGCCAGCTACCTCCTGCAAGCTGGGGATGGGGAACTGAATGCGACCCACCAGATGATAGCTACCGAGTTGGGATCGGCACGAGAAGTCATCAGTCGCCACCTCAAGGAGTTCGAGCGACGGGGATGGCTGGAAATGCAGCGGGGCAGAATCCGCGTGCGGAATCGCCACGTACTGGAACAACTGGCGCGCCGATTGTGACCAAGTCACAGACATGCAGGGCGATCTGGCCCACGATCTATGTGTTTGCATAGATACAGGAGCAAAAGATGTCGTTCTGCAAAAACCTGAGTGGAGTGGATCGGACAATTCGGATTGTCGCTGGCATAGCGTTGTTGATGCTGGTCTTCTTTGGGCCAAAGGTGCCTTGGGGCTGGATCGGGCTGGTCCCTCTCATCACTGGCCTCGTCGGCTTTTGCCCGGTCTACACAATCTTTGGGAGGCGCAGCAAGTAGGGGGTCGACCAACGCTGGTCATGCCTGGTGAGCGGTACGTCGGGGAGGAATGCCAGCCAACGGGTTCCCCGATTGTGATGCCACCTTGCGCACCGCCTACGCTTGCAACGCTACCGTCGACCAGACGGGTGCACCAGTCACTGCACTTGCAGGGGACCATCACTATCCGGAAGGGACAATCCTGGGTCGAGGCTGCATGTCAATCGGAATCCGTGGCAGAATACGTAGCATGTCCCGCGCATACGCTCCCGCATTGCTGATTATTCGCGCCATCCGGTTTTTCGGTGGGTAGCGCGCGACTGGCCAGAGTGCAAAACCCGCCCCGGTGGCGGGTTTTTTGTTGCCCGCTTCAGTGGCTCTCATTCAGGAGGAACCCATTGATGTCAGCGCACGAACTCACCCAGATCATCAAGGCCGCCGACGCTGCGATCACGGCAGAGGATTTTGATACGCTAATGGCAATCTATGCCGACGACGCGATGCTCGTTGTCAAGCCGGGCATGATTGCAAGGGGCAAGGAGCAGATTCGCCGTGCATTCGTCGCGATCGCCGAGCACTTCAATCACAGCATGACTGTCAGTCAGGGCGAGACGGTCGTGCTGGAGAATGGTGATACGGCTCTTGTGATTATGGAGACCGTACTCAACTCACTCGATGCAGCGGGTGCTGCCGTCGCAACGACCAGACGTGCGACGTACGTTTTCCGGAAGGGGCCAGAGGACAATTGGCTCTGCGCGATTGACAATTCATACGGGACCGATTTGCTTGATGCGGAATTGCCGTCGGTGAACTGAGTCGAGGGCCGGCCGGCTGGCGTTTGATCGACTGCTGCTGGCTGGAAAGTGACCTCTGTTTGCCGCGAGCCGGGCGTCGCTTCCCGACCCATCTCCGCCGTTGCGAGTACCGGAAGACGAATGGCCGCTTCCGAAGTACAACCGACATCGCCCCCTTATCGTGATCAGCAGGTCTTCGGACGAAGCGAACGTACACCGGACTGCAAAATGTTCGATACCCTATGGCAGTCGCGACACTGCGGATTTTCGTTCCTTCACCCGAATCCGCGTAGCTCTTTTCCGACCAGGCACTATCATGTGGCCATCTTAATGATGACGTGGAGCCAGAAATCAAATCAGGAAAATCTATCCCGCCATCTGCTCTGGATCGGCTGGGCAACGTTGACTTCCATACTCTATTTGCGCTTGCAGCCCTGTTACGGGGGCGAAGCGTATCGCGCGCGGCGGCCCAGATGGAAGTCTCACAGCCGGCTATGAGTCGAACCCTCGACCGTCTGCGCATCGTATTCCAGGATGCCCTGCTGGTGCGTGAGGGAAACCATATGCTGCTGACTGCGCGTGGCAAGGAGTTGCTGCCGATCGTGGAAAAACTGCTGGAAACGACGGCTCAGTTGGCCAGCGTCAATGCGCCTTTTGATGCCGCCACCCACGTGCGACATTTCTCACTGGCCTGCAATGAGCATATCCAGCTCTCGCTTGCCCCTTCCTTGCTGACCGCGCTGCGCACCGCCGCCCCTTCCATCACGGCGCAATTCAGTCCATTGCATCGGAGCGGCGCAGTCGATGCGTTGGCAAGCGGCGAACTCGATCTCTGCATTGGCTCGGCCATCCCCTCCGCGCCCGGAATTCACACTTCGCTGCTTTACTCCGAGGCGTTCGTTTGTGTAATGCGAAAGCCGCGCCACACCGGAGGAAAGGTGCGGATCAGCCTGAAGGACTTCTGCGCTCTGCCGCACCTGGATGTCTCGCCAACCGGTCTGACCCTGCTGGGTGAACTGATCAACCGAACTATCCGCAAGCAAGGCGGCTCACGGCAAGTGGTGTACACCATTTCCAGCTTCATGGCGGCGCCGCAGATCGTCAGCGAGACCGACATGATCTGCGCCATCCCTGCCAGGACGGCCAGGCGGCTGGCGTTGCCCGACAACGTCGTCGTGGCCGAGCTTGCTTTTGAGGCGCCTGCCACGGATGTTTCCATGTTCTGGCACAACCTCACCCACCGCGATGCAGCCTGCGATTGGCTGCGAGCCGAGATCAGGCGCGCACTCCCCGCCCGATAATGGCCACCTGGTCATACCAGTAGTGGTATGACTGATATAGACCCACCGCGATTGGTGTCATGTCTATGGTTGCCTATTCTGCAGCCATGCGGGCCAGACAGAGCTCGCCCTCGATAAGTTAGCGTGGAGACAAGATGAACAGACGCACCTCCCTGCGCCTTGCCGCAGCGGCCTCGCTGCTCTCGCTGGCATTGCCTTTCAGCGCTGGCGCATACCCTCACAAGCCAATCCGCCTAGTAGTGTCCTTCCCGCCCGGCAGCGGCGCCGATACCACCGCGCGCTATGTCGCACAGAAGCTCGGTGAGCGGCTGGGTAAGCCGGTGGTGGTGGAGAACCGGCCCGGTGCCAACAGCTTCATTGCCGCCCAGGCCGTGGCCGGTGCTGACCCCGACGGCCACACGATCTTCCTGGCCAGCAATTCGCCGATGGCGACCAATGTTGCCATCTTCAAGCGTTTGCCCTACGACCCCGTGAAGGACTTCGCACCGGTGGCTCGGCTGACGCGTGGCGTGATGGCGGTGGTGGTGCCGGCCTCTTCGGATGCGAAAACTATCGGTGAGTTGGCAGAGCGCAGCCGGGCCCAGCCTGGCACGCTCAACTACGGCGCCGGTGCGGCCTCGTACCAGATTGCTACCGAACTCTTCCTTCACCTTGCGGGTGGCCGCGCTACGCCCGTGCCTTACAAGGGTGTGGCGCCAGCTTTGTCAGACCTTGCCGGTGGCCAACTCGATTTTGCCTTTGCCGACCTCGGCGCCGTTGTTCCCTTCCTGCAGTCCGGCAAGGTTCGCATGCTGGCCGTGAGCGCCGACCGGCGCGTCGATGCCTTCCCCAAGGTGCCGACGCTGCAGGAGTCGGGCTTCCGAGATTACTACATGATCAACTGGACTGCGGCCTTCGTGCCGGCTCGTACGCCGGCGCCCATCGTCAATCTCCTTGGCGAGCATCTGCAGGCCATCTACCGCTTGCCCGAAGGCGCGGCAAAGGTGCGGCAATCCTATGGCGAGCCGTTTCTCGGCGATGCCAGTGAGCTGAAGCGCTTCCAGCTTGAAGAAATCAGCCGCTGGGAGCAGGCAGCCCGGCAGGCCGGAATGCAGAAACAATGAGAGCCCTATCATGACGACGAACTCGACCACGAGCGTGACCGACCACCTTCCGGCTCGTCAGCTTCCCCTTGCCGGCCTGACCGTGCTTGACCTGGGCCAGATCTACCAGGGTCCCTATTGCGGCTTCCTTCTGGCGATGGCCGGTGCCGACGTGATCAAGATCGAACCACCACATGGCGAGCCGGTGCGCTCCCGCCGCGAGTCGCTGCTGCCGCTGGCCATGCTCAACTCCAACAAGCGCGGCATCACGCTGAACTTCAAAACCGAGCAAGGCTGCAGGGTCTTTCGTGACCTGGTGGCCAAGGCGGACGTAGTGCTGGAGAACTTCTTGCCGGGCGTGATGGAGCGCCTCGGCCTCGGCGCCGAAGCGCTGCTGGAGATCAATCCTCGCTTGATCTACGCGTCTGCCTCGGGCTACGGCACCAGCGGACCGAATCGCGATCATCTTGCCATGGATCTGACCATTCAGGCCATGAGCGGGGCGATGCACGTGACCGGCTATCCCGACTGTGCCCCGGTCAAGGCAGGGCCGGCCATCAGCGATTTCCTGGGTGGTATCCATCTCTATGGTGCCATCGTCACAGCCTTGCTGGAGCGCGAACGGACCGGCCGCGGACGAATTGCCGAAATCGCCATGCAGGACGCGATGTATCCCACGCTGGCCTCAAATCTGACGCTGTACTACGAGGACCCGAAGCGCAATCCGCGCACCGGGAACAAGCACGGGGCGCTCGCCATGGCGCCTTACAACAGCTATTTGGCAAAGGACGGCTACATCGCCATCATCTGTGTCACCGAAGGCCATTGGCCGGCGCTGTGCGAAGCGATGGGTCACCCCGAACTGGGCAAGCATGAACGCTACGCGACGCACACCTCGCGTTGCGAGGTGATGAGCGAAGTGGACGAATTGGTCACATCCTGGACGTCGAACCTGACCCGAGCCGAGATCATGGCGGCGAGCCAGGCTTATCGCTTTCCCTGCGCGCCAGTACGCACGCTCGATGAGGTGGTACACGACCGCCATATGCACGAGCGCGGCATGCTGAGCTATGTTGATCATCCCGAGTTGGGCGAGGTGGTACTGCCCAACAGCCCTCTGCGCTTTCATCAGTCTGCGCCGCTGGTGCTAAAGCCCAACCCGGGCCTGGGCGAGCACAACAACGCGGTGCTGAGCGAGCTGCTCGGCCTGTCGGCCGCCGCGATCGACACCCTGCGCCAGCAAGGCGCGTTCTGAAGTGAAAACCGGCCGTCTGCCAATGGAGACTTCCAGTCATGTCTGATTTCGTCCAGACTGTCCGTGAGGATGGCATTGCCATCCTCACGCTGAATCGCCCCCAGACCCGCAATGCCATTGCAGACGACGCCAGCATCCAGGCGATCGTCACGGCACTTGCGGAGATCTCCGCCGATACGACCCTGCGCGCGGCCATGCTGACCGGCGCCGGGCCCGCGTTCTGCGCCGGCGGCAGCCTGCAATCGCTGGGTCAGCTCGCAGCGGGTGAGCCGATCGTCAACGAACAGCGCTACCGCACTGGCATCCAGCGCATTCCGCGTGCCTTCCAGCAAATCGACATACCGGTGATCGCCGCGGTCAACGGCCCCGCCATTGGTGCCGGACTGGACGTCGCCTGCATGTGCGACATCCGCATTGCCTCGACCCGCGCTACCTTTGCCGAGAGTTTCGTCAAGCTTGGCCTGGTAGCGGGCGACGGCGGCGCCTGGTTGCTGGCACGAATCCTGCCGCTGGCGCGCGCGTATGAAATGGCGCTCACCGGCAACGCCATCGATGCGCAGCAGGCAATGGAATGGGGTCTCGTGTCGCGCCTGGCCGAGCCTGAAGCACTGATGGAGACTGCGCTGACGCTTGCGCGTGCGATCGCTGCGAACCCGGGGCACGCAGTCAGGATGACAAAACGCCTGGTGGAGGCGTCCCTGCTCAACACGCTCGACGCCGTGCTCGACCTCTCCGCCAGCATGCAGGCGCTGGCGCATACGACCGAAGCGCACCGCCAGGCACTGCGCTTGCTGACGGAACGCGTGGGGAGCAAATCATGAGCGTGGCCAGCCCGAGCCCCACCGAGAGCATACGCTGCGAAGTGGCGGACCAGATTGCCGTCATCACCCTCAACCGGCCGGACCAGCTCAACGCCTGGAACGCCGAAATGGAAGCGGGACTGCGCGCAGCGCTCGAGCGCTGCCGGGACGACCGCGAGGTCCGTGTGATCGTGCTGACGGGGGCCGGCAAGGCCTTCTGTGCCGGCGCCGATCTGTCGGCGGCGCGCGCGCGGCTAACAGCGTCCGGCCCGCAATGCGCCGTTGGCACGGCGGCTCCCATGCCTGACGATGCCACCGCCAGGAAAGACTTTGACCAGCGCTACAGCTATCTGCTGGCCATCGGCAAGCCCATCATCTGCGCCCTGAACGGCGCCGCAGCCGGGGTTGGCCTTGTGCTCGCACTCTATTGCGATATCCGCTACGCCAGTCACGACGCGCGACTGGTGCCGGCGTTCGTGCGGCGTGGGCTGGCCGCCGAGCACGGCATTGCCTGGATCCTGCCCAGGCTGATCGGCTTGTCACGTGCGCTCGAGTGGCTAATGTGCGGCAGGTCAATGACCGCTCAGGAGGCCGATCAGGCCGGTCTGGTTTCCGCGGTGCTCGAAGCCGATGGATTCCTGCCGGCGGTGCTCGAACGTGCCGCTACTTTGGCGACGCTATGCTCGCCCAGCGCAATGGCGGCGGCCAAGCGGCAATCGTACCTCGCGCTTGGCCAGACGCTAGGTGAAAGCGTGGCGCTGGCTGAGCGCGAGATCGCGGCTTCATTGCAGGGCAGCGACTTCCGTGAGGGGGTGGCGGCCTTCCTCGACAAACGACAGCCTTCGTTCCTCGGACTGGGGCGCTGAGCGGCTTGCCTGCGCGTGCGCAGCTAGCATAAGCCTGAACGTCCGGTACGGGATGCGGAGCGGGCATTGAGCTGCCTGGACGCAAGCGTTGGCCGATGTCCGAAACTGGCCGCAAGCGACCGCTCGCCGGCCGTGATGTCATCAAACTTCAGTCTGCTCCGCCATCTCAAGCGCGTCGTCGACCTCGATGCCAAGATATCTGACAGTGCTCTCGATCTTAGTGTGTCCAAGCAGCAACTGTACTGCGCGCAGGCGTGAAGTCGGCTTGGGAAAAGGTGGTCAGATGAACGGAGTCCTCGTATCCGAATCCAGGCAGCAACGCTGTCACGGGTCTGCTCGGTGATCTCAAACTGCACCGGTCGATGGGTCTTTTGCTGAGTGACTGTGGCTCGGGCGGCCACGTGCCCGCCGTGGCATATGTCTTGGACCAGCAATCGAGTCAGATCGCAAGCTCGGAGCTTGCTGTCGATGGCCAAGTTGAACAGCGTAAGCTCGCGCGCCTTCGAGGACATTTGGAGCCTGGTGCGGATCGCCCAGATTTCCTTGAGCTTCAAGGGCGGCTTCTGACCCGTAAGCTTCCCTTTGTTCCAAGGAACGTGAGGCGCGGCGGGGGAGTTTCGCGTATCCATGACGATCTCCTTTCAGGTGAAGGGAGATTCAGTTTGCGCCTGCTGTAACGGTCGCTGTCCGACCCTCTTCTGCCGTCTAGCCCCGCGCGGCCCCAACGGCGGCTTCCAACGCGAAACGGACATTTGTTACGTCCTTGCGCACGAGCGAATTCCGTAGGTGCATCAGGCCCATAGTGCTCCAGTACCATCGCCATAAACTCGAGGCATGGCCAGCTCGCGAACCAGCGCTGCTGCCATAACGCTGATCAGTTCGTCGGTAGCTAGCACTGGCATTGATGCTACACATGCTACACATCCAGCGATGCAATCGCGATAAGGGCGGGGCAATCCAGTATCTCGATATGCGAATAGGCGATCGTGATGATCTTCTCGCTCTCGAAATCTTTTAGCTCCCGGTTCAGCCGCTGTCGCGACACGCCCACCAATGCGGCCAGTTCGTCCTGGGAGAGCTTGAGTGAGAGCGTGACTACGTCCCCCCGCGGGAGGCCGTAAGCAGGAAGCAGCGAGACCAGCGATCGCGCCACCCGGACCCGTATCGGGGCCAGCGCGTTGGCAGCGGCTCCGTCATAAAGAGCGCGAGAGCGCCAGCAGAAGAGGCGCAGCAATGCCTGGGCCAGTGCGGCGTCTGTAAGGAGCGCATCCATGAAGGCCTGTTTGGCAATGTGCAATACGACCGAATCACTATGCGCGCGCGTGTCGTGAATGGAGTGCTGTCCATCCAGCACGGGGATGACGCCTTGAATTTGCCCAGGCTCCATATAGCGGATCACAAAGCGTTTGCCTGAACCCGTAAAAACGCCGACCTCAAGGCAACCACTTAGCAGCACAATTAGCGAATCCACCGGCTGACCTCGGGTAGTGAGGATTTCTCCGGTGGCATATTGCTTGATCTTCCCCGTCTCAACGAAACGGCTGCGCGTCTGCTTCGCGCACCCTTGCAGCGCCGCGGAGCGCTCGAGTACGGAGTTGGCGAGTGCCTGATACGCCGTAAGTCCAGTTTTTGTCTTCAAGGTGACAGATTGTTGCAGCGCGGCATCGCCAGAATGCGCACATGGGGAAAGCGTCGAGGGGTCAAGGCTGGCGAGTGAACATCTTAGCATCGCAACATCAGGCTTTGCGGCGGTAGCCGTGGCAGCCGCCGCACCGCTCTGCGCCCTTTCGTGCGCCACTTCCCCGGCTTAAGAGCGTGTCATGCGAACCAGGTGGTGGACGCTGCAATGGCGCAGGCCGCCGGCTAGCAGCACGCCCTGTGTGAATCGATAACAAAAATGAAGGGGGAGCAAACAATGGCACGAAAACATGGTGTGGCCTGCATCTTGATCGTCGCGGCGGGCGCATCGGAGGCAACCACTACGCAATTGTTCGGTGTCGCCGACCTGGCCGTGGAATATGCCCACGGGTCGACCGGTAGTGTTGTGCGCATGCGCGATGGCGAGCAGGCCGCATCGCGTTTCGGGATCAGGGTGATCGAAGACCTCGGGGGCGGAACCCGGGCCACGGCCCTGATGGAAGCCGGCGTCAGCATGGACACCGGCATGGAAGCCTTTGGCAGCGGCACGCTGTTCGGCCGGCAGGCCTATGTCGGCCTGGGGTCGGATACCTGGGGCGAAGTGAGGCTTGGCCGCCAGTACACGCCGTCCTTCTATGCGCTGGTGCGCGTGGACCCGTTCGCATTGAACGCCGCCGTATCGCCTTTCGGCCTGCTCAACAGCGTCGCCTCGCAGGGAACCGGGCAGGTCGCCTTCGGCGCGCGCTTCAACAATGCGGTGCAGTATTTTTCACCCAAGTTCGGCAGATTCGCTTTCGGCGCCGCCGTGGCGCCGGGCGAGGTGCCCGGCTCGCCCCGCAGTGGCCTGAACTTCGGCGCGAATCTCACCTATGAGTCGAAATCGGTCTATGGCTTCTACGCCTATCAAGGCATGCACAACCCGCAGACGCCGACGCCAACCGAAACCAGGCTGACCTCCATCCATCTTGCGGGCGCCGCCGTCCGTACCGGCCCCGTCGAATGGGGAGTGGCCGCTGGCTATACCAGCAGCACCTTTGTCAATACGAAGCCGGCGCGGCATCTCGGCCTGACTGCAAACTGGGACGTCACCAAGAGCGATGTCCTGAAGGCGGCAGTCGTCAAGCGCTTCGTCAAGGGAGGCAATCAGCCTTTCGCCCTGGCACTGGGCTGGGACCATGCGATGAGCAAGCGGACGGCTGTCTATGTGCGCGGGCTCTACTTCCATAACAGCCCGCGCGGCAGCATCTCGCTGAACCAGATCCCGATCGACGCCAACAGCGGCGATTCCGGCAAGTCCGTCAGCGTCGGCATCCGCCATCGCTTCTGAATTGACGCAGGCAAGGCACTGGTCCTGGCGGGGGCATCCCGTGCGCGGCCTGTCAGAACCGTGCCGTGCCAGAAACCGGATTTTGTCTCCAGGTTGACAGATTGTTGCAGTGCGCCAGGCCTAGTATCGAGATGTCGGCATTGGGTAGTTCGCCTGGCGCGGCACAGCAAGAGACTGGATAGCGGATGAACAGAATGAGCATGAACGAGACAGATACTTATGACTTTATCGTCGTCGGCGCCGGCTCCGCCGGTGCCGCGGCGGCGGTAAGGCTGGCGCAGGCGGGCAAGCACCAGGTCCTGCTGCTCGAGGCGGGCCCGCCGGACACCAGCTTCTGGAGCCGCATCCCGATTGGCATCGTCAATCTCCTGGGGCGGGGCATTTATATCCGTGACTTCTTCACCGAGTCGGACGCGCAACTGAACGGCCGCAAGATCTACTGGCCGCGCGGCTGGGTGGTGGGCGGCAGTTCCACGGTCAACGGCATGATGTGGGTGCATGGCACCCCTCGCGAATATGACCGATGGGCGGAGGATGGCTGCCCTGGCTGGGGCTGGAACGATCTGGCGCCCTGGTTCCGCAAGATCGAAAGCTATGCCAAGGGGGATCCGGCGCATCGCGGGCGGGGAGGCCCGGTCGGCGTCACGGAATTCCAGCCGGTCGATGAAGGACCGGATGCCTTCCTCGATGCGTTGCAGGCTTCGGGGGTAGGCAAGCGGGTCGCTGACTACAATGCCGGCGGGATCGGCGGCAGCTACATCCAGTTCAACACGCGCAACGGCATGCGCTCCAACATGCGCGAGGCCTACCTGGACCCGAACAAGGGGCTGGATAACCTGACCATCATGACGGGCGTGCTGGCCAGCCGGGTCCTGATTCAGGGAAAGCGGGCCTGCGGCGTGGTGGCCCGCGGGGGGGAGCGCGAGCTGACGCTGCGTGCGCGCCGCGAAGTGATCGTGAGCGGCGGCGCCTTCAATTCCGCCCAGCTGCTCGAACTGTCTGGCATCGGCCGGCGCGATGCCTTGAGCGCGGCGGGCATTGCGCTGCTGCACGAGTTGCCGATGGTGGGGGAAAACCTCTCAGAGCACGTCTACAGCCCGATGGCCTACCGGTGCAAGCCGGGCATCAGCTGGAACCGGCAGCTTGCCAGCGGGGTTGGCAGATTCAAGGACGGCGTGCGCTGGTTCTTCCGCCGTGACGGACGCCTGACGTCGGCCACCATCACCGCGCATGGCTTCGTGCCGCGCGAGGCCGGCGGCAAGGATGCCGAGATCAAGCTCCAGATCCAGCAGGCCAGTTCCTCGGGCAATCGCGGCAAAACTCGGACACGGCTGGATCCCTTCGACGGCGTGACCCTGGCATCGTTCCAGATCTGCCCCTATTCGCGCGGGTCCTCGCACATCGTCAGCGCCGATCCCGCTGCGTCCCCGCGGATGGTGTCCAACCATTTCACCGACCCGCGCGATATCGAGGCCTGCCTGGTTGCCTTGCGCAAGTCGCGCCAGGTGGCCGCGGCCGCGCCGCTGGCGCGCTGGCTGACCGAGGAGCTGCGTCCGGGACCGTTTGTCTCTTCCGACGAAGCCCTGGTGGACTATATGCGCGCGACCGGCGCCACGGCCTACCACCCGGTCGGCACCTGCCGCATCGGGACCGATGCCGCGCAGTCCGTGGTCGACCCCAGGCTGCGCGTGCATGGGATCACCGGGCTTCGGGTCGCTGACTGCAGCGTGATGCCATCCATCGCAGCAACCAACACGAACGCGATCGCCATCGTCATCGGTGAACGCGTGGCCGACTTCGTGCTGGCCGAGCATACCTGAAGCGTGCGTCCGCGCAGGCGCGCGGGACCAAGACAGACACGCCAAACCATGGGTGGCCGCACCCCGGCGGTGCCGTCCACCCTTCCTGGAGACATCTCATGACCGATCTTTTCCGCCGTAAGCTCCTGCAGGGAGGTGGCGCAATCCTGGCATTGGGCGCCGTGGGCCGGTCCGCCTTCGCGCAGACGCCATGGCCATCCACCACCAAGCTGGTCGTGCCCTTCCAGGCCGGTGGCGGTGCCGACAACAGTGTGCGGATGATGGAGGGCATGCTCGGCAAGGCGCTGGGCACGACCATCGTGGTCGAGAACAAGCCAGGTGCGTCCGGCCTGATCGCCGCCAAGTCCGTCATCAACGCGCCGCCCGACGGCAGCGTCATCCTGTTGATGAGCAACCTGATGGTCACCCAACAGGCCATCACTGGCCGCTACGACCTGCTCAAAGACCTCAAGCCGGTGACGAAGACCACTGTGACGCCGCATGTGCTGGTCGTGCGCGGCAACTCGCCCTACAAGACCCAGGCAGACCTGATCGCTGCGATCCAGTCCGCACCGGGCAAGCTGAGTTACGCCAGCGGGGGCATCGGTTCGAACACGCACCTGATGTAC
Source organism: Cupriavidus sp. CPT47-8839-RL05A (assembly GCF_058792255.1). NCBI lineage: Bacteria > Pseudomonadati > Pseudomonadota > Betaproteobacteria > Burkholderiales > Burkholderiaceae > Cupriavidus > Cupriavidus sp. CPT47-8839-RL05A. The sequence goes on along the minus strand of NZ_JBYTEG010000005.1, from coordinate 124,795 downwards.
GAGATTCTCAGTGATCGGGTGCCGGGCGGGCTCAAGGCGCTGCATGTGCCATTCAAGTCCGGCGCTGAGGGCGCGGTCGCGCTGTTGTCCGGCGAAGTGGACTTTTCCTTCCAGCATCCGGGCGCCGTGCTCGCCTACCTGAAGAAGGGCACCTTGCGCGCCTTGTCCATTACGGCCAACAAGCGCCCGGCGCAGTTTCCCGACGTGCCCACCGTGGCGCAAGCAGGGGTGCCCGGCTACAACTATGTGCCGTGGGGCGGGTACGCCTTGCCGGGCAAGGCCAGGCCGGAGCTGGTCGAGCGGCTGTTCACGGCGGTCAAGGCCGTCGCGAGTAAGCCCGAGTATGTGGCGTATCTGGGAAGCGTGGGTGCGAGCGTGGAGATCAGTGAGTCTGCGGCGGCGTTCGCCGAGCAACTGCGCACGGAAATCCAGACGGAACAGGCTCTGGTGAAACGCCTGGGCCTGAAGACATAGGCAAGCCAGCCCATGGCATCCACCGCTAGTCGCGCTGATGAACGGATCGCCACGAAGCTTGCGATCACGCCACAATGACAAGAGGTCTCATGACAACCAGTAATTTTGAACCGCAGTACCAACCGGCATTCCAGGGCAAGATGGGGAAGACGCTGGCAGACTCAATGCCGCACTGGTCCCCCCCCGTGCGCGCAAAAGCTGGCAGCCCCAACGTTGTCATGATCCTGCTCGACGACCTCGGGTTCTCCGACCTGGGCTGCTTTGGCGGAGAGATCGAGACGCCAAACGTCGACGCCCTGGCGGCCGGGGGGCTGCGATTCACCAACTATACAACCGTCCCCATGTGCACGCCTGCGCGCGCGGCGCTGCTCACGGGCAAGAATCCGCACAGCGTGGGATGCGGCTGGCTCTCACACCATGATCCGGGCTACCCGGGCTATAAGGGTGAGATGTCCCTGGATGCGCCCACCATGGCGGAGATCTTGAGGAGCACCGGCTACAGCACCATGGCGGTCGGCAAGTGGCACAACACCTATGACCGGAACAACTTTCCCGGCGGCGATACCAGCTCGTGGCCATTGCAGCGAGGCTTTGACCGCTTCTACGGCTTTATGTCGGCCGAGACCAGCTACTTCCAGCCGGACAATATGCTGGACGGCAACCAGTTTGCCGGCGTGGAATCTTATCCGGACGACTACTTTGCGCCAGATGACTACACCCGGCGCGCGATCGGCTGGATGGCTGAGCACCGATCCTGTTCGCCGGACAAGCCGTTCTTTCTCTACCTGGCTTTCCAGACGCCCCATGGCCCCTTGCAGGCAAAGCCAGGGGACCTGAAGAAGTACCTGGGCCGCTACGATGCCGGGTGGGATGCACTGCGCATGGCGCGCTACCAGCGGCAGCGCGCGGAAGCCGTGATCGAGCCCAACGCCGCCTACCCTGAACGCAATCCGGGCGTGGCCGCGTGGGCGGACCTGCCGCCCGAGGACCGGGCGTTGTACGCACGGTACATGGAAGTCTATGCTGCGCTGGTCGACAACGCAGACCAGAACATTGGCAAGGTCCTGGACTTCCTGCGCAGGACTGGCCAGCTTGACAACACCATTGTCATGGTGACTTCGGACAACGGCGCCAACTCCGTCGGAGGCCCGACCGGCGCCATGAACCTTCAGGCACGCCGGGCAGGGCTGCCGGACAATCCGGAGGTCAACAGGCAACTGCTGGAAGCCGGCCGCGTGGGGAGTAAAGAGACATATGTCGTCTATCCGTCCGGCTGGACACAGGTCAGCAATACGCCTTACCGGCTCTACAAGCGCACCCCAATGGCGGGCGGCATTCGCGTGCCGTTCGTAGTGCATTGGCCTAGCGGCATTGCCAGGGAGGAGCGGGGCGCTATCCGCCGGCAATGGATTCACGTGACTGACGTGTTGCCGACGGTGATGGACCTGGCCCAGACGGCGCTGCCGCCGGTGTTTAATGGCTTCCGCACCCGTGACCTGGACGGCAAGAGCTTTACTGCCAGCCTGCGCAGCGGCACGGCGCCGTCGCAGCGCAGCCGCCAGTACTACGAACTGCAGGCCAACCGGGGATATATCTCTGGCGACTGGAAGATCGTCTCCTTGCAGGTGCCGGCGCAGCGCCTCGATCTGGACAACTGGATGCTGTTCAATATCGCCGACGACCCGACCGAGATCCATGACCTCGCGGACCAGCATCCGGAGATATTGGATCGCATGGTGGCGGAGTTCGAAAGCGAAGCGACCGCGAACTACGTCTATCCGCTCGACAACCGCGATGAGCGGCGCCTGGTTTCCCTGCCTCCATATGAACTCGATCACGTCCGGTTGCCGCGAGACTTCCATCGGGAGGGCCAGGCCATTCCGGGCGCGGTGATCTCTCCCCTGATTGGCGATCGGTGCTTTGTCCTGCGGGCATCGTTTGACTGGAACACGGGGGACGAGGGCGTCATCCTTTCCATCGGCGACCGCTTCTCCGGAATGGTGCTCTACGTGGAGCAGGACGCGCTGCATTTCACGTACCAGTGGTGGTTCAGCCCGCGGACCCTGCCGCCCATCCGGCTCAAGCCGGGAAAACAGGAGTTCGAGCTCGATTTCAAGGCGACCGGCGGACGCCGGGGGGAAGCGGCTGTCACACTCAATGGCGCGCTGCACGTTGAGCGTGCCGAGTTGTCGCCGACGATGCTCCGCGCGACCAATGGCCTGAGCGTCGGCATGAGCAGGCGACTGTCTGTCAGCGAGTGCCATGAAGGCAAGGGCGCACTGCGATACACCGGGCAGATCGATCGAGTGCGGATCGAGCCGGGCGAACTGGCCAGCGACAGTCCGATCGTATCGAGCGAAGCGCTGATACAAGCCAGGATGCGCGATGCCGGGTTGAAGGGCAGCGCTGTCTGAGCGGTTCGGACGTTCGGCCAGAGGAAGGCGCAACCCGCCGGACACGCGCCACTTTGCACACTAAGGAGAAGACGATGAATGCACAAACCATGACTGCAGTTCGAACACCCAATCCCCCCGGTGGCCCCAGCGCCAGCGCAATGCTCGGCGCCCTGCGCGCTGCTAAGGTAACGCACGCCGTCACCGTGCCGGACTTCGTGCAGTTCGCACTCCACGAGAGGTTGCTCGCTGCTGATAGTGGTATCCGGCAGGTAGCCGCCTGTAGCGAGGATCAGGCACTGACGATGGCTACCGGACTGTACGTTGGCGGTGCGAAGCCGGTGGTCATGGTGCAGAACCAGGGATTCTACAAGTGCCTAAACACGCTGCGCGCAACCTGCATCGACGCCGGCGTGCCCATGGTGTTTCTTGTTGGCCAGTTCGGGCGCGAACTGGAGAACATCGGGCAACCTGCACGAGATTCCAAGCGCAGCATGGTGCGTCTGATGGAACCATTGCTGGATGCCATCGGCGTTCGGTACTGGAATATCGAAGATGAGACTGACGTCGCCCACTGCGCGGAAGCCTTTGCGCACGCGGCGGCCTGTGAGGGACCGGCGGTGCTGCTGATCGGTCGTCACGTAACCTGGAATTGAGGAGACGAAAACGATGCAAATTCAGCAAGCCTGTGCCGCCATCGCTGCGGCCCGCAACCAAGCATGCCCTGACGCACTGCTCGTATCGACGATGTCAGCCCAGTTTGCCTTCGACGCGCTGGGTGTGGCTGAGCGCCGGATCGACTCGGTCCCCTTGATGGGCGGGGCGGCTGGCCTTGGCCTGGGATTGGCGATGGCCAGGCCCGACCTTCCGGTGATCGTGGTCGATGGCGACGCCAGTCTGCTGATGGAACTGGGTGGCCTGGTCACCGTGGCTCACAACCGGCCTCAACGCTTCCTGCATATCGTGCTTCACAACAGCGTGCAGTTCAATGGCCTGGTCAATCTTGCGACCGCAGGCACAGAGCCGACGTGCGATTTCGCGGCGATGGCCAGGGCTGCCGGCTATGACGATGCGCGCACGATCGATAACCTGGACGCATTGACTGCCGCACTCCCGGAATTGCTTGCGCAGGACGGCGCCACGTTTGTCGACCTGGTGGTCGATGCAGACCCACGGCGCATCGGGCCTGACACGCCGCAGCCACTATTGCCTGAACTGCAGTTCGTGCGCATGCGCAACGCCGTACGGACCCTGCGCGCGGCGCTCAATACCTAGAAGCAGCGGCAGCTGCCGACTGATCCCTTACCCACTTCACAAGACGCCGGGACCTCGGTCCCGGCAGGCAAGGCAGATGAAGGTGGGCCCGTAACTGCGCTGTTCTCAACGTCACCAAAAGTATCACTATGCAAGCTGCCACCACAATGGAGCGGCCGTTCACCAGCATGTCCGCGCTGATTCGGGAACATGCGTTGAAGGGGGGCGATCGCACCGCACTCATTCATCGCTGCCGGAAAATCAGTTACCGGGAACTGGATGCGATGGTGGATCAGGTCGCGTCCACCTTGCAACGCGATGGGGTCCGTTCGGGGGAAGCTGTCGCCATCTGCGCAGCTTCGTCCGTCGAATATGCCGCCGTCTTTCTCGGCGCCTTGCGGGCTGGCGCAGTCGTTGCGCCGCTGGCGCCGTCTTCGACTGCAGCAAACCTGGCTGGGATGGTGGCCGACGCCAATGCCGGCATCCTGTTTGCCGATGCCGTCGTGGCTGCGATGCTGGAAGGCGTTGCCGCAGAACTCGGCAATGTGAGGCTGGCCAGGCTGGATACGCAGGCTTTCGTGGACTGGCTCGGCCCCGCCGGAAAGCCCCCGGCTGATGTGCCAGTCACGGCCCAGCAGCCCTTCAACATCATTTACTCTTCAGGGACGACCGGCACCCCCAAGGGCGTCGTGCAATCGCACGGGATGCGGTGGAACCATGTGTGCCGAAGCGCGCTCACCGGTTACGGTCAGGATTCGGTGACACTGCTTTCGACGCCCCTGTACTCCAATACGACACTGGTCAGCTTCATCCCGACCCTGGCGCTGGGTGGCACCGTCATCCTGATGGACAAGTTCGATGTCATTGACTACCTCGAACTTGCCCAGCAATACCGCGTGACAAACACCATGCTGGTGCCGGTCCAGTATCGGCGGTTGCTGGCCCATCCGGAATTCGAGCGCTACGACTTGTCGAGCTTCCGCACCAAGTTTTGCACTAGCGCGCCTTTCTCTGCCGAACTCAAGGCCGACGTGCTAAGGCGCTGGCCCGGCGGGCTGGTCGAACTGTATGGCATGACGGAAGGGGGCGGCACGTGCATGCTCGCCGCGCATGCGTTTCCTGACAAGCTGCATACCGTGGGGCAGCCAGCGCCCGGCTCTGACATTCGTGTCATCGATGAGCACGGAAACGAACTCCCATCTGGTGCGGTTGGAGAGATTGTGGGCAAATCCGCGGGAATGATGTCTGCCTACCAAAATCAGCCAGAGAAGACCGCCGAGGCTGAATGGTACAGCCCCCAGGGTGAGCGCTTTATCCGCACTGGTGATATGGGACGCTTCGATGAGGACGGCTTCCTTGTGCTTGTCGATCGCAAGAAGGACATGATCATTTCCGGTGGCTTCAATATCTTTCCCAGTGATCTTGAAGCGGAGCTCATTCTGCATCCCGCGGTAGCGGATGTCGCGGTGGTAGGCGTCCCCTCGGAAAGATGGGGGGAGACTCCCGTGGCATTTGTGGTGGTTCGGCCAGGCCAGGCGCCTACAAGTGAGGCGTTGCTCCTGTGGGTCAACGACCGGCTGGGCAAGATGCAGCGGCTTGCAGCGGTGCATCTCACCGCCGAGTTGCCTCGCAGCGCAATTGGCAAAGTACTCAAGCGCGAGCTGTTGCACGGATTCAGATCCGGAAATGGCGAATCCCGTGATACCGCTGGCTGAATTCTGGCAACCGATTGCGCTGCACACGGTTCGATGCCTGGCACCGTTTCACGGGCGCCAGAATCCGTACGCCGCCTTCTGATCAAGTTTGCGTGGCAATGCAAGGAAGGTCGGCCTTACTGACGCCGTTTCAATGGAGGCCAATTCCATGACGAGCTTTACCCGCCGCGACATCCTGAAATGCGCCGCCTGCATGCTGGCGATCCCCGCAACGAAAGTCCTGGCGGCAGGCGCCTTCCCATCACGGCCTATCACCGTCATCGTTCCGCTGCCAGCCGGTGGCGCCGCGGATGTCCTGGTTCGGAAACTCTGCGTTTCGCTACAGAAGCGCCTCGGCCAGTCGGTTGTGGTGGACAACAAGCCGGGCGGGATTTATCAGATTGCCATGCAGACGATAGCGAGAGCTCCTGCGGACGGCTACACCCTGATCGCCCTGAATTCGGGCATGGTGGCAGCGCAAGCGTCGCTGCGTCGCTACGACCTGCTCAAGCAACTGGCGCCCATCGGCCGAACCAGCATGACCCCTGGGGCATTTGCCATACCTCCCAACAGCGCCTATCGGACCTTGAAGGAGCTGATCGAGTATGCCCGCGCGAACCCCGGGAAGGTGAACTACGCTACGCCCGGGCCCGGAACGCTGGAGCACCTGGCAAGCGTCAAGTTCGCAAGGCATTTCAACCTGGACGTGGTACCCGTACCTTTCAAGGGTGGGCCCGACATGCTGACCGCTCTTTCCCGCGGCGACGTGCAGTTCGCCATCAGTGCGGTGCCCGTCGTTGCCAGCTTTGCACAGAAGAAGCTGGTTCGCGTGCTCGCCGTTACCGATGAGAAGCGCACGGCGGCGCTGCCCGATACGCCCACGCTGGCCGAGTTGGGCATCCAGGGACTGAATCTCGTTTTCTGGGGCGCCCTCGCTGCACCAAAGGGGACGCCCGCGCATGTCATTGAAGCGCTCTCTGCCGTGGTCAGCGCTGTCCTGAGAGAGCCTGATCTGCGGGAAAGCTTTGCTGCGGCTGGAAGCGAGGTCAGACCATCAACGGCTGCTGAAGTGGATAATGGGATCGTTGCGGACCTTGCGTGGATGACGTCGGCCGCCAAGTCAGCCAATCTGGTCGTGGCTGACTGAGCTTTTCAATCGATGCCTTCACTTCCCGGTGCGTCGCTGTTGCCCGCTACAGCCGCTAATCGTCTCGCCAGTTTCCTGATGCCATGGCACCGCGGCATCAGTTCCGAATCGCTGCGTGCCGACCTGATGGCCGGTCTGCTTGGTGCCGTGCTGGTCCTGCCGCAAGGGGTTGCCTTTGCCACACTGGCCGGCATGCCGCCGCAGTACGGCATCTATACGGCGGTGGTCCCATGCATCGTCGCGGCCTTGTTTGGATCGAGCCGGCATGTGATGTCGGGCCCGACCAATGCCAACTCCCTGGCCTTGTTCGCCATGTTGAGCCCGCTCGCCATCGCTGGCAGCGCCGAGTACATCAGTCTGGTGCTGGCGGTGACCATTCTGGTTGGCGTGCTGCAACTGGCGGTCGGCGCGCTGCGGCTGGGGTCCCTTGCCAACTTCATCTCTCCATCGGTGCTGCTGGGGTTCACCTGCGGTGCCGCCACCCTGATCGCGTTGTATGCGCTCAAGGACCTGTTCGGATTGCCGGTGCCCACCGGCACCAATGCGTTTGGCGTGGTGCGCTTCCTGTTCGAGAACATGTCCAGCGTCCATTGGGGTGCCTCCGCGGTCGGCGCTGTCACGCTGGTAGTCACGCTGGTGGTCAAGCGCGTTTCACGCCGGCTGCCCTTCACTCTGCTCGGCCTGCTGGCCGGCTATGGCTTCGCCTTGGTGCTGAACGCCACGGACCTGGGCGGCCATGTGAATGTGATTGGCCAGATCCCCTCGGCGATCCCACGCTTTCATTTACCGAGTACTCCTTGGCAAATCATTCCCGCCCTGCCGGGCGTGGTTGCCGCGCTGACCATCGTCGCGCTCGGCCAGTCGATTTCCATCGCCAAGGCAGTAGCGCTGCGTTCCGGTCAGCACGTGGATGCCAACCGCGAATTCATCGGACAGGGCCTGTCCAACATTGCCGGTGGCCTGTTCTCCTCCTATGTCTCCTGCGGTTCGCTTAACCGCTCCATGCCCAACTTCGAGGCCGGTGCGCAGACGCCGCTGGCCAGTGTGTTTTCCTCCCTGCTACTGGTGGCGCTGGTGAGCGTCAGCGCGCCGCTGCTGGCGCAGATTCCGCTCGCGGCCATTGCTGCTACGCTGATCCTGGTGGCATGGGGATTGTTCGATTTCGCCCGACTCAGGCGCATCGCACGCCTGAGCCGAACCGAGTTCGCTATCGCGCTCGGCACCTTCGCGGCCACGCTGGTGATCCGCCTGGAGATGGCCGTGCTGCTCGGAGCTACGCTCTCGCTGGTGGCCTATCTGTACCGCACCTCGCGACCCGCCGTGCGCAGCCTGGTGCCGGATGCGGACGACCCCGACCGCCGCTTCACCCCGCTGGACGAACTGCCGCGGCTCCGGCTCGAATGTCCGCAGCTGAAGCTACTGCGCATGGAAGGCGCGATCTTCTTCGGCGCAGTGCAGTATGTGGCCGACTGCCTGCATCGGCTGCGCACGGTCAGTCCTGGCCAGACCCATTTGCTGGTCATGACGAAGAGCATGAACTTCATCGACCTGGCAGGCGCGGAGATGTGGGAAAGCGAGCTGACCGAGCGCCGCGCCGCGGGCGGCGATCTGTACTTCCACCGCCCGCGCGCGCAGGTGCAGCGGACCTGGGAACAGACCGGCTTTCGCGCCAAGCTGGGCGATAACCATGTCTTCCCGACCAAGCGCCAGGCCCTGCACGCCGTCATCGCGCGGCTCGACCCTGACATCTGCGCGGGGTGCGGCGTGCGCATCTTTGAGGAATGCGCGAACCGGCCCATCAGAAGAGGAATCAGCTGAACGCGAATGCTTTTCCCGATCGAATTGCCGCCGTGGCCATGTGAGCAGGCGAGATCATGCTTCGCTTCGAATACGAGGCACTCGGACATATCGCACAGCAGATTAGAGTCCACCTGTAATGCGCACCTACAATGGCGTTTTCCAAGGCACAACCGCCGCTCGAATGTTGGAGTGAAGCGAAAGGCGAGCGTCCGGAGATGGCCGAACCCGGAAGTCCATCGGTCGCCGACCTCCGCCGCGGCGTCGAACTTCCGCTCCCGACCCATATCGGACTTCGCTTTCAAAAACGACCAACGGCAGCTTTTGAGATTCAAGCGGTCATCGAGGTAGGAGTCGTCGCCGGCACCTTATCGGGCATGCCTGCCGTTGAATGCAACAGAACCAGCAACAACATGATCAGGCCTGCGCTCTTTAATCAGGTGCCTGCCTCGGAGAAAGGCCCGATGCGAGCATTGGCTGGCATCGGGCAAGAAGGCCGGTGGGCACTACCCCACCGGACGGTAGGCGGCAGAGAGGTCAGAAGTTGTGGTTGATGCCAACGTTGAAGGCAGAGTTTCCGGCGAGTGGGTTGCCGACGTCATTGGCATTCCATACGCGGTAGAAGCCGGACTTGGCCGTGTTCGCCGCGCGGTTCCAGATGTGAGCGTAGGACGTATAGAGCCTGGTCCGCTTGGAGAGGCTATGTACGTAGCCGATTGCAAACTGATGGGCATCGTTGTTGGCGTCGGTCCGATCGTTCTTGTAGATGTATGACGTCACGACCCGCCCGGCGCCGACTGGAATCGAAGCCCCCACCAACACGTCTTCCGATTTGAAGTTGGGCGTGCCCGGTACGATGGCGCCCCGGTTGATCACGTAGTTGAAGTAGCCCGTCGCGAGCCCGAAGTCGTACTTGGCACCGAAGAACACTTCCCGTGCATTCCTGCCAGGGCCGTTGGCGTCATGGGCGTCCGCGTATGCAACACGCCCCTGGAAGTTCCCCCCCGAGTAACCGAGTGCCGCGCCAAACTGGCTGTTGGTGGCCGCGCTGCCGGGCACTTCGCCAAAGCTATAGGAGAGTTCGCCATCGAGGCCGCCGAGTGTGCCCGGCAGGTTGTATTTAAGGGCGTTGTCGACGCGGTTGCTGCCGCCTCGACCGCCGGCTGAAATCAGGTTTGCAGACGTGCCGGCCAAGCCAGTCACAAACGGATCGAACTCCACTTGTGCCAGCGCCAGCGTTGTGTATTGCCGCCCCATCGTGATGCGGCCCGGCAATGCGTCGAGTCCGACGTAGGCCTGCCTGCCGAACAGTAGGCCGCCCTGACCTGATGTGCCAGTATCCATCAGGATGCCGGCTTCCAGCGTAAAGAACGCTGCCGTGCCCCCGCCTAATTCCTCGCGTCCGCGCATGCCAACGCGCGAGCCTGACATCATGCCGCTCGTGACCTTTGTTACCGAACCAGCTGCCGCGCCGTTTTCGTGTACCAGCCCGACGTCCGCTACGCCATACAGATTCACGCTGGACGACTGCGCCGCGGCATAGATCGAGTGCCCACCTGCGCCGAATGCCACCGCCGCGCCGAGCACGCATCTTGCCAACATCGCCCGCTTCATTCCCATGTCGGTTTTCATTCTAAATTTTTTAAAATATGCAAATATTTATGGAATATCTAAATTTGAGCGTGGCGCGCACGAGGGCGCCAATCAGCTGGTGGACTGTGAGCCTGCTCCTGGTTGGGATCCCGTCGGGTGCGGCGCAGATCTACAGCGTTGCCGCGAAGTGCCGCGTGGTCTCTAGTAGCGAATAGGTGGCCTTGAAGCCGATTTCTCGGCGAGCGGCACTGACGTCGGACGGCGCCGGTCGTGCATACGGAAATCCGGCAAAGCCGCCCTCGGGCAGCCTGAGCTCGGTGGTCTGCAGCGCCGGATAACATTGGCGCACGACATCGATGAACGCTTCAACCGAGAACCATTCGCCGGTAGCGATGTTGTACACGCGTTGGCGCGGCGCCGGTGCGGTCAGTGCAGCGATGTTGGCGATAGCGCAGTCCCGGGCATCGATAAATTCCTCACAGCCGTTCCACAACAGGATCGAGTCGTCCAGCCTTGCAGACACTCCGGTGCGTCCGGCTTCGAGCAGCGTGGCCAGTAACCGGCCCGGCACACTGGTGACCGCGTCCCGTCCCGCGCCGAGCACAGCGCCGTAGCGCAGCACGACCGCATCGACGTCATAGAGCGAGGCGTAGGCGAGCGCGAGATGCTCGCCAGCCAGCTTGGTGGCCGCATAGATACTGCCAGGCCGTTCGCTGAGGACCCGCAACGGGAAATCCTCGGCGATCGGTGTGGCAGGCAGGGACGGGAAGGCTGAGTACATGACGGTGGTCGAGCTGGCAATCACGACACGCGAGAGCTTACGCTGGCGTGCCAGCTCAAGAACGTTTGCCGTTCCCATCGTATTGACCCGGATGCCGGCGAGTGGATCCTTGCGAATGGCAGTGGAAAGCAAGGCCGCCGTATGGACGATAGCGGTGACCCCATGCTCGTCCACCAGGCGGGACAATGCGTCGTAGTCGGTCACATCGCACAATGCCAGCGGCAGCGCGCCCAGTTCAGCGGAATCGGGCCGCCTCACGTCGGCGAGCAGCACAGATTCTCCCCGGGCCAGCAACTGTGCGGCGGTCAGACGGCCGATCAGGCCGGCGCCGGTGACTAATATCGTCATGGCAGCTCCTCAGTCGGCCTGAATGCCGAATTCCTTGACGATCCGGCCATAGCGCTCGTAGTCAGCAGCGATCAGCTTGCCAAGGGAGGCTGGGTCGCTGCCCTGCGGCGTCACGGCAACCGTTGCCATCCTGGCGACGACGTCCGGCATCTTCAGGATGTCGTTGAAGTGCTTGTTCAGCGTCAGAACCAGTTCCGGGGACATGCCCTTCGGACCCACCACGGCCTGCCAGGCACCAACCTCGACATCCTTGTAGCCAAGCTCGGCCAGGGACGGCACGTTCGGCGCGAATGGCGAACGCTTCTTATCCGCGACGGCCAGCGGAATCAGCTTGCCCGACGGGAAGTACTGGGACACCGGCCCAAGCGTGGAGTACATCATCGGCACCTGCCCGCCCAGCAAGTCGACCACCGCGGGGGCGCTGCCGCGGTAGGGGATCTGGGTGAGCTTGATGCCGGCCGATTTGTTGAACAGTTCCGCCAGTATGTGCATTGGCGACCCGTTGCCCGGACTGCCATAGGTTTTCAGCGTACCGGCTTTAGCATGCGTGACGAAGTCTTCCATCCGGGTGACACCGGCGGCCTTATTGACCACAACGAACAGCGATTGCGTGCCAAGTAGCGTGATCGGCGTCAGATCCTTGCGCGGGTCGTAGGAGGCGCCCGTGCCGGGCCGCAGCACGTGCGGAGAGATTGAGATTGTGTTCGGGGCGAACAGCAGCGTATAGCCATCCGGCGCAGCCTTTGCCACGTAAGCCGTGCCAATGGTTCCGCCGGCGCCGGTGCGGTTCTCCACCACGACGGGCTGCCCAAGCCGCGCAGTCAGCTTCTCGGCAAAGAGGCGTGCCAGCACATCAGTATCGCCGCCGGCTGGATAGGCCACGAGAAGCGTGACCGGCTTGGTTGGATAGCTGCCCTGCGCAGTGGCTCCGCCCGCCGCAAGTAGGGTGGTAATCGCTGCCAGGCCAACCAATGCCCGGCGTCTCGCGGATTTCTTCATGTGATCCAACTCCTCTAGGTGCATTGCGGCCCGCCGGGCCTCACAGCAATTCCGGCGCTTACCGCACCATGTTCATATATGAAACAACGTTTCAATGAAAACCCGTAGAAATTATAAATTTAGATTTATTGAATAAAAGATGGCGTTTACCCTGCGTAGGCAAAGGGTGCGGAAATGGCTCTTTTCCGGCTGCACACGGGCGAAATTCAGGCCCGAATTGGTAATCCTACCGATCGGCGGCACCCGCTCTGGTCTCCGGATAGTGCAAAATTTCGTTGTTGGAGGTAAATTTATGAAATTGCAGGTGTCCTATAGATACCGGCCAGCCCTTGCCGCTCATCCATCCAACAACAAATCATGCGGACTTCCGATTTGCCGCGCAGGCTGCAGCACGCAGAGCCGGCGCCAACCCAGACCATTTCCGAGAAGGCGTATCAACTGCTGCGCGCAGACATCATTGCGGGCAGCCTGCCCCCTGGAGAAAAGCTTCGCCTGCAGGCATTGCAGGAACGCTACGAACTCGGCGTGAGCCCGATCCGCGAGGCCCTAATGCTCCTCTGCGGCGAAGGACTAGTCAGCAATGAGGGACAAAGGGGCTTCAGCGTGACCAAGCTCTCCAGGAGTGATCTGCTCGATCTGATGCATGCGCGCACCTCGATCGAACTGCTCCTGCTGGCCGATGCCATTGAGCATGGCGACGATGACTGGGGCGCGAACATCATGGCCGCCTATTACAAGCTGACCAGAGCGCGGCTGCCGACCGATGCATCGGACACGGTCGCAGTGGAACTGTGGGAAACGGCTCACCGGCGCTTTCACCTCGCGCTGGTTGCAGCGGCTACGTCGAAGTGGCTACTGCGCATCGACGAACAACTGGTCGACCATTCTGAGCGGTATCGTCGAATTCGCCTTGCCTACCCGCGCTCGAGCAAGGAACTGGCCGACGACGTGTTGAAGGAACACCTGGACCTCATGGAGGCGGTGCTCGCGCGCGACACGGAGAAGGCCTCCGCGCTGCTGCGGCACCACCTGATGCGCACGGCCGAAGTCCTCAGCAAGCGCTTTGCCGACTAGCCCTAATTTCAGGGCTTGTCGGGCAGCGCGACGTAGGCCACGATTTCGATGCGCATGCCTGGCACTACCAATGCCTTGGCGATCACCGTCGAACGATTTGGATAAGGCGGGGCAAAGAACTCTCTATAGACCGCATCGACTACCGGCACGTCAACGGCTTCCAGCAGGGTGATCAGCACCTGCACCACATCGTTCAGGTCCGCGCCCGCTGCTTCGGTCGCTAACTTCAGGTTCTCAAACGTCAGGCGCGCCTGCCGGGCGATATCGCCGGTATCCACCGACCCGTCCGGACGGACTGGACCGTGCGCCGTGAACAGCAGACCTGCGGCCTGGGTCGCCCAGGAAAATGGCTGTGCCGGGGCGGGCAAGCCAGTCTCAATGACCTGCTTCACTGTGAGGTCTCCTTGACGAGTTGCGCGAGCCGCGCATACCAAGGGTGGGAAGGGTCGGAAAGCGCAGTATGTGTGCGGAAATGATCCTCGCCCGCGAGCATGTAGCAATCAACGGGTGCCGGCTGCATCCTCAGCATGGCGTACATGGCGAGATTGGAGCGGATCACCCGCTCGCTGTCATGTTCGCCGTAGCTGAGCACCATCGGAACGGTATTGCCAGCAGACCACGTCAGCGGACTCATTGCCGCATCCAGCTCCTGCGAATCGAGCAATGCGGTGTACACCCGCTCCTCAAGACTCCCGGGCGCCGGGTTCGGGTGGTGCAGGTTCATGATGCCACTGATGGGCAGGCAACCGCGAATGGCCTGCTGGTCAACGCCCATCGCGCGCAGTTGTGGCTTTCGCATCGCCGCCATTGCCGCAATACCGCCGCCCGCCGAATGGCCTGAAAGATACACTTGAGAGGGAGAGCCGCCCCAAGTGGCAATGCTCTTCTGCACCGTGGCCAGGAGCAGCACCGCGTCGTCAAACGCTGCGGGCAAGCTGTGGGCCGGCGCCAGCCGATACGTGGGCGCCACCAAGACCATGCCAAGGCTTATCACCATAGGCGCAAGGAACGAGACGTATTCCTTGTAGCCGTTCGTCCAGCCACCACCATGCCAGAAGATCAGGACAGGCGCGTCGCGGAACCCTCTTGCCGTGAACACATCGAACCGCTGCTGCTGGTCGGTACCGTAGGTGAGGTCGCGCAAAGCGACGACGCTTTCCGGTAGGTGTTTCGCCCAGTCAAGGACAGTACATTCATACGCCCCTGCGGCCGCGGTGGGCAGCGGTGGCTGAGAGGACTCTGGTTCACTCACGAACTGGTCTGACGTTTTCACTTTGCATCCAAATCAAGTGCGTGCCACCGGCATATGTCGCTCCCTGGCATATTTGCAAAATGTACATCAACAATGATCTTGTTTGCAAGATCATAATTTATAAATTATTTTGCACGATGTGTGTGCCGGTGCAGAGGAGTCGGGGTTGTCACATGGACCTACACTGCAACGTATGCGCAGCCATTTGTGTGCTTCGAGCCTTCGATCGGCCGTTCGAGTGTCTCAGCACAAGCGCAACCGAACGGCTCCTCATGGCCGGAATGGGCCTTCCGACCGGTACCTGACAGTCGGCGCGTCCCGACCCTGAAGAGACATACGTGGTTTTCGATAGTTGCCCTTCAGGGCCCGAGACTGCAACGCACGCTCAATGAGAGACAGCCGACAGACCAGATCTGAGAGGCAGGTATCTGAGCTAACGCGGACGATTGGTCTGCGTAAGTGTCGACTATCACCACTATGTCGTCATCGGCGAGAAGACGTTTATCACGTCGGTCATGCGCGCTGATTATTTCACCGTGGCTGTTCGCACAGATCCCCGCAGCAAGCCGGCATGCATATCGACGCCAGTCTGCTGGCCACCATGGCTGCATTGCAGAACAACTCGATGACCGATGCAGGTGGCGTCGCCGGAACGTAGGCTACATGAGGCCGCATCACGCCCACTCCCTCTCCACGCGCTGCATCATGGCCTCGCACGCAGTGCACGCATTCGCAACCAGACGCTCGATGATCCTTCCAGCCGGTTCGATCGCATCGGCGAATCCGCCGGCCGGCCCGAGCGAGACGATGCCGGCGTCGGGTTCTCCGCCCAGGTACACGCGCTCCTGGGTGCGCGACGACAGGATGAGGTCGCCAAATGCCGCGTGCGTGCGGGCGCCCTCGGCTTCGAGGCGTTGCACCTCGCGCGCGGCGGCGTTGTCGAGCACGCGCCAGGTATCGTTCAGGCTGCGCAGGATGGCAATCGAGCAATGCTCGTCAGCCGCGGCGATGCGCTCCTTGAGCGCGCGGTGGGTGGCGATTTCTGTGGCGACCATGAAGCGGCTGCCCATCACCACGCCATCGGCACCAAGCGCCAGCGCGGCGGCGATCTGACGGCCGCTGCCGATGCCGCCGCCGATGGCGAGCGGGATCTCCACGCGTTCCAGCGCGAACGCGCCATTGACGAAGGCGGACAACTCGTTGGCGCCAGGATGTCCGCCTTCCTCAAGCCCCACCAGCGCGATGGCATCCACGCCAAGCCGCTGTGCCGTCAGCGCGTGGCGCACGCTCGGGCACTTGTGGATCAGCAGGCCACCTCCGGCATGAATTGGCGCCACCAGTCGCTCGGGAGACATGCCCGCGCTCTCGAATACGCGCACGCCTTCTTCCAGTGCGACGTCGATCCACGCCGCGGCCAGCCGGTTGCGGTCCTCGCGGGCCGACAGCGTGACGTTGACGCCGAAGTGTCGGCCCCGGGTCAGGGTGCGGCAGCGGCGCAGATCGGCGCGAAAGGCGTCGAGGTTCGGGAACGAACGCGCGGTGATGAACCCCATCGCGCCTGCGTTGACCACGGCCGCCACCACATCGGACGTGCCGAGGAGTTGCATGCCGCCGAGCAGGATCGGATAGCGGATATCCAGCAGCGCGGCCAACCGCGTCCGGAAAATGCCTTCGGCCGCGTGGCCGGATGCTGCCGAACTCATGTGTTCTCCTCCATCGGATGTCTGGATGCGGCGCGTCAGAGCTGCGTCAGAGCATCACGTAGCCGCCGCTCACGCCGAGACTCTGGCCGGTGATGAAGGCCGCGCGATCCGATGCCAGGAATGTCACGACGCCGGAAATATCTTCCGGCCGTGACAGCCTCCCCAGCCCGCGTGCGATTGGATAGGCGCCAAGCATCTTCTTGAGACGGTCGTCGGTTTCGGGAGTGGCCGACGGATGCAGCGGGCCGTTGGCGATGCCTTCGTGCGAGACCGCGCCCAGTGCGATGGTGTTGACGTTGATGCGATCACGGCCGTGCTCCTGCGCGATCGCCTTGGCGAATCCCAGCATGGCGGCCTTGGCGCCGGAGTAGACTGCCAGGCGCGCCTCGCCGACACGTCCGGCTTCGGACATGATGTTGACGATCTTGCCGCCGCCCTTGCGCTGCATGCCGGGCAGGGCGCTGTGGCAGCAGTTCATCACGCCATAGACGTTCAGGTCGACGACTTCCTTCCAGTCTTCCACCGGCATTTCCATGAACGTCGGGGGCATGCCGCCCTTGGTGCGACGCGCCACGGTCACGCCGGCGTTGTTCACCAGGATGTCGACATCGCCGAAGCGCTCACGTGCCAGCGCGAACATGCGTTCCACCTGCTCGGCGTCGCCAATGTCGGCCTGCACGGCCAACGCCTGGCCGCCTGCCGCTTCGATTTCCTTTTGCACCGCCTGCGCGCGCTCCAGGAAGTAGTCGTTGATCACGACGCTGACACCTTCGCCGGCGAGCTCCAGGCAGATGCGCCGACCCACGCCTTGTCCACCGCCAGTCACCAGGGCCACTTTGCCTTGCAGATGCAGTTCCATTCCGTTCTCCTCCAGTTTTCGATGTTCCGATGTTTCGATGTCGTTCGCGTGCGGCTTAGCGCCCGACGAAGCGGGGTTCACGCTTCTCGACGAATGCGCGCATCCCTTCCTTCCTGTCCTCGCTGTCCATCACCATGGCCGCGCCGTAGCACTCGAACTGCAGGCCAAGGTCGACCGAGCCTTGCATGCCAAGGTTGACCGACCGCTTGGCGAAGCGCACGGCCAGCGGCGGTTGCGTGGCGATACGCCTGGCCATCGTCAGTGCCTCGTCCATCAGCTTGTCATCGTCGATCACGCGGTTCACCAGGCGGATGTCCTTCGCTGCGTCGGCGCTGATCAGTTCGCTGGTGAAGATCAGTTCCTTGGCCACGGCCTGGCCGACCACGCGCGGCAGGCGCTGCGTGCCGCCAGCGGCGGGTATGACGCCGAGCTTGATCTCGGGCAGGCCGAATCGCGCCGATCGCGCCGCCAGCCGGATGTCGGCGCACAGGGCCAGTTCCAGGCCGCCTCCGAGTGCCACGCCGTTGATGGCGGCAATCACGGGCTTTTCAAATTCCTCGATGCCGCGGAACAACTCATGCGTCCGCTGCTGCGTGACGTAGTAATCGGCGGGATGCGCCGTGCCGCCCGCGCGCTCCTTGATGTCCGCGCCGGCGCAGAACGCCTTGTCGCCGGTGCCGGTCAGCACCACGCAGCGAACGCTGGTGTCGTCCCGCGCCACCTCGAAGAACGCCTTGGCGAGATCCGGCTTCATGGAGCCGCCGAGTGTGTTCATGCGCTCGGGGCGGTTCAGCCGGATGATGGCCACGCCCTCGACCACTTCGTACAACAGGGTTTCAAACTGCATCGATGTCTCCTTGCCTGGAATGATGTTCGCGCCGATGTTTGCGTGAGGGTTCGCCAGTCGCACGTGCGGCCGGCCACCCCGCGGGGGCAGTCAGTGCGATGCCGCCAGGACGTGGGCGAAGGCCACCGAGCCGAGCCCGATCATGTGAGCCAGCCCCAGGCGCGCGCCCGCGTGTTGCCGTCCGTGTGCCTCGCCGCGAATCTGGCGCGTGATCTCGGCGATCTGCCCGATACCGGTCGGTCCGGTCGGATGACCCATGCCTAGCAGGCCGCCCGATGCATTGACCGCGCATTGGCCGCCGATGGCCGAAGCGCCGCGTTCGAGCCACGCCGCCCCTTCTCCAGGCGCGCATAGGTCCATGGCTTCCGTGTAGACCAGCTCCTCGATCGAGAAGGCCTCGTGCAGTTCCACCAGGTTCAGGTCGCGCGGGCCGATGCCGGCCTGCTCATACGCCAGCGCGGTGGACTTGCGCACCATGTCGACGGCTGCCGACGAATCGCCGTGCTCAAGCTCCTCGCTGTTCGCCACCGATGCCAGCACGCGCACGGCGCGGCGCTTGTCCAGGCCGAGACGCCTGATCGCCGCCTCCGACACCACGATCACGGCAGCGGCGCCGTCGCCACGCGGGCAGCACTGCTGCACCGTCAGGTCGCCCACCACCTTTGGCGAGGCCATGACCTGCTCGAGTGTGCGGGGTTTGCGGAACTGTGCATACGGGTTGAGCGCCGCATTGCCGTGGTTCTTGACCGCGACGCGTGCCATCGCTTCGGGCTTCAGGCCGTGCTGGCGCAGGTATTCATGCGCCATCAGCGCGAACTTCACCGGCGGCATGGTCGCGGTCGGCGCAAGGTGCGGCAGGCCGTCCTTGTCGGCGGCCTTGCGGCCATCGCCGAACTTGTCCACCCCCATCGCCACCACCACGTCCGAGATGCCGCTCGCCACCTCCAGGCACGCCTGGCGGAACGCCGAGCAGCCCGATGCCGAGGCGCTTTCCACCTGCGTCACGGCGAGGCCGGTGGAGCCCAGGTGGCGGAACATGACGCGCCCGGTTGCCATGCCGATCGCCGACGTGCCTACGTACGCGCTCTGCACCTCTGGCCAGGCAATGCCGGCGTCCGCCAGCGCCTCGCGCAGCGCGCGCAGGCCGAGGCTGACATAAGGGGTATCCGACGCGAACTGGTACGGATGCAGTCCGATGCCGATGACGTAGACGGGGGTTTGCTGAAGCAGGCGGTTCATCGTTGCACCTCCTGGCTTGCGGGCGCGAAGCGCAGCGGATAACGGTCGCCGCACGGGGCGTCGGCGCGGATCACGCCTTGCACCGTCATGCCCGGAGCCAGTTCCGATTCGCTGACCACGTCGAGCAGCACTTCTTCGCGTATGCCTTCCGCGAACTCGACCTCGCCGACAACGAATGGCGGCGGCATGTCGCGCACCAGCGGCGCATGCACGGTCACGTAGTTGCGCAGCGTGCCCCGCGCGGGCATCTGTTCCACCGTGCCGCGCTCGGGTTCGGCGCCGCAGTACTGGCAACCATAGGCGGAAGCGGGGTAGGTGGGCTTGCCGCATGCGCCGCAGCGCAGTACGGCCAGGAATGGCGCCCCTTGTGTTTCAGGCGAGCGGGATTCCGCAGTCTGCATCGTGTCTCCTCTTCAGTATCTGTTTGCCCATCGGGCGCGCGGGTGCTTGCACGTCGGCGCGACGTCGCGGGTGCCATCGGCCGATCTTTATCTTGCATAACTACGATAGGTCGGATTAGTATCCAGTATATCGTAGTAATACCCCATGTCAAACACGGGAGAACGTACGAAATCTCGTAGACTGTGCGCTTTGGGCGGATGCCGCCCTGTCATCACGAGAATTTCGGAGAACCCATGCCAAGCTTTGTTCCTGCCGCCGCGCGCAGTCTTGCCGTTTTCGAGGTGTTCTCGCGCGAAAAGCGCGAGCTCTCCAACTCGGAACTTGCGCGCCTGCTCGACCTGCCGGAGAGCAGCTGCTCGGACCTGCTGCATACGCTGACCGAGACGGGGTATCTGATGCGTACCGCGCGCACGCGCCGCTTCTATCCCACCACGCGGCTCCATTCGATCTGCGAAGCCATTGCCGGCAACGATCCGCTGGCGGCCGTGGCGGCCGAGGCCACCGAGTTCCTCACTGGCAAGACCGGCGAGACCTCGTTGTGCGGCCGGCTCGACGGCGCTCACGTGCGGGTGACCGGCTTCCAGGAAAGCCGCTACGAATTGCGTTACGTGCTGCGCGTCGGCAAGCGCCTGGCCTTGCATGCCACGGCGCTCGGCAAGGCGCTGCTGGCGGTACTGCCGCCGGAAGACGCGGCGCGGCAGTTACGCCTGCGCGCGCTGCCCAAGCTGGGTCCAAAGACGGAAATCAATCCGGTCGTGCTGGAAAAGCAGATCGCCAAAGTGCGTGAGCGCGGCTGGGCGTGGGTCGAGGACGAGGGCGGAGAAGGGGTGACCGCCATCGCGGTGGCCGGGCTGATCGGCGACGAACCGTTGGCGATCTCGCTGGCGGGCCCCACCGAACGATTCAATCGCCGCAAGGACGAGTACCTGGAGGTGATCGAGGCTGCGCGGGAGCTGGTTTTTCCCGCCGCCCAGAAGGATTAGGCCGGCACATGGGACCGTTCCTGTGTCCGGCTTTGTATCGGCGGTGCCTGGCACGCAATGCCGCCGGTGCCGCATGCATTTCTCAACCGGGCTTTTACAGGAGATACCCATGTTTTTCGAAGCAACTCCCGAGCAGCGGCTGCTGCGCGACAACATTCGCCGATTCATGCAGGCGGAGGTGGCACCGCTGATCAGCCGGCATGATCAGGAGAAGACCTTTCCCTTCGAGATCCTGAAGGGGTTGTCGCAGTTCGGCTACATCGGCGGGCGCCTGTCCGAAGAACAGGGCGGGATGGGGCTGGACCAGCTCACCTGGGCGATGATGATGGAGGAGGCCGGCTACGCCTGGCTTTCGCTGCGTACCATCCTGAACATTACCAACGGCCCGATCGCCAAGCTTGCTGCCGTCGGCACGCCGGATCAGAAGGCCCGCTTCCTCGAACCCTTGCTGGCCTGTGAGCGCAAGGTGTTTACCGCGATCAGCGAGCCGGGTACCGGTTCCAACATCGCGCAGATCCAGGCGCGTGCCGACCTGGACGGAGACCACTACGTGCTCAATGGCCGCAAGCTCTGGATTACCAACGGCGCGTTTGCCGACTTCGGCATCGTGGTGGCCCGTACCTACAGCGACAACTGCGAAGGCCAGTTGTCGACGTTCCTGGTCGAGCGCGAAGTCAGTCCTTACGAGGTGCGCCGCGTCGACACCATGGTGCTGCGCAGTACCGGCACCGCCGAGCTCGGCTTCGACAATATTCGCGTGCCGCGCGAGAACCTGCTGGGCGAGGAGGGCGGCGCGCTCAAGCGCATGCTGCAGGGCCTGGACGGAGCGCGCGTCAATATCGCGATGGGCGCCGTGGGCGCGGCGCAGTCCGCGCTCGACCTCGCCACTGACTACGCCAGGACGCGTACGCAGTTCGGCCGTCCCATCGGCAGTTTCCAGCTCGTGCAGAAGATGATCGTGGATATGACGATCCGGGTGGAAGCGGCCCGTGCGCTCGGGTATCGCGCCGCCATGGCGCTCGACCGCGGTGAGGACACGCGTGTCTCCGCGTCGATTGCCAAGTTGTATGCGACCGAGGCCGCGCACGAGGTGGCCAGCATGGCCCTGCAGGTGCACGGCGGTCTGGGCTACGCCACCGACTACCCGATCGAACGCATCTTCCGCGATACGCGTGGCGGCACCATTCCAGAAGGCACCACCGAAGTGCAGACACTGATCGTCGGCCGCGAGATTCTGGGCATGTCGGCCATCGCCTGAGCGGCAACAGCCGCGCCGGGCCTCCAGGCCCTTTCCGCCCGGCGTATCGCCGGGCTCCGCAGACTTCCGCATCGAGAGAAAAAACATGGAGACATACCAAGACCTGTCCCGGCTCGTCAGCCCGCGTTCCATCGCCCTGGTCGGGGCCAGTGACCGCAGTGGCAGCATTGGCGCCCGCGCGCTCGAGAACCTGCTGGACCATTCGGATTTTCTGGGCGATGTGTACCTGATCAACGCGACCAAGCCGGAAGTGGCCGGGCGCAAGGCCTGGCCCGACGTGGCGTCGCTGCCGGCCGTGCCCGACACCGCTCTGGTGGCGGTGCCCGCCGAGCATGTGCTTGCGGTACTGGAACAGTGCGGCGAGAAAGGGGTGCGCTTCGCGATCATCCTGACTTCGGGCTTTGGCGAGGCCGGTGAGGAGGGCAAGGCCGCCGAGCAGACCATGAAGGAGATCGTGGCGCGCACGGGCATGCGCATCTACGGACCGAACTGCCCGGGCCTGACCAATATCACGGAGCGGCTCGGCTTCACGTTCTCGCCGTCCTTCCGGCACGATCTTCGCGGCGGGCCGGTGGGGCTGGCCACGCAAGGGGGCGGCCTTGGCCGCAATGTGCTGCAGGCGATGGATCGCGGCATCGGCGTGGCGCTGTGGAGTTCCAGCGGCAACGAGGTCGACCTGCAGGTGAGCGACTTCATCCACTACATGGCCGATGCGCCCGATATCAAGGTCATCGCCACGCTGCTCGAAGGGGTCAATGACGGCCGCAAGTTCGTCGCGGCCGTGCAGCATGCGGCGCGCAAGGGCAAGCCGGTGGTGGTGCTTAAGGTGGGGCGTTCCGAATACGGGCGCAAGGCAGCGCAGTCGCACACGGCTTCGATTACCGGCTCGGCGGAGGTCAACAGCGCCGTGTTCGCCCAGCTTGGCGTGGTCGAGGTCGATGACATCGACGAACTGATCGACACCGCCTGGCTGTTTGCGCGCGGCATGCCGCGCCAGGGCGGTGCCCTTGCGATCTACTCGGGGTCGGGCGGCACCGCGGCGTTGTGCGCCGACATGGTCGGAAATTCCGGACTGAAGCTGGCCGAGTTCGCGCCGCAGACCCTCGCTGTGCTGCGCGAAGCGCTGCCATCGTACGCGGCCATCGACAACCCCATCGACACCACCACCGCGGTGATGGCTGACCCGGAGCTGGCACGGACTTGTCTGCAGGCGGTTTGCCAAGACCCGAACGTGTCACTGGTGCTGCTGCCGCAGGCGCTCGAGTACGGGGCCATCACCAAGCTGGCCGCCGACATCACGGCACAGGTGCAGGAAGAGAGCCCGGTGCCGATGCTGCCGATCTGGATGAGCGAGCGCCAGGGCGATGCCTACAAGGTGTTTGCCGATGCGGGCCTGGCGCCCGTGCGCAGCATCAGCAAGGCCGTCAAGGCGGTGCAGCGCTGGATGGCCTATGCGGACTGGCGGGCCCGCGCCGATATCGACTTCGAGCCGCTGCTGCAGGCCGCCGCGCGGCCACGCGCCGAGGTGCCCACGCGGGCCCTGTCCGAGCCCGAGGGCAAGGCGATGCTGCGCGCAGCCGGCATCGCCGTTCCCGCGTCCCGTGTGGCGGCCACGCTGGAGCAGGCGCGCGTATTGGCGCGCGAGATGGGTTACCCGCTGGTGGCCAAGGTGGTGAGCGCGCAGATCCAGCACAAGTCGGATGTTGGGGGCGTGGTGGTCGGTATCCACGACGAAGCCGGGCTCGAGGCGGCCTGGCAAGATATTCACGCATCGGTCACGCGCAACGTGCCTGACGCGCGCATCGACGGTCTGCTGCTCGAACATATGGCCGCGCCGGGCGGTCTGGAGATACTCATCGGTGTTTCGCGTGACCCGGTGTTTGGGCACATCCTGACCTTCGGCCTCGGCGGGATCTACGTGGAGGTTTTCAAGGACGTATCGCGCCGCATGCTGCCGCTGTCGGCCACAGAGGCCGAGGGGATGATCCGCGAGGTGCGCTGTTTCCCGTTGCTGGATGGCGCGCGCGGAAAGCCGAGGCACGACATCGCGGCACTGACGGCGCTGCTGGTGAAGGTGTCGGACTTCGTCGTCGCGCATGCCGACCGGCTGGTGGAGATGGATCTGAATCCGGTTTGGGTCGGCGTCGCGGGGGAGGGGGCGCTGCCACTCGATGCGGTGATCGTGATGGAGCAAGAGGAGGATGGGAAATGAGCGCGGCCCGTGCGACCAGTGCCCCGCCGCTCGCGGGCGTGCGCGTTGTCGACTTGACCGAACTGCTTCCCGGCCCGTTCCTGACGCAGTCCCTCGTCGACATGGGCGCCGAAGTGGTGAAGATCGAACGTCCCCCGCACGGCGACAATGCCCGGCGCATGGCGCCGGGGCTGTTCGATGCGATCAATCGTGGCAAACGCAGCCTGTTCTGCGACCTGAAGAGCGATAGTGGCCTGGCCGAGGTGAGGGAGCAGATCGCGCAGGCGGACATCGTGATCGAATCCTATCGCCCAGGCGTGATGCGCCGGCTCGGGCTGGACTACGACAACCTCCGCGAGCCGTTCCCACGGCTGATCTATCTGTCGCTGACCGGGTTTGGCCAGGACGGCCGGCATGCGCTGCTGCCAGGTCACGACATCAACTACCTGGCAGCAGCGGGCGCGTTATCACTGGCTGGCGCGCCCGGTGGTCCTCCAGAGCACCAGGCCATGCTGCCGATCGCGGATCTGGCCGGCGCATCCACGGCGCTATCCGCGCTGCTGGCCGCGCTCTACCAGCGCACGGTGAGCGGACGCGGTCAGTATCTGGATGCGGCGCTCGCCGACAGCGTTCTGCATTGGATGGCGCCGCGGCTGGGGCTGTTTCGCCAGAAGGCCGCGACCACGTCCGATGCGCAGCGTGCGATGCTGGGCGGCAAGCCGGCCTATGGCGTGTTCCGCTGCAGGGATGGCCGCTACCTGACCATCGCCGCGCTGGAGGAGCATTTCTGGCGCGGCCTGAATGCTTCGCTGGGTCTGTTCGCCGCCGACGATGCATGTTGCGCGACCCACGCCGCGCGTACCGCGCATGCCGAAGCGATCAATGCGCGTCTGGCGGAATGTGTGGTCGAGTATGACGCCGATGCGCTGATGGCGCGTCTGGCCGACGCGGACCTGCCGGTGTTCCCGGTGCTGGATGCTGCGGAGGCCGTTGTGCAAGCCCGAGCCAGATCGGGGGCGCGGATCACGGAGACGGAAAACGGGCCGTTGCCCGGGTTCCCCGTGACGCTGGAGGGTATGGCCTGAAGCATCGCGGGGCGCCGGCCTTGGCCGCGCCCCGCATGGATGGCCCGTTGGTCAGTCCAGCTTGGCGCCGGACTTCTTGACCACATCCCCCCACTTCACGATCTCGGCCTGGATGAAGCTGCCGAACTTGGCTTCGGACAGGCCGTACATCGGCATACTGCCGTATGGCTCGATCGACTTGCGTACCTCGGGGTCGCGCAGCGCTTCCTCCGTCGCCTTCGCAATCAGCGCCACGGTCTGTGGCGGCGTGCCGGCCGGCACCAGGATGCCGGACCAGCTACTGGCCTGCGCCATGGCGTAACCTGATTGCGCAATGGTGGGCACGGTCGGCAGCAGCGCCAGACGCTCTTTGCCGGTCGTGGCAAGCGCGCTCAGCTTTCCGCTCTGGATATGAGGTATCACGATGCTCGGATAGTCGAACATCACGTCCACCACGCCGCCCAGCAGATCGTTGATCGCCGGCGAACTGCCCTTGTACGGAACGTGGGTTAGCTTCACGCCGGCGCTGGTCTGGAACAACTCGGCGCTCAAATGCGTGCCGGTACCCGCGCCCGCCGATCCGAAGTTGACCTTGCCCGGATGCTGCTTGGCGTATTCCACCAGTTCCTTGACCGTCTTGTAGGGGCGCGAGGCGTTGACCACCATGATCGTGGATGTTTCCGAGATCGCGTGGACTGGGGCGAAATCCTTCAACGGGTCGTAGCGCACCTTGCCGTACAGCGCCAGGTTGGCCGCCATTGTGCCCTGCGTGCCATAGATCCATGTGTAGCCATCGGCCGGCGCGCGCGCCGCGACTTCCGTGCCGACCATGCCGCCAGCCCCGGGGCGGTTTTCCACCACCACCGATTGTTTCAGGGTTTCCGACATCTTCTTGGCGATGGTGCGCGATGCCGTGTCGGTGATGCCACCCGGGGTGAACGGCACGATCCAGGTAATTGGCCGACTAGGGAATTTTTCCTGCGCGAATGAGAGTGCTGGCGCCAGTGCCAACGCTGCCAGCAGCGATCGCCGCCAGCATCGGAAACTTCTGTTCATCGCTGTCTCCTTTGATATTTTCTTCGAAATATCGAAGTACTATACAGCTAATCGCAGGAAAGAAAAATAGGAAATCCAGGAGCTCGACAGGAGACCGTACGGGTGGACGTCATTGGGGAACCTTCCGGCTTCAGGTGTCGATTCAGGCTGAACGCGAGGTCGAACAGCCGCTGCCAATGGCGGTGCCATCGGCATTGATATGGGCGTAGCGCGGCTTGGCTTGCCGCGCTCTCGGACGGGACGTTATGCCCCGCTCAACAGCTTCAAGCGGCATGAAACAGCCTTGCGCTAGGCGCACCAGGCGATGAGCCACAAGTGAAGTGCAGCAACAACTGTAAAAAGGAGAAAGCTTGCAACTGGGCCGGCCAACGCGACGCGGAATCACAGTTTGCAAGCAGCGGCGGCGGTCATCAGAACCGTTCCTTGCACAAGGTCTTCAGCGTGCGCACAAAGGTCGCCATGGTGGGCGAGTCACCCGCACCCTGGCGCCGGTAAAGCGCCACCGGCGGCAGCGGCCACTCCAGGTCGCAGGGCACGCTGGCCACGTGCGCGCGGGTGGAGAGATCGTGCGCCACGTCGGCGGGCACGATGGCCACCATCGACGGGTTGCGCTCGATCATGCGGCCGACGATCTTGAGCGAATGGGTTTCGATGGCCGGCACCGGTGGCTCTTCGCCCACGTGCAGGAACAGGTCCAGCACCGAGGCGCCCAGCGCCGTGCCCGCGGGCGGCAGGACCCAGTCCATGGTGGCGAGCTCGTGCCAGTCCAGCGCGCGCTTGCCCAGATGCCTGGCAGTCTTGAGGTGGCACACCAGCGCGGGGCGCTGGCGGAACAGGATGTCGCAGCGCAGGTCACGCACCTGTGCCGCGCCGCGCGCGCGTGCCACCACGCCTTCGAGCCTGTGCTCGCGAAGCAGCGCCAGCAGGCGGTCGCTGCTGGCTTCCTCCACCGAGAACACGAACGGCCCGACCTGCTCGCGCGTGTGCGAGAGCGTGTCGCACAGCAACTGGCCGGACAGGTAGTGGATCACGCCGATGCTGAGCCGCTCGGTGAAGCCCAGGCGGGCTGCGGCCATGTCGTTGGCCCAGTCCTGCAGGTCGACCAGCAGGCGCGAAGCGCGCGAGATCGCGATGCGCCCCACCGGCGTGGGCGTGACGCCACCGCGTTGCCGCGTGAACAGGGCCGTGCCCATCATGGATTCGACCTCGGCCAGCATCTGCGTCAGGTAGGGCTGGGTCACCCCCCATTCCTGCGCCACGCGGGAGAGCGAGCCGTACTCGTTCAGCGCGACCAGCAGGTTGAGCTGGCGCGCCTTCAGGCGCGAGCGCATGCGGCCCAGCGTTTCAAGGGCCAGGGCGGTGAGTCGGTCGGGCATAAGTATTTACTTATCCTGGTATCAAGATATCTGCCAATACGTTTATGCCAGATCACTACAGTAGTGTCTAGACATCCGTCACTCACACACCACGGGAGCCCCCTAGATGCCTGTCATCGATGTTCACACCCACATCTTCACAAAGCCCTGGCTGGAGCTGCTCAAGCGCAAGGGCGGGCTCTACAACATCCAGCAGCGCCCCGACGGCCAGCACGAGGTATTCCGTGGCGACACGCCCGTGGTCATCCCACAGAAAGGACACTTCGACTACGACCTGCGCATCCAGCACATGGACGCGGCCGGCATCGACATCTCTGTCATGTCGCTGACTTGCCCCAATGTGTTCTGGGGCGACGAGGAAACCAGCTGCGAAGCGGCCCGCGAATCCAACGATTCGCTGGCGCAGGCGCAGGCCGATCACCCGAGCCGGCTGCGCTGGTTCACCTCGCTGCCGTGGGAATACCCGCAGCGCGCGCTCGACGAGCTCAAGCGCACCTGCGACAACGGTGCGAGCGGCGTCATGGTGCTGGCCAACATCGCCGGCCGCAGCCTGACCGACCCGGCCTTCGCGCCCATCTGGGCCGAAATCGACCGCCGCGCGCTGCCGGTGCTGGTGCACCCCACCGACCCGCCGGGCGCCGACCTGATGGACATGACCAAGTTCGACCTGAGCTGGTCCGTGGGCTTCATGTTCGACACCACGCTCGCCATCACGCGCATGATCTTCGAGGGCTTCTTCGACCAATACCCCAACCTCAAGATCATCGCCTCGCATGCGGGTGGTGCGTTGCCCTACCTGGCCGGCCGTTTCGGGAAGGGCCACGAGGTCGAGATCCCCCAGCGGCGCAAGATGCAGCGCACGCCCATCGACTACCTGCGCCACATCCACTACGACTGCATCTCGTACAGCCCGGCTTCGCTGGAGTTCCTGATCTCGGTCGTCGGGGCCGACCGGGTGATGTTCGGCACCGACTGGCCGCACCAGGTTCACGACACGCGCGGGTCCTTCGCCAATACGGAGCGGCTGTCCGCCGCGCAGCGCGACGCCGTGCGTTCGGGCAATGCCATGCGAGTATTCGGTTTCTGATCGACTTCGGCTGACCAAGGAGACTCTCAGCATGATGAAGCGACGCGTTTTCAATCGGGTGGCTGCAACCTTGGCGCTGGCCGCCGCGCTGCCTATGGGCGCCCTTGCCCAGGACAAGCCCCCCCTCAAGCTGCTGGTCGGCTTCGCGCCCGGCGGCTCGGTCGATGTCGTGGCGCGGCTGCTGGCCGAGCGCCTGCGCCTGCCGCTCGGCCAGCAGGTGATCGTCGAGAATAAGCCCGGAGCTGGCGGTCGCCTGGTGCTTGGGGAAGCAAAGCGCGCGCCGGCCGACGGCAACACGCTGGTCATTTCGCCCAGCGGCGCGTTGGTGATCTCGCCATGGCTCTACCACCTCAACTATGACCCGGTGAAGGACTTCACGCCCATCGCGCGCGTGGTGACCTTCGACTTCGCGGTGACGGCGGGTCCGGCGGCGCCGGCCGGCGACATCCGCGCGGTGCTGAACTGGCTCAAGGCCAACCCGGCCCGCGCCAACTACGGTACTTCGGGCGCAGGCACCGTGCCGCACTTTGCGGGCGTGCTGCTGTCGCAGGCCTCAGGCGTGCCGCTCACGCACGTTGCCTACAAGGGCGGCGCGCCAGCAGTGTCCGATCTGCTGGGCGGACAGATTCCCATCATGGTGGACACGATATCGGAGACCATCGAGCATCACCGCGCGGGCCGCCTGCGCATCCTCGCGGTCACGGGTAACGCGCGATCGCCGGCGCTGCCCGACGTGCCAACGCTCAAGGAGTCCGGCATCGACGCCACAGCTGAGGCCTTCGTCGGCCTGTTCGCCCCCGCAGGCCTGCCGGCCGACAAGGTCAAGCGCCTGTCCGACGCGATCGCCGAAGTGCTCAAGGCGCCCGATCTCCAGGCGCGCATCCGCGAGATCGGCCTGAATGCAAACTACGCCGGCCCGCAGCAACTCGGCGAGACCCAGGTCGCCGAGCTCAGGCGCTGGGAACGGCCCATCAAGGCCTCGGGCTACAAGGCCGAATGATGTTGCCGCCGTGCAGCATGCAGGGGCTGGCCGTGCTCGTGGGCCGGCCGGTCCCGCACAGGCGGGTCAATCGTTTCCTTCAGTCCGAGTCGAGCCGGCGACTGGAACGTAAAGCGCAACAGGGCTGACCGCCAGGTGATTGGCATATCCACCGCTATCAGTGCGATGCATGATGGCCTGTCGGCCGGCGCATGACCTGAATTTCCGGCCCAGTACGGGATTCGCAGGAACTTGCTACATTGCTGACTGCTGGCGAAAACAGCCCCCCGCTGCTGCCGCGCTCACCGCAAACCGACAGACCAAGGAGACATCGAATGCGCACCGCACTTCAACTTCGTTCGCAAATCAAGAGCAGTGGTGAACTCGAGCTGTCGCTAGCCAGCATCGACACGCCGAACCCTGGCCCGGATGAAGTGCTCATCCGCATTGAAGCCTCTCCCCTCAACCCGTCCGATCTCGGACTGCTGTTCGGTGCGGCCGACATGAGCACGGCCAAGGCCAGCGGCACGGCCGAGCGCCCCATCGTCACCGCGCGCGTTCCGGAAGGCGCGATGCGCAGCATGGCGGGCCGCCTGGATGCGTCCATGCCGGTTGGCAATGAGGGCGCGGGCGTGGTCGTCGATGCAGGCTCGTCCCCCGCGGCGCAAGCCTTGATGGGCAAGACCGTGGCTGCCATCGGCGGCGCGATGTACTCGCAGTACCGCTGCATTCCCGCGGACCAGTGCCTGGTCCTGCCCGAAGGCGCCACGCCTGCTGACGGCGCGTCGTCATTCGTCAACCCGCTCACCGCACTGGGCATGGTCGAGACCATGCGGCTTGAAGGACATAGCGCCCTGGTGCACACCGCCGCGGCCTCCAACCTGGGCCAGATGCTCAATCAGATCTGTCTCAAGGATGGCATCAAGCTGGTGAACATCGTGCGCAAGCAAGAGCAGGCGGACCTGCTCAAGGCACAAGGTGCGGTCCACGTCTGCAACGCCGCGTCGCCGACGTTCATGCAGGACCTCACCGAGGCACTCGTCGCCACTGGCGCAACGATCGCCTTCGACGCCACGGGCGGCGGCAAGCTCGGCGGCCAGATCCTCACCTGCATGGAAGCGGCCTTGAACAAGACGGCCCGCGAATACAGCCGCTATGGCTCGACCACCCACAAGCAGGTCTATCTCTACGGCGGCCTGGACACAAGCCCGACCGAGTTCAACCGCAACTTCGGCATGGCGTGGGGCATGGGCGGCTGGCTGCTGTTCCCGTTCCTGCAGAAGATCGGGCGCGAGCGGGCCAACGCGCTGAAGCAACGCGTGATGGCGGAGCTGAAGACCACCTTTGCCAGCCACTACTCGAAAGAGATCTCGCTGGCCGAGGTGCTGGACCTGGACGTGATTGCCGTCTACAACAAGCGCGCGACGGGTGAGAAGTACCTGATCAACCCGAACAAGGGCCTGGCCGGATAAATCACCGTGGGGCGCCTTGCGCGCCCACCGTGTCAAGAATCATCCGCTGCGCCACAGCCGGCGGCGCGGCGCTGCCGGCCGGCAATGGGTGGGCGCTTTCCAGTTCCGCGGCGGTGTGGCAGCTCATCCAGGTGCTGCCCTGGCAGTCATCGCGCACCAGCACGCGCAGGGGCAAGTCCAGCACAACGCTGGGTGCGGCGAGCATCAATGGTGTTCCCCGCTTGGCGTTGTCATAGATCAGCACCTGCGTCGCCGGCATTGCCAGCCCGGCGTTGCGTGCAGGCTATGATTTCGCGGGCGCGACGGACGCGCCCTCGATTCCGTGACGCCTGAGAGCGTCCGAAACGAAGCAGGAGGCCTTCATCTGCTCGACGAACCGCCGTAGCAATTCCACGGCTTCAGCGCTGCGGGCTATGGGGAGGCCCATGGCTTGCTGTATGACCATAAACCGGCCCGGCAACAACCTCAGGCCCGCAGTGCGCTTGGCATCTGCTTCCAATTGCTGTCGCACCCCTGCAGCCACGTCCGCGCTTTGCTCCAGGAATGTTTGCACAACGGCAGGGGACGTCGGGGCGCGCACGATGTGTGCATGTTGCAGCGTACGAGTGAGATAAAGATCGTAGGCGCTCCCTTTTCCTACCACGACACGGCGTCCGGCGAGGTCGACCTCTTCGTTGGCCTTGACGGTGGATTCCTCCTTCACCAAATACGCGCCTTCGATCAGCACGTAGGGTTCGGAGAATGCGATGCCGGCCCCCCGGACCGGGTCGACGGCAAAGAATCCGAAGTCCGCCTGTTCGGCCGTGACGGCCTCGACCGACTTCCCCGCTGAGTCAAATACGACAAGCTCAAGCGGAACGCCCAAGCAACTGGCAAGCTCACGGGCGAGGTCTACTGAAACGCCGAATGGATTGCCGCCGGCATCGAGGTTTGCCAGGATAGGGTTGCCTACGTTGATGGATGCGCGAAGGATTCCCGTCGGCGCAAGCTCCGCTGCAAGCCTTGCATATTGACTTGTCATGATGCTTCCGGCGTGTGCCATTTCAGTTCGTCTTTGCGTTGGCATGTCGATCCAGTAGCGCCTTCACCGCTGGATCCATGAGAATGCCCTTTTCGCGCTGACGCGCCAGCTTGTCGAGTTCGATCTCTCCGGGAACAATAACAGGCTTGCCAGGCTCCGCGGGTGCGCTACCGTGGAGGATCGCCGCAAAGTCTTGCATGCGGGCAGCCAGCCATTGGGCCGATCCCAGTCGCCGGGTATCAACCAGGATAAAGAAATGGCCCAGGTTCTGGGGCTGGTCGGGTGCATCGACCCACGACTTGACGTGAGTCAGGTACGCCGCATCCGACAGCAGTCCTGCGAAAAGATCGACCATCAGTGCCAGCCCATAGCCCTTGTGCCCGCCAATCGGCAGCAGGAAGCCATCGAGGGCAGCCTTGGGATCGGTGGTCCGTCGTCCTTGCGCGTCGGTGGCCCATGAATCCGGGATGGATTGTCCTGCCTTGAGCGCATTGCGAATCTTGGCGCGTGCGGCCACGCTCATGGCCATGTCCAGCAGGAAGTGGCGGCCGTCATGCCCCGGTACGCCGAAACCCAGCGGGCTGTTGCCCAGGCGTGCGTCGCTTCCACCCCATGGCGCGATGGTCGTCGTGGCGTTGCTGCCAATCATGCTGGCGAATCCTGCTTCCGCCGCAATGTAGCTGTACGGTGAAACTGGCCCGAAATGATTGCTGCCCCGGACGAAGGCCATGCCGATGCCGAATTCTTCGGCGACTTCCATGGCGGCGCGCAGCGCCTTCATGCCAGCGAGCGGGCCGACTGCGTTGCCACCATCGACCTTCACCAGCGCCGGCGCGGCGCGCTCAACTGTAATGGTGGGGCGTGCCGAGATACCGCCGGACTGGAGCCGTTCGCCATAGGATTCAATGCGAGACAGTCCATGGGTGCTGAGCCCGAAGAGGTCTGCAAGTACCAGGATGTCAATGACATCGATGGCGTCCCCTTCGGTCAGGCCCAGGCCCTGGAACGCGCGCACTCCGAGCTGGCGGAGTTCGGCTTCGGATACAGTGATTCGATCTTGTTGCATGCTGGATATTCTCGGAAGACTTAGTTTGCCTGGATTCCCGCGCTGCGGATGACGGTGCCCCAGCGTTGTTGCTCGGAACGAATGAATGACGCAAATTCGGCGCTGCCCGCGCCGACAGGCGTGCTTGCGTCCTCGGCAAGTCGTTGTCGCACCAGCGGGGTGGCCAGGGCCTTGACAGCCTCGGCATGCAGGCGGCTGACCACCGGCGTGGGCGTGCGCGCTGGCGCCATCAGCCCAAACCATTGCGAGCTTTCAAATCCCGGGTAGCCTTCCTCGGCAATGGTGGGAACGTTGGGAATCGGCGCGAGGCGCTGTGACGATCCAACGGCGAGTATGCGCAGCTTGCCCGCCCTGGCGTGTTGCAGGATCCCCGCCAGGCCCGCCGATGCGGCGTCGATGTTTCCGGCGAGCAAGTCGGAAATCTGGGCGCCGGTGCCCTTATATGGCACGTGCACAAGATCGATATGCGCAGTCTGCTTGAGCATCTCGAAAGCAACGTTGCCAGCGCTTCCGTTGCCCGCCGATCCGTAGGTCATGGCACCAGGCTTCGCCTTGGCCTGGGCGATGAATGCCTTGATGGAATCGCTATGGACGGTAGGCCCCACCGCGAACACCATCGGCACTTTCGCCAGCAAAGTCACCGGCGTGAAGTCCTTCAGAGGATCGTAGGGAAGCTTGCGCATCATGGCGGGATTGACGGCAAGCGTGCCAACGTGGCCGAGAACCAGTGTGTATCCGTCAGGCGCTGCGCGTGCGGTCTCCTGCATGGCGATGACACCCTGGCCGCCGCCCTTGTTGTCCACCACGATCTGTTGGCCCAGATTCTTCGACATCTCTGCCGCGATGACGCGGGCAATGGCGTCCGAGCTTCCGCCGGGCCCATACGGGACAATCAGCCGGATCGGCCTGGCGGGTGTCCAGGTCTGCGCCTGTGCGGGAATCAGTGCAGTGGCTAGCGGGATCGCGAGGGCGGCTACGGCGTTACGGCGCGACATGCGCCGTAACGGCTCTTGTACTTTGTTGGGCATTGTGTCTCCTGCTTGGTCAGGACAGTGTTTCGTTCCATCCATAGGGCGAATGATCATGCTGACCGGATTCCAGTGTAAAGTGCAAAGATCACAAGTATTCTTGCGTAAGACACATGAATTTCGATTTGGCGGACGTGCGAGCGTTCCTGGCAGTAGCCGATCTGGGCAGCTTCAAGGCGGCATCCGATGCGATGTTCCTGTCGCAGTCGGCACTGTCGCGTCGCGTCGATAAGCTGGAAGAAGCGCTTGGCGTCGCGCTGTTCACGCGGACCACCCGGAAAGTCGAATTGACTACCCTGGGCCGCATGTTTGTGCACAAGGCGCGAAACGTCATCAACGAGCTGGAAGAGGCCATGCTCGGCATCCAGACCGTTGCCGATCGGCTGTCGGGCGAGGTGACGCTTGCATGCGTACCGTCTGCGGTCGGGCATTTCCTGCCCTCTGTCGTGGGGCCGTATCACGAGCGCTATCCGGGGATACGGATCCGCATCATTGACGAGTCTTCCGGGGATGTCCTTCTCGCGGTCACGCGCGGCGATGCGGATTTCGGCCTGACCTATATCGGGACGCAGGAGCCTGACATCGATTTCTGCCCCTTGATTGAAGAGGCGTTCGTTGTCGCCTGTCGCAAGGGGCATCCGCTGGCGACGCGAAGAAGCGTCAAATGGAAAGACCTTGAAGGCTGTGACTACATTACGCTCGCGCAGGGCAGCGGCAACCGCTTCCTGATCGACCAGGCCCTTGCGCGGCTGCCGGTAAGACCGCGATGGTACTGCGAGGTAAATCATGTTCCCGCCTTGGTAAGCCTGGTCCAGGCCGACCTGGGAATCGGTGTTGTGCCTCGAATGGCTTTGCCGCCGAAGTCCAGCAGTGGTCTGCTTGCGATCCCGCTGACTGACCCAGTGATAACTCGAACGTTGGGATTGATCTCGCGACGAGGACGCCCGTTGGCGCCGGCCGCTCAGTTTCTCTTTGACATGCTTATCCGACGAGGAACAGCGAAACCCTAGGCGCGTGGCACGAAGTTGCTGCCGTGTCAGTGACCACCGGTGTCAGAGCACCCATGGTCACTCGGGAAGGAAGCGATGATCGACTGAGAATGGCCGACCCCAGGCTGTAGCATCGCGAAGGCCCTCAGTATGTTGACCGAACGGCAACAATTGCTCCTGCGTCAGTACGGGGGCATGCAGAAATATCCGGAACGCATCCCACGTCATGCGTGGCATGCAGATTCACTGACGCGCCGAATCACGCGTGATTGACCCGATCGCATCAGGCGGGCCGGAAGCCGGGAAGCTGCCGGCCCGCTTCATATTTCGACGCTGGGTAGGCCTCAGGCGGCCCGGTGAACCTCCGCCGCCACCCCGGCCAGCATGAGATCGAGGTTCTGCACTGCCGCCCCCGAAGCACCCTTGCCGAGGTTGTCGAACACCGCCGCCAACAGCACCTGCCCGTGCTCGCGGTTGGCGAACACGCCCAGGCGCAGGTCGTTGGTGCCGTTCAGTGCCTGCGGGTCGAGGTGAGTGGTGGCGGCCGATTCGGCTAGCGGCATCACCTCGACATGGCGGGCGCCGGCGTAGTGGTCGAGCAGGCAGGCGTGCAGCCTGCCGACGTCCGTGCCCGATGCCAGCAGGTCCAACTCCAGCGCCACCGTCAGTACGATACCTTGCCGGAAGGCGCCGTAGGCCGGCACGAAGGCGGGACGACGTGCCAGGCCCGCGTGCTGCTGGATTTCAGGCGTGTGCTTGTGCGCCAGGTCCAGGCCATAGACCTGGAAGGGCAGGGCCCGGGTGGCCTGCGGTCCCTCGTAGGTATCGACGGCGGTGCGGCCGCCACCCGAATAGCCCGACACCGCGTGGATGGCGATGGGGTAGTCGTGCGGCAGCAGGCCGGCCTCCGCCAAGGGGCGCAACAGGCCGATCGCCCCGGTGGGATAGCAGCCCGGGTTGCTGACGCGCAGCGCGCCCGCGATGCGCTGCGCCTGGCCGGCAGTCATCTCGGGAAAGCCGTAGGTCCAGCCGGGCTGCGTGCGGTGTGCCGAGCTGGCATCGATCACACGCACCGCAGGGTTGACGATGGACGCCACCGCCTCGCGTGCGGCGGAGTCCGGCAGGCACAGGATGGCGATGTCGCAGCCGTTGATGGCGTCGGCGCGGGCGCGCGCATCCTTGCGCTGGCCGGCGGGCAGTGTCAACAGGCGCAGATCGTCGCGTCCGCGCAGGCGTTCGTGGATCTGCAGGCCGGTGGTGCCCTGGTCGCCGTCGATGAAAACAAGAGGGTAGCGCATGGGATGGATCCTTGGCAGTGGCGTGAAAGTGGCGGCCCCGGCCGGTTCAGCATCAGCTCTGCGTTGGTGCGGCCGGTACAGGAAGCGCCATCTTGCGCCACCGGATAGAATCGAAGAAGTTGAATTTCATGACGATGAAATTCACGTTTCCTGAACGATATTCCTCGTCAGCAGATACGCCCTTAACCGGAATGCCGCCCCATGCGCGAGATCAGCCTGGACCGCCTGCGTACCCTCGTCGCCATCGCCGATCTGGGTTCCTTCGCCGAAGCCGCGCGCGCGTTGCACCTGGCTCCGCCCACCGTCAGCCTTCACATTGCCGAGCTGGAAGCCCGTGTCGGTGCGCAACTGCTGACGCGCAGGCGCGGCGAGGTGCGTCCGTCGTCCATTGGCGAGACCCTGGTCGATCGCGCCCGTCGCCTGCTGGCCGATGCCGACCTTGCGCTGGACGACGTGCAGCGTCAGGTGCAGGGGTTGACCGGCCGCGTGCGCCTCGGCGCCTCGACCGGGGCCATCGCCCACCTGCTGCCGCAGGCGCTGGCCGTGCTGGCGGAGCGGCATCCCGACATCGACGTGCAGGTGGCCGTGCTTACCTCGGAGGAGACGCTGGCGCGGCTGGCCGCCGGCACGCTGGAGATCGGTCTGGTGGCACTGCCACAGGCGCGCGTGGCGGGGCTGACCATCCGCCCTTGGCGGCGCGATCCGGTACGGGCTTTCCTGCCAGCGAGCTGGCCCTGCCCGGCGCGCATCACGCCGGCCTGGCTGGCAACGCGCCCGCTGATCCTCAATGACGGCACCACGCGCCTGTCGCGCCTGACCGCCGAGTGGTTCGCCAGCGGTGGCCACAGGCCGGCACCGCGGATTCAGCTCAACTACAACGACGCCATCAAGAGCCTGGTGGCGGCCGGCTATGGTGCGGCCCTGCTGCCACACGAGGTCACCACGCCGGCGCCGGATGCGCGCATAGTGATGCGGCCGCTGCGGCCGGCGTTGTGGCGGCGACTGGGGTTGGCGCACAGCGGGGAGCGGGTAGAACGCGCCACGGAATACGTACTGGAGGCCCTGTGGGCGCTGCGGGCGGGGTAGTGCCGTTGGCCACACGTCGGCCGGCGGCTGTGCGCGGCGCCGCCACGCGTTGATCGCGTCCTCGATTGCATTGATGGAGACATTTGCCGCGCCTGTCTGCATGTTGCGGTCATGGGCCCCTCACTGGTGAGCGCCCCAGGATCAGCGCCCATGGGGCTGCTAGCGACGGGCGGCATAAGCGCCGTGCTGTTTCGGACTAGAATCCTCTGAGGAGGTGTCAGTCATGTCAGCTATCAAGCGCATCGATCCGGGCCATTCCGCCCATCAGGCCGCGCCGCACAGGACCCCCCGCTACCCTGCGGAGCACGTCACGCTGACGGCTGGCTCCAGGAAGAGGCTACGCCCCAGTGTGCCGCATCGAAAGGTCGGGCGCGGCAAGGTCGGTGTCGGCGGCAAGTAGGGACCTGCAGCGGCTGGTCGGCTTCGCGCCCGGCGGCTCGGTCGATGGGCCGGCCGGTCCCGTACAGGCACTCGATCACTTCTTCACGATCGAAGTACGCGCCGGCGCGTGACGTTCAGTTCGTTGCCATAGTCTGTGTCGGCATCAGCGATCACCGGTACCACTACCGACTGCGCGATGACGCGTGAACAAGCTGGGCGCGGGGCAGATCACGCACGATGTGTCGTCGGCGCCGGAGGGTTAGCGTCATTCTTGAACTCGCGTGCACCCTCATCGCACGCCGGCGCGGAGCAGAGTTTGCAGCGACTTGAGCGCTATTGGGTTCGCAGGCTTGTGTTTACAGCGCGAGCGTCTACCGTGAAAGGCGATCCCACAGGAAAGGAGACAGCAATGAAAAAGCTAGCTTTCCTCGCCGCCCTTTCGCTAACCGCCGTTGCGGCGTGGGCGCAGGGCGGTCGCTACGGTTCGCCTCCAACACCGGGGACTGACACTGGCAGGCGCGCGGAGCCAACTGTGCAGGCCGCCAGCGGAGCTTCCGGCGAGAGTGCCAAGAAAGACAAGAGCGAAGCGCACGGCAAGGTTGACCGCAGTAAGGGGCGTGCCGGCGGCCAAGGCGCTTCCGCCGCGGCAACGCGTGGCCATCCTGCATCGGCGCCCGAGAGCCAGCCCTGAGCTGGCCACCGCGAGTTCTTGTTCCCCAATAGGGATTGCACAACCCTTGACTGGGTGATCGCTTGCGCCTGCCCGCGGGCAGGCGATGCTAAGTATCGTGCCCGGTCAGATCGCGGATGCGGGGGTAGACGTCGGTGCACCAGCGAGGCCCGCAGAACAGATCATAGTGGCCGCACTGGCGGGCCGTGAGGTGCCGCTTGTCGCATGCGGCGATGCCTCGGCACAGATCGTGCGCGGCCTGCGTCTGGCCCCGGCCGGAAATCTCATCCTGTTCGCCCTCGATGGTCAGCAGTGCGGTGGTACGGATGTCCTGTGGCCGCACTGCCTC
Source organism: Cupriavidus sp. CPT47-8839-RL05A (assembly GCF_058792255.1). Taxonomy (NCBI): domain Bacteria; kingdom Pseudomonadati; phylum Pseudomonadota; class Betaproteobacteria; order Burkholderiales; family Burkholderiaceae; genus Cupriavidus; species Cupriavidus sp. CPT47-8839-RL05A. Next base: position 85,585 of record NZ_JBYTEG010000005.1, on the reverse strand, counting down.
GCCCCGCACCTGCCAGCTGCCGCGCGCCAACTGAAATTCCTGGAACACGAGCTGGATGGTGTCCAGGTAAAACTCGGCCGCCATGTCGAGCACCGCGTGGTAGGCATCGCAGGCACGCCGGTGCTCCTTGGCACGCACGGGGTCGCAGCGAACGAGATCCAGGCAATAGTCCCAATAAGCCTCCCCCAGACGTTCTGGCTGTGCCGCCGCCAAGCCGGCAAGTTGCAGAAAGCTTGGGCACACCTTGCGTCCGGCACCCGGGTAGGGCTGCGGTACCGCATAGATCAGGTTACGCTGAAACCACGCGAGAGAGTGGCGCGCGGCCAGACGTCCGAGTGCAGTCGGGCTGCGGCGTGCATCGACCGGGCCGCCCACCAGGATGAGGCTCCTGGGTGTCGGCTCACCCGCGCTCGCCAACAGCGAAACCGCAGCCAGCGCTGGCACGGTGGCCTGACAGATGGCCAGCACGTGTAGCGGTTCCGCCCTGATCCGACGGATAAATGCCTGCAGGTGGGCCACCTGGTCATCGAGATGGAACGGTCCTTCGGCCACCGGCACGCGACGCGCATCGTTCCAATCCGTCACATACACGACATGCTCGGGCAGCAAGGCCTGCACGACTTCACGCAGCATGACGGCATGATGGCCCGCCAGCGGCGCACAGACCAGCACCGCTGGCATCGGTGCGGTGCAAGGGTCAAGCGCGCCCATGTCGGGTGCGAAGCGCAGCAGCCGGCAAAACGGCCCTTCCACGATGACCTGCTCAGCCACCGCGATGACGCGGCCGTCGCGCCGGATGGCGGTGATGCCAAACGACGGCTTCTCGCAGGTCCTGCCGAGCCGGTAGAGCATCTCATAGCCGGCAGCAAAGCCCGATGCGCCCGGGACATATGCGAAGGGGCTGGCCGGATCGATGAACGCATTTGCTGCGCTCGCCGCCCATGCGGTGAATGGCGCGAGCAGCGCGCGCTGATACTCGACGAGCTGGTACAGCATGAAGACTCCCGTAGGAACGCGCACACGATTCGGCTGGCAATGACATCCGCGCTGTGTCGCTCACGGCGATGGGCATGCTGCCGGGGTCGATGTGCCTCTCCATGGCAACAGGTGTCACCGCGGGGGGGAACGTGCAGTCATAAACACGGGCCAGAATTTCACTATATGTCGGACAGGCCTTGCTGCAACGCCAAACATCAAGCGCCGCGCCGCTGGCGGGGCCCGCTTGCTTGCGACCCCATACCGGTCTTCCGCATCCTGTTACGTGAACGGCCGGAATTCGATGGTTCACCGCCGATCCGGTAGGACGTGACCAGCCATCCCACCGCCGCCATCACACCGGACGCAACGCCTCAAGCATGATGTCAGCCAGGCGCTGCGATACCTCGGACGCGGGTCCCGGCGCGCGCAGGAGCATCAGGGGCATCTTGCCGAGCGGCGGCAATCCTTCGGCAGCCCCAAGTTGCCGCAGCGATGCCGGCAAGCCGTAGGGCGTGCGGACCACCAACCCAAGTCCGGCTGCCGCGGCGGCCCACAGGCCACCAAGGTTGGGGCTGGTGAACGAGACGCGCCAGGGGATTCCGGCGCGGTCCAATGCCGCCGTGGCGGCATCGTGGAAATGGCAGGGCCGGTCGAACGCCGCCAGCGGTATCGGCTGGCCGGGCTCGATGTGCCACGGCAGCGCAGCCGGTCCGACCCAGCACATCGGCGGTTCGCCGACCACGGCGATATCGGCGCCGGGCTCTCTTGCCGTCCGAGCGCCATCCGCGCCGCCCCAGACCAGCGCGAGATCCAGCGTCCGCGCCTGGATGCGGGCGAACAAATCGTGATTGCGCGCCACCATGGCTTCGACCCGGACCTTCGGATGCGCTCGCGCAAACCGCCCCAACACCTCCGGCAGCATTGCCTCGCCGAACTCTTCCTGCAGTCCCAATCGCACGCCGCCGGACAGGTCCACCCCTTTCACGGCCGCGGCAGCTTCGTCGTTCAGGGCAACGATTCTGCGCGCGTAGCCAAGCAGCAGACTCCCCGTCTCGGTAAGTTCCAGGGTCCGGCCGGCCTTGCGAAACAGCGGCGTGCCTGCCATGTCCTCGAGCTTGTGAATCTGCGCACTGACGGCCGAAGTGGAGCGCCCGACCTGCTCCGCAGCGCGCGCGAAGCTGCCCAGGTCGATGCCGGCGATCAAGCTGCGCAGCGCGGCAATATCAAGATTCGACGTCATGGCAATCGTGCGGAAAAACGAAACAATTGGTCCCAAACTTTCTGATTTTCAAGACGAATATTGGTTGCAATACTGACGCCCTGTCAACAGCCTTATCGGAGGGCCGTCGTGGCCGAGTCCGTCTGTTTTGCCCGCCCTGGTGGCAATTCCCTCGCGGCTTCCGCTGCTTCGCATCGCTGGAAAGTGTTGGGCGTCGGCGTTGCCGCGAACGCCAGCTTCATCGCTGCCGCCAACGGGTTGCCCGCCACCGCGGTGTGGCTGCGCAGCGCCTATCAGATCGACAACGGGGGGCTTGGCCTGCTGCTTGGTGCGTTGGGCATCGGCGCCGCGTTGTCCGAACTGCCGTGGGGCGCAGCGGCCGACCGGTGGGGCGACCGTCGCGTCCTGCTGTACGGGCTCGGCGCCACCGCTCTCATACTGGCGGTGATGGCACTGTTCCTGGCCCCAAGGCCGGATCGCGTGCCGCCGTTGCCGGTGGCGATGGCCTGCATGGCGCTGCTGGGACTGGCGGGCGGCAGCGTCAACGGGGCCAGCGGGCGGGCGGTGATGCGATGGTTCGCCGACGGCGAGCGCGGCCTGGCGATGAGTATCCGCCAGACCGCGGTGCCCCTCGGCGGCGGGCTAGGGGCGCTCGTGTTGCCGTGGCTGGCCTTTGCCATGGGCTTTCGCTGGGTGTACGCAGTCCTGGCCGCGTTCTGCCTTGCCTCTGCCTGGCTGACCTGGCGATGGCTGCACGAACCCGCGCATCTCGATGCCCCCGCGTCGGCACGGCGCCATGCGCACGACAATGCCAGCCCGTTGCGCAGCCTGCGGGTCTGGCGCATTGCGGTGGCCATCGGTATCCTGTGCGCGCCCCAGTTCGCGGTCTTGAGCTTCGCCTCGGTGTTCCTGCACGATGCGGCCCATGTGGGTGTGTCGGGCATCGCCGCCACCCTTTGCGCTGTGCAGCTCGGCGCGATGGCGATGCGGATCTGGAGCGGCCGCCGTACCGATCGGCGTGGCAACCGCCGTGCATGGCTGCGCCAATGCACGCTGATCGCCGCGCTGATGTTCGTGCCGCTGGCCCTCTGCGCGGCGGTCGGGCAGGGTGTTCCGGCGACGCTGACCATGGCCGCGGTCGTGCTGGCTGGCATCGCGGTTTCGGCCTGGCATGGGGTTGCCTACACCGAACTGGCGACGCAGGCGGGCGCGGAGCGGGCGGGTACGGCCCTCGGACTGGCCAATACGCTGGTCTTCGCCGCGTACTTCGCTGCCCCTGTGGCGATCCCGCCACTGCTCGATCGCGGCGGCTGGGCCGGCGTCTGGCTCCTGGCCGGGGCCTGCGCGGCGACGGCGTGGCCGCTTTTTCCCCGGGCTGGCGATGGTCCCGGCAACTGACCGACGTTTCCGGTCACTGCTTCGACCGGCGAGCAGCTTCCCATTAATAGGCATGCGCAGGGTTCTGAAAAGGAGAACCACTGCGACGGGATTTCGGAACTCGCCGTATCAGGTCACGAGGCGCTCAATGGCGACTTTCGCGCTGAATCCTGTAAAGCTCACGCCTGGGTCCCACCATTTCAGGCGATGACCTTCTACACTGCGGCAGGCTGCTCGCGCAGGCGACGGGCTTCGTCGCGCAGGAACTGCTGGTAATCGTCCAGATCGCCGTCGAAGGGCTCGACGCCGCCCTTGGTGACCAGCCAGAACTCATCGCATACGGCGCGCAGCAGGGCCCGGTCGTGACTGACCAGCATCACTGTGCCTTCGAATTCGTTGAGCGCCATGCCTAGCGCTTCGCGGGTGGCCAGGTCGAGGTGGTTGGTAGGCTCGTCGAGCAGCAGCAGGTTGGGACGCTGCCACACGATCATGCACAACACGAGCCGCGCCTTCTCGCCGCCGCTCATCGTGCTAACCGCCTGATGGACCATGTCGCCACTGAAGTTGAAGGTGCCGAGGAAGGTGCGAAGGGATTGTTCGGTGCCACTCTGGCCGGGAGCGCGCATGTGCGCCGGCGTGTCCTTGGCAAGGCGGATCATGTGTTCCATCGGCGTGTCGAGCGGGCGCAGCACGTCGAGTTCCTGCTGTGCGAAGTAGCCGATATTCAGGCCTTTGCCTTCGCTGATTTCGCCGGCAATCGGTGCCAGCGCGTGCGCCACCGTCTTCACCAGCGTGGACTTTCCTTGGCCGTTGGCACCGAGAATGCCGATGCGCTGCCCGGCCAGCACGGAACGGTTGATGCCCCGCACGATGATCGTGGGCGGCGTGCCCGGCAGTGCGCCGGTCGGCGCCGGGTAGCCGAAGCTCGCGTCCAGCATCGACAACAGCGGGTTCGGGACGTTGAGCGGCTCCTTGAACTCGAAGTTGAACTCTGCGTCGGCAAGTACCGGTGCGATCTTCTCCATGCGTTCGAGCGCCTTGACCCGGCTCTGCGCCTGCTTCGCCTTCGAGGCCTTGGCCTTGAAACGGTCGATGAACTTCTGCAGGTGGGCGATCTTGTCCGCCTGCCTGGCCAGCGCGGCCTGCTGCAATACGAGTTGCTCAGCGCGCATGTCTTCGAATTTGCTGTAGTTGCCGCCATAACGCACGAGCTTGGCGTTGTCGACGTGCACCGTCACCTGCGTCACCGCGTCGAGGAATTCGCGGTCGTGGCTGATCACTACCAGGGTTCCCTGATAGCGCTTGAGCCAGGCTTCCAGCCAGACCAGCGCGTCGAGGTCGAGGTGATTGGTCGGCTCGTCGAGCAGCAGCAGGTCGGACGGGCACATGAGCGCGCGCGCCAGTTGCAGTCGCATGCGCCAGCCGCCGGAGAAACTGTTGACCGGCTGACCAAGCTGCGCAGCACTGAAGCCAAGGCCGAGGATCAGCGCCTGGGCACGTGCGGGGGCATCGTGTGCACCGGCGTCGTGCAGGGCCATGTAGGCGTGCGCCATGCGCATGCCGTCGTCGCTGACCTCGGCGGCGGCTACTTCGGCCTGCGCGGCCAACAGCACGGTATCACCCTCGACTACGAAGTCGGTCGCGCTCTGCCCGGTCTCCGGCATCTCCTGCGCGACCTGGCCCATCTTCCATGCAGCGGGTATCGAGAACTCACCGCTGTCTTCGTGTAGCGTCCCGTTGAGAAGGCCGAAGAAGGATGACTTGCCGGCGCCATTGCGGCCGACAAGACCAATCTTTTCGCCGGGGTTGAAGGTGACGGACGCGCGGTCGAGTACGACATTGACGCCGCGACGCAGCGTGACATTACGGACGGAAATCATAGGGAGCTACTTCAGAGAGGATTCGCATGATAGCCGACCGGATGTGCAGCGCTGTAGTCTGATGCGTTGACGTTTGCGCTCATGGCTGAGATCCATCCTGTAGCGGGGGCATGGCCGCGGCGGAAGGTTTCCCCCGCGGAGGAGGCGATCATGCGATCAGCGCGTTGGCGACGATCGCTGCCGCCGCTACGCTGGACGTGCTGATGGCCAGCCAGCATCCCAGCAGGAGGGCGCCGTTGGCCACGCTTCGACCTGGAATCATCTTGTGTGCTCCGAGGGATGGGGGACTTCCAGCTTGGCGTTCGGCATACTGCTCTCTCCGATGAAATTTATTCAATGATTTTGAGTTCTCGTTGGGCGGCGCTTTGTTCGCTGTGTTGCATTGACGTGCCGTCTATGTGACGAACTATGTCGTATGAAAGTGCGGAGATAGCCAGCCAGAGTTGTAAACATTATTCAAAAAATTTGATTAATTCAGGACATGTAAGACCCTGGCTCCGGTGGGCGTTTGATGCCTGAAGCCGGCGCGCGTGGCGGCTCCGACAACTTGGAGGAGATTGAAAATGACCGCTGGCGGCGCGGCACCAGGCGAACCAATCAAGCCCGGTCGAGTTAGCATTCAGTACCTTGATCTTCGTCCGCCCTCCGACTTTCTCCCGACGCTACTCAGGCGCCATCTGCGGGTCGCGCGGCCCCATGGCGATGCCGTAAGATCCCGAGGGAGCCGGACACACCGGATCCTGGCGCCAACGAAACTCGACCTTCCCTTCCCGCGGGCCGCCACCACGCCGAGCACCTTTCTGACCTAGTCCAATGTGGAAGTTTCGACATGACCAGACTCTTCGCCGCAAGAGCAGCCTGCCTTGGCGAGTTGGGGGGGCAGGGAGAGAGCGGCACGCCCGCGGCAGGGCCTGCCACGCTCTGATGCTGCTTCTGCTTGCGGGACTCAGTGCCTGTGGGTCGCTTTCTCACAATGCTCCGCGCAATCTGCCTCAGGCCGCGGCTGGCAGCGCATCCGCGGCCATGCGCGAACCCACCGACGTCGCCGGCCCGACAACCGTCGCCATGTCGTTCTCTGGCGGTGGCACGCGAGCCGCAGCTTTCGCCTTCGGCGCGCTGCAGGGGCTCGACGCCATGAGAGGTCCCGGGGACGCGTCCCTGCTCGACGACGTCTCATTTATCAGCAGCGTGTCCGGAGGCTCCATCACCGCGGCGTACTACGGTCTGCACGGCAAGGCCAGCCTGGCGACCTTTCGATCCGTGCTCTTGAAGGACGGAGAGGCGGGGCTTCGCTTCAGTCTCCTGAATCCGGTCAACCTCGCGCGCCTCTTCGCGGGAGGCCTCAACAATCGGGAAGATCTCCAGACATGGCTCGATGAAGACGTGTTCAAGGGCGCGACGTTCGCCGACATGTTCCGCCGCGGCAAGCCGCTCGTCTGGATCAATGCCACGAACGTCTACTACCGGGTCGCGTTCCCGTTCAGCCAGCTGGCATTCGATGCGCTATGCAGTGATCTCGCGAGCTTTCCCGTTTCCGAGGCCGTCGCCGCATCCATGGCGGTCCCGCTCTTCTTCGCACCGATCGTCCTTCAAAAATATCCCGAGGCTTGCAGTACACCGCTGCCGAACCTTGACCACGCCCAGAGGCCCGGGCAATCGCTGCTGCTTGGCGCTTTGGCAACCGCCGTTCGCGGTCACCGGGACACTTCGAAGGGAAAGTACATCAAGCTGGTAGACGGCGGGGTGACCGACAACTACGGCCTGGCCACCATTTTGCAATCGCGCCTGCTGCTGGGCACGGCTTACGGTCCCATGAGCGAGAACGACGCGATCAATGTGCGGCGGCTACTCTTCATCGTTGTTGACGCCGGTCAGGGCCCGCGCGGCGATTGGAACCAAAGCCCGGGTGGCCCGTCCGGAATCGAAGTCGCAAGTGCGGCCATCGACGCGGGAATGGCGACCAGCGTTCGCATGACCTATGACGCCTTCGTTCCCATGATGCAGCGGTGGCGCGACGATCTCGTGGCGTACCGGTGTGGGCTGCCGCATTTCCGGCAGCAGGAGATCGCTGCACGCCGCCCAGGCTGGCGGTGCAATGAAGTCGAATTCTTCGTCACGCGGATCTCGTTTGAGGCCCTCGACAAGGAGCGAGCTGCAAGCCTGAACGATCTGCCGACCAGACTTCGACTGCCCGAGAAGGACGTCGATCGCCTGATCGAAGCGGGAAGGGATGCCATCCTTGGCAACCCGGTGATCCGCGAGTTCGAGCGCGAATCGACCGAGGCGCGATAGTACCGCGGCACGCGGCGTGGGTGAGGCCGCGTTCTTGCTGCTCGGCCGCGGCGCTCTGGCGCAGGCATGTGTCCGGCATGGCGAGAATGCCCGATACTCCGTTCACGCCAGCCGTCCTCCGTGCACCGGCGCACCGCCCACCGACATGTCGGCGCACAGGATCGTCCCGGTGGTCGACTCGGTCATGAATAGCGTGGTGCCCTCGGTGCCGCCAAAGCACAGATTGGTCAGCGATGTGCCATCCGGGCTACGAATCACCTCCACAGGCTCGGCGCGATGATTGAGCACCCAGACATAACCAAGTCCGGGATTCGCCACCAGCAGATGGCCATCCGATCTCATTGCCAGACCGTCGGGGCCGCTCGGGCCGTAAGAGGTAAAGAACTGCCCGACCTTGCTGACCGAACCGTCGGCCTGCAACGGCACGCGCCATACGCTGTTGCCGCGGGTCATCGCGACGAACAGCACCTTCTCGTCGGGCGCGAGGACGACACCGTTCGGGCTCGGTGCGTTGTCCAGCAGGACGTCCAGCTTGCCGTCGGGCGTCAGCCGATAGACGCGGCCCGTCGGATCGTGCAAGCCGGTCTGGCCCTGGTCGGTGAAGTAGAGATTGCCCTGCGAATCGAAGGTCAGGTCGTTGACGCCCCGGAAGCGTTCCGAATTCCTGCGCTCGAGAAACGGGGTGACGGTTCCCGACTTTGCATCCAGACGCACCAGGCCGTTGCGATAGTCGGTGATCAGGAAATCACCGCGGGCCAGGCGCTTCATGCCATTCGGTTCACCGTCGTACTCGGCAACCAGCTCCCAGTCGCCCTGCATCGAAACACGGAAAATGCGGCCGTAGGGGATGTCCGTCACCCAGAGATGGCCATCGGCCCAGACCGGCCCCTCCAGGAATGAGTCGATCGTCGCCCCGCCGCGATTGGCATGCGCCCACGCGTTGTCTGGGTCGTGCCGACGGAACGGCTCCGGAAGCCGGGTGAGCACCTGTGCATCGCGTACGGCCGGTTGCTGAAGTAGGAACATCGCCGCTCCTGGTTATTGCTTCTCAATATGCGCCTTTTGCGCAACCGTTGCCCATTGCGCGGTTTCGCGCTGGATCAGCTGCGCGAACGCGGGGCTGTCCAGGTTGCCCGGCTGCGACCCCATCTGCGCAAGGAAGGTCTTCATGTCGGGCGCCTGGAGCGCCTTCTGGATTTCCGTTTGCAGGCGCGTAATGACATCGTTCGGCGTGCCCTTCGGCGCGGCAAGGCCTGACCAGTTGAATAGGCTGAAGCTGGGTACACCAGCCTCAGCGAATGTAGGGACGCTCGGGAACACATCCACCCTGGTCTTGCCACTGATGCCCAGCAGGCGCATCTGATTACCCTTGACCGGCGCCAGCGCGGTCGGGGTCGACACGACCAGCAGATCCACGCTACCGGACAGCAGCCCGACCATGGCCTCGCCAGCCCCCTTGTACGGCACATGCATCAGCTTGATACCTGCGGCCTGTTGGAACGCCTCGGCAGAAAAATGCGGCGAACTACCGGGGCCGCCGGTGCCAAATGTCACCTCTCCGGGATGCGCCTTGGCATAGCTGACCAGCGAAGCCAGGTCCTTGAAGCGCGAATCGGCCTTGACGCCAAGCACCACCGGCGAAAATGCGAACGGCGCGATAGGGACCAGAGCGGTCTGATGGTCCCAGTTCAGCTTCTTGAAGACATAGGGGAGGGTAGTGTAGGAGTTGTCGTTCGCCAGAAGCGTGTAGCCATCGGCGGGTGCGTTCACGACCTGGGACGTGCCGATCGTGCCGGACGCGCCCGGCTTGTTCTCCACGACGAAGCTCTGCCCCGTCTGCACGGAGAGCTTCTGCGCAACCTTGCGCGTCACGACGTCGACGGCGCCGCCGGGAGGGTTCGGCACGATGATGCGGACCGGTTTGTCCGGGTACGCCGCCACAGCGGACAGGCTGACAAGCAGCGTCGTTGCTGCCACCAGGCAGCCAATGGTTCGATAAAACACCTTTGTCTCCTTGTGCTGCGGGCGAGACCTGACTGTCCGTCGGCTCCTCCCGCGACACTTCTGTTCTAGTTGATGATGCAGCCGTGCGTCGGTCAGGCCGGCGTAGCCACGCCTTGCAGCACCGCCAGGACGTTCTTTGCCGCCCCAACGCCCATGTTCACGTACGCCGCGTTGCTGACGCCGCCGATGTGCGGCGACAGGATCAGGTTGGGAATGTCGCGGAACGGATGCGGCACGGGCATCGGTTCCACGGCAAAGCTGTCCAGTCCAGCCGCATACAGTTTGCCGCTCTGCAGCGCTTCGGCCAATGCAGGCTCGTCGATGAGTCCGCCTCGCGCCGTATTGACCAGGATCGCGCCGTCCTTGAACGTCTCCAGCGTTTCGCGGTTCAACATGCCACGGTTCTCTTCCGTCAACGGGCAGTGCAGCGACACCACGTCCGATTCCCTGAACAACCGAGGCAGGTCGACAAGCGTTACGCCTTCCGGGACTGTCGCCGCATAAGGATCGAAAGCGGTGACATGCATGCCCATCGCCAAACCAACCACGGCGGCGCGGCGGCCGATCTCTCCGAGCCCCACGATACCGAGCGTGCAACCGTTCAGTTCGACGGCCTTGTAAGTCGCCTTGTCCCAATGACCCTGGCGCATGCGATCGTTGAGATGTGGAACCGCTTTGGCGCACGCAAGGATCAGCGCCCACGCATGTTCAGCCACGGCGGCGGCATTGGCCCCGGCCGCGGCGGCCACCTTGATGCCGCGCGCCTGCGCAGCGGCTTTATCGATGGTGTCAGTTCCGGTGCCGTGTTTCGAAATCACTTTCAAGGCTGGTGCTGCGTCCATGACTTCAGCGGTCAAGCTGCCGTAGCGCACGATAATGCCGACCGGGTTGTGCTCCTTTGCCAGGGCTGCAATATCGGCGGTCTGGGGCGTTTTCCCCGCGAATACGATTTCATAGTCGCCCAGCAGCGCGAGGGCTTCCGGCGCGAGGTCGGCACCCGTGACGATAATGACTTGCTTGTTCGTCACAGTGCTTCTCCCTGCTTCAGGACGCCCGCCGTCACCAGCGATGCCAGCAGCCAGGGCGCGGTGGTATTGCCTTCCCTGATCTGGGCGATGCGCTTGGCTTCCGCCTCTTCCTTCTTTGCCGCCGCATCGAGCAAGGCTTCGATCTTCTCGCGCTCCACCACGACCAGGCCATCGGCGTCGCCGCAGATGTAGTCGCCAGGGTTCACCGTGACGCCACCAACAGAAATGGGGTGTCCAATGCGCCCGCCAACTTCCTTGGTGGGGCCGTTAGGGTTCGTACCCACCGAAAAGACCGGGAACTGCATTTCGTCGAGCTCGAGGCTGTCGCGGACCGCGCCGTCGATGACGACACCGGCAAGGCCGCGCTGGCGAGCGGCATGCATCATGATCGTTCCCATCAGCGCAGAGGTCTGGTCCCCTTTGCCGTCGACGACCAGAACATCGCCCGGCTGCGCCAGCGCCAGTGCTGCGTGGATCATCAGATTGTCACCGGGGCGAACCTCGACAGTGAAGGCGGGCCCGGCGACTTTCATGGTCGGGCGCAAGGCCCTGATCCGGCCATGCAAAGCGCCGCGGCGTCCGCCGACATCGGAGAGGATCGCCGGTTGGAACCTGGCAGCGCGCGCCACGATCTCGGCGGGCACGCGCTCAAACGATTTGATGATGTTGGGCAAGGTCATGATGGACTCCGGCAATATGAAATGGACAGGTAGATAAGGGCGTCAATCCAGCTTCGTGCCGGAGGTCTTGATGACCGATGCCCAGCGTCCGATGTCCTGCTTGATCAGCGCGCTGAACGCCTCAGGCGTGCCGGCCAGCACCGATGCGCCTTGTTCATTCAGCTTCTTGGCGAGCTCCGGGGATTTGAGCGCCTTGTTGAACTCGGTATTGAGGCGCACCACGATCTCCTTCGGTGTCGCGGCAGGCGCGACGAAGCCGAACCAGGTCGCGGTATCAAAGCCGGGATAGCCCAGCTCGGCGACTGTCGGCACCTGGGGCAGGTCTGGCAAACGCTTCGGCGACGTCACCGCGAGCGGCCGCAGCCTGTTGTTCTTGATATGCCCGAGCAACGTTGGCACGGATGCCATGTAGAGATCGACCTGGCCGCCCATCAGGTCGTTGACCGCCTGCGCTGCGCCCTTGTACGGCACATGGGTGAACTTCACCTTCGCGGTACCCTGAAGCAGCTCGCCGCCTAGGTGCGCCACCGTGCCGTTGCCCGGCGACGCGAAATTGATCGCTCCGGGCTTTGCCTTGGCAGCCTGAAGCGCGTCCTTCATCGTCTTGTAGGGCGAGTTGGCATGCGTCACCAGGACGAGCGGCGCGGAGGCGACCAGACTGATAGGCGCCAGATCCTTCAATGGGTCATACGGCAGCCGTTCATACAGCGAGGGATTGATTGCAAGGTTGCTGGTCTGCCCCATGACGATGGTGTAGCCATCGGCCGGCGCCTTGGCTGCCGCGTCCACCCCGAGGTTGCCACCGGACCCTGGCTTGTTCTCCACCACAAAGACCCAGCCGGTCGACTTGGCCACCGTATTGGTGACTTCTCGCGCGATGATGTCCGTGCCGCCGCCGGCGGGAAAAGGCACGATGACCCGGATGGGCTTGGTGGGGTACTGCGGCGCGGCCTGGGTAGTGGCGGACGCCAGAACCAGACCTGCGGCAAGCACGAATATGCAGCGACGGGAAATTGCCTTCATGACTGTCTCCGAATCTCGGTTTCGTTGTGAATCGGATTGTGGTCGACCGTTTCACGGCATACAATGCCGTTTCATACCGTGCACCTCGTTTCATTCTATGAATGCGAATAGTGATCCAAAGGGCGCCTCAAAAGGCGACGATGGCGCCGGGGGCGTCATAGCGGTCACCCGCGCCCTGCGCGTGCTCGAGGCGTTCGGGGTAAACGACCCCCAGCTCTCACTTGCCGAACTGAGCCGGCGGACCGGCATCCACAAGACCACCGTGCTGCGGCTGGCGCGCACGCTGGCGGCGGACAACTACCTGGTGCAGAAGGAAGACGGCAGCTGGCGGCTCGGCCGCGCAGCAGGGTGGCTGGGCGCGTGCTATCAGGCAACCTTCAACGTTCAGGAAGTGGTGGAGCCAGTCCTGCGGGAGCTGACGATCAAGACCGGCGAAAGCGCTTCGTTCTACGTCCGGGAGGGACAACAGCGAACCTGCCTGGTCCGGGTCGAAGGACCGCAGGCCATCCGGCATCACGTCAGGATCGGGGCGGCCCTGCCGCTGGACAGCGGCTCGCCAGGCCGCGTCATTCTGGCGTTCTCGGGAGAGCCGGGCGAGCTTTATGAAATGATCCGCCGCCGTGGATTTCATCTGTCGCTCGGCGAGCGCGAGGCCGAAGTCTCCAGCGTGTCGGCACCGGTTTTCGGATTGCACTGGCGGCTGCTAGGCTCCATGTGCATTTCGGGACCGACCGCCCGGCTAGGCGAAGAGCGTTTGCTGGAGCTGGCGCAGACAGTCGTCGATGCCGCAAACAAACTTTCGTATGCCATGGCGGGAAGCCAACGGCCTGCGATGCCAATTGAAAGGCCGTCGACCTGGCACCCTTGATACTGCAGATGTGGGGCAAAGAGAGCCGATGGCAATCGTAGATGACCTCTGTCAGTCGCGAGCCGGTGGTCGCTTTTCGACCCTACACTGTCGTTGCGCGTGTCATCACCATGGACCGGAATTGGCCGGCAAGCGGTCATTCTGCGAAATGCACCCTCGATACTTCCACTCCGCCTATGGGGCGCGGCGATAAGGCACGATTACGCGCCATGGCAGGCATCGTAACCCCGCGAACCCTATCGGATTTTCCGGGCGAAGGAGCGTCTGATCGGCTACGCCCATTGAGGGAATATGATTATCCCTGAGAGCGCACGGTTGGATTTGCACTGATGGGCCGCTGAAACCGCCAGGTGAACATCAAGCGGAAACCACCATGCGATCAACCATCGCCTCGCACAGGTGCATCAGCTTTTGCGTATCCAGAGTCTTGGTCTTCGCGGTAGCGTTGATGGAAAAGACCTGTGCGATGCCACGCATGCTGGCGACGATGAAAGTGGCCAGGCTGTCCAGGTCGGACTCGATGAAGCGGGTGCCCCGGGACTGTTCTGCCTCCAGGCACTCGCGCACGAAGGCGATCGTGGCATCGTTCATGCTCGCGACGTCTGCGGCGAACTCCTGATCCTGAAAGATGGCTTCCGACAACAGCGCCGAGAACACCTGGGTGTTGGAGTCCGGCTTGCTGAGGCTGCCGAAGTGCGCGCGTATGAAGCTGCGCAGGCGCTCGAGGCCGACCGTGTGCCCTTCCGCCTGCTGGAAACGCTTGGCGAAATCGGTGCGCAACTCGGTCAGCACGGCCAGTTGCAGGGCCTGCTTGTTGCCGTACAGGTGAACGACGAGACCTTTGCTGACGCCCGCGGTCTCGGCCACCTCGGCAATCGTCATACCGCCTACACCCTTGGCGCGCATGACCGTCATGGCGGCATTGATCAAGGCCAGCTCCGACGTGGCGCGCCGCTCCTCCTGGGTGCGACGGGTTCGTCGGGCGGTATGGGGTGTCATGGCAGTCATAGTTAAGCAAATTCAGGCGTTTTGTGAACGGAGCAGATTCTCCAGATTATCGGGCGTGAGAGCCAGAGTGCTCAGGATTTCGCGCGTGTGGGTGCCGACGGGCGCGATGTCCCGCATCTCCGGCGGCGTGGCCGAGAACCGCGGCGCGGGGGCGGCCTGCAGCACGCCGCCACGCGTGACATAGCTCTGCCGCGCTGCCATGTGGGGGTGGCAGGCGGCCTCGTGCGGCGCCAGCACGGGCGCCCAGCAGGCGTCACTGCCACCCAGGCAAGCCTCCCATTCGGCGCGTGTACGCGAGCGCATGAGTGCGGCCATGGCTTGCCTGAGTTCGGGCCACAGGCCGGGGTCGTTCTGGCCGCGGACAAAGCGCGCGTCGCCGTCCAGCCCCAGGCGCGCGAGCAACTCGGCATAGAACTTGGGTTCGAGCGGCGCAAAGTTGATCCAGCCGCCATCCTGGCACTGGTAGCTTTGCGCCGCCCAGTGCGAACTGTCAAAAGCCTGCGTGCCGCGTTCGAAGCCGCCGCCGCGCCGCTGGATGGCGCCCAGCATCAGGTTCAGCATGTGGGCCGCGCCATCGACGATGGCGGCATCGACGACCTGCCCTTGCCCCGTGCTGCGCGCATGCTGCAGCGCGGCCAGCAGCCCTACCGCCAGATACAGCGCGCCGCCGGCCACATCGCCGAGTACGGTGGACGGCGCCATCGGCGGTTCACCGGCCGGCCCGGCAAACCACAGGGCGCCGCTGAGGGCGGTGTAGTTGCTGTCATGGCCGGCGCGCGGCGCCCACGGCCCTTGCTGGCCCCAGCCTGTCATGCGGCCGTACACCAGAGCAGGCCGCCGCTGCAGGCACACCTCCGGCCCCAGGCCCAGGCGCTCCATCACACCCGGGCGCATGCCTTCGATCAGCAGGTCGGCGCCCTCGCACAGGCGCAGCACGGCCTCCACGGCGGCAGGGTCCTTGAGGTTCAGCACCACCGATTGCTTGCCGCGGCTGGTGATGGCATGAGGCCGTTCCGGCGCGGCCAGGCGCTCCGGCGGCTCGACGGCAATGACGGTCGCCCCCAGGTCCGCCAGCAGCATGCCGCAGAACGGACCGGGTCCGATGCCGCTGATTTCGATCACTTTGACGCCTGCGAGTGGGCCCAAGCTGCTGCTCCTTGTTGAGGTGGATGGGTGGAAATGCAGGACCTGCGGAAAACCCTATTTGCTAAATCATACAAACTTACCGACCATATGGTAAGTAAGTTGAGGAAAAAACATGAAGACAGACGAGACAACTTCCCGGATAGAAAAGCCCAGCCTCTGTGGTTGGGACGCCCATCAGACTCCTTTTCTCAAAGGAGTCCGCTGCACAGCGTGCAATGAAGTGGCGTTCCCACCGCAGCACTATGGCTGTGAGTGCTGCGGCAGCGCCGAACTGGCCGATATCGAACTGGCCGCGCAAGGGGGGGTGCTCGGCAGCAGCCAGGTCCACATCCATGCCCAGCCGGAGCCTGCAGTGCCATTCACGGTGGCCGAGGTCCGGCTCGACGCCGGCCCGGTGGTGCGCGCCCTGCTGGACGTGGGGCACGAGGCGGGCGACTGGCACGGCCGGCGCGTCCATGGCGTGCTGCGTCAGCGCGGGCAAGACCCCGCGGTTCTGGAATTCCGATTCGGGGTGACGGCATGAAGCGAACACTGAAGGACCTGCGGCCGGTCTACGTCGTAGGCATAGGCTGGCATCGCTACCAGGAGCCGTCGGATACGTCGTACGTGACGCTGGGCCTGACCGCCGCGCGCCAGGCGCTGGCCGACGCGGGCGTGTCCATCGCCGGCGTGGACACCGCCTATGTTGCCCGGGCGCTGCTGGGCATGGCCTGCGGGCGGCCCATCCTGCGCCACCTTGGGGCGACGGGGCTGCCTATCGCCCATGTCGAAAACGCCTCGGCGTCCGGTTCGACGGCGTTCCGCAATGCCTGCATCGAAGTGGCCAGCGGCCTTGCCGATACCGCGCTGGTGCTGGGCGTGGACAAGCGCGCGCCGGTGGTACGCGGCGAGACGCAGGCTGGCATCGAGCAACTGGCCAGCGAGTACATCGCGCCGTTCACACACTTTGCGCTGCTGGCAGACAAGTACGTGCATCGCTCCGGGGCCGACATGCGCGACATCGCGCTGGCCGCGGTGAAGAACCACAACAACGGCGCGCTCAACCCGAACGCCCAGCGCCAGAAGCCGCGCACGCTCGAGGAGGTACTGGGAGGGCGCAAGGTGTCTGGCGAGCTCACGGTGCTGCAATGCACGCCGGTCGGCGAGGGCGCGGCGGCCGTGGTGCTGATGTCCGAAGATGCAATCAAGGCGCACGGCATCGATCCCGGCCGCGCGGTGCGGGTGCTGTCGTCGGCCGCCCGGAGCCAGGCTGTTTACAAGGACGCTACAGCGTTCGACGAACTGCTCACGCAGGCCACCTGCCAGCAGGCGCTGAAGGAGGCCGGCGTAGCGCCCACGGCAGTTGATGTGGTCGAGCTGCACGACGCCTTCGCGATCGAGGAAGTGCTTTACCTCGAGGCCATGGGCCTGTGCAAGCCGGGCCAGGCCATACCGGCCTTGAAGGCGGGCGAGTTCCACATCGGCGGGAGGGTCGCAGTGAGCCCATCGGGCGGGCTCATTGCCATGGGGCATCCGATCGGTCCGACTGGCGTGGGTCAGATCGCCGAAATCACGCTGCAACTCCGCGGCGAGGCCGGGCAGCGGCAGCAGCCCCGGGCGCGCACGGGGCTGGCGCACATGGTAGGCGTGGGCGCCGTCTGCTACGCGCACGTGCTGGGCATCTGAACCGCGAATTTCAAACAGGAGACATGCACATGATCGACTACATGGTCGAATTCGACGAGGACACGCGTGCCATTGTGGACCTTACACGCAAGCTGGTGCACAAGCACCAGATGCCACTGGAGGCCAGGAAGCTGCAGGGCGGCGAAATTACCCCGCAGGATCTGCTGCCCGGTACCAGGGCCGCCAAGGAAGTGGGCCTGTGGGGCCTGACGCTGCCCGAGACGCTGGGCGGCGCCAGACTGACGGTAACGCAGCAACTGGCGGTCATCGAGGAGAACTACCAATGCCTGGTGCCCCTGCGTTTCGGCGGGCAGGTGCCGCCCTTCCTTTTCAACGCCACGGGCTTGCAGAAGGAGCGCTACCTCGATCCCTGCCTGGACGACCGGCTGCGGTACGCGTTCGCACAGACCGAGCCTTCGGGCGGGGCCGATCCCGGCAATGCGATCCAGACCAAAGCCGTTAAACGGGGCGACAAGTGGGTGATCAACGGCACCAAGGTCTTCATCTCCAGCGTCGGCCCCGCCGAGGTGATCTTCGTCGTGGCCGTGACCGATCAGGAAAAGCGCCAGCACGGCGGCATCTCCATGTTCGCGGTGGACAAGTCCAACCCTGGCCTGAACGTGTCGCGCGACATCCAGACGCTGGACGGCATGATCACCAACGAGCTGATCTTCGACAACTGCGAAGTGCCCGAGGACGCAATGATCGGCGCCAGCGGCGAAGGCTTTCGCAACGCCCAGATCATCTTGTCGCAGGCCCGCTTCGGCGTGGGCGCGCGCGCCCTGGGCATCGCCATGCGTACGCTGGAAATGATGACCGACTACGCCAAGCAGCGCGTGACCTTCGGCTCGGCCCTGTCGCAGAAGCAGGCGGTGCAGGCCATGGTCGTGGATTCGTGGATCGACATCAACCAGTGCCGCCTGATGATGTACGCCGCCGCCAGGAAGGCCGATGCCGGCCACGATACGCGCGTCGAGGCCAGCCTGATCAAGATGCAGGCTACCGAGGTGGTCGGCCGCGTGCTCGACCGTGGTGTCCAGATCTTCGGCGCGGCCGGGGTGTCGCTGGATAACCCCATTGCGCACTGGTATCGCTCGCAGCGTCCTGCCCGCATCTATGAAGGCCCGACCGAGGTGCACAAGTACCACGTGCTGGCCCGCCACCTGTTTCGCTGAAGGATGGACACCCCGATGACAACCGCACCAAACTTGCCTGAACACTGGGCGCAGGTCCAGCCCGACAGGCCCGCCGTGGTCGCCGCAGACCAGACCCTGACCTGGCGCGAGCTCAACACGCTGGCCGACAACATCGCCAACCAGCTCGCCCGGCGCGGCGTCGGCGCCGGCGACATCGTGGCGCTGCGCATGCAGACCACGTCGCAATGGGTGGCCTTGATGCTGGCGCTGTCCAAGCTCAAGGCCCGGCTGCTGGGCATCAACTGGCGCCTGGTCGCCGACGAGGTCGCCTATGTGCTGGAGAATGCCGGCGCCAGCATGCTGATCCTGGATGACGAGCAGCCGCAGGCGTTCATGGACAAGATCTCCGTGCTGCCGCCGGATGCCATGATTCCGGTGTCCACGACCGGCGCAGCAAGCCAATGGAACGTGCTGACCCAGCCCGGCGGAGCGCCGCTCGCCATGGACGAACTGTGCGAGCAGATCATCTACACCTCGGGTACCACGGGCAGGCCCAAGGGTGTGGCGCGCCATCTGCGGCCCGAGCCGGGCAATGAGCGCCTGAACCGCTACCTCGAAGCCCAGGGCGGGGCGTACAAGCGATACCAGGCGGCCGACGTGGTGCTGGTGTCCATGCCGCTGCATCACGGCTC
The DNA here is from genome assembly GCF_058792255.1 of Cupriavidus sp. CPT47-8839-RL05A. Taxonomy (NCBI): domain Bacteria; kingdom Pseudomonadati; phylum Pseudomonadota; class Betaproteobacteria; order Burkholderiales; family Burkholderiaceae; genus Cupriavidus; species Cupriavidus sp. CPT47-8839-RL05A. The sequence continues at coordinate 66,589 of NZ_JBYTEG010000005.1, read as the reverse complement.
AGGCCCTTCGCAGGTGCGCGCGGCGATGGCGCACGGCTCCATGCTGGTCCTGCAGAACCGCTTCGATGCCGCGCATTGGTTCGACCTCGCCGAGAAGCACGGCGTCACGCACTGGACTGGCGTGCCTACCATGTACAAGCGGCTCAAGAGCTACCAGGAGACCTCGGGCCGCCAGGTGCCGCGCCTCAAGAGCATGGGCATTGGCGCCGCGCCGGTACCCATGGCGATCAAGCAGTGGGTCCACGAGCAGTTCGGGCCGGTGCTGCATGAGGGCTACGGCTCCACCGAGACCGGCATGGTCGCCGGCATGAAGGCAGAAGACCACTTCCGAAAACCCGGCTCCAGCGGCCTGCCCTATGACGGCGTGGAAGTGGAGATCCGCGACGAGGAAGGCAAGCCCTGCGCTTGCGGCACCGTCGGCGAGATCTGGGTCAATACCCCGGCCGTGATCAGGAACTATCTCAACGCGCCGCCGCTGGATGAAGACACGCTCGATGCGCGCGGTTTCTTCCGCACGGGCGACATGGGCAAACTCGATGCGGACGGCTATCTCTACATCACCGACCGCGCCAAGGACATGATTATCTCGGGCGGGGTCAACATCTATCCCGCGGAAATCGAGGCGGCGTTCTACCAGCACCCCGGCTTGCTCGACATCGCGGTGGTCGGCCTGCCTGACGAAGAATTCGGCGAGAAGGTGGTGGCCTACTACGAATCCAGGAACGGCCGGCCCATTGCCGGCGATGAACTGGCCGCGCTGGGGCAAGCGCAGCTGGCATCGTACAAGCGGCCGCGTTATTTCGTGCATGTCGCCGAACTGCCGCGCAATGCCGTCGGCAAGATCCTGAAGCGCGAGCTTCGCCAACCTCATTGGAACAACCAGGAGCGCAACGTATGACTTTGAACCTGACCGACCTCAACGGAAAGATCGCGGCCGTCACCGGTGCCGGCCAGGGTGTGGGCCGCGAGGTGGCCCTGCACTTCGCCAGGAGCGGCGCCGGGGCCGTCATCGTCAACGACTTCTATGCCGAGCGGGCCCAGGCAGTGGTAGAGGAAATCAGGGCACTGGGCGCGAAGGCCGTGGCCGCCGTATGCGACGTGACCGACCAGGCGCAGGTCAAGGCTGTGTTCGCGCAGGCCACGGACGAGGCCGGCGGCAGCATCGACATCCTGGTCAATAACGCCGGCAATTCGGGCGTCAACCCCGATCCCGAAGCGCGCAAGCATTTTTGGGAAGTCGGCGAGGCAGCCTGGGACAGCTTCATCCGCGTCAATTTCTACGGTGTCATCAACTGCACGGCGGCGGTGGTGCCTGGCATGATCGAAAAGAACGCCGGCCGGATCATCACCATCATCTCCGACGCCGGCCGTGTGGGCGAACCCAACCTGGAAATCTATTCCGGCGCCAAGGCCGGGGCCGCCGGCTTCATGCGCGGCGCGGCCAGAGCGCTGGGGCGCTACAACATCACCGCCAATTGCGTCGCCATCTCCGCCACGGCAACGCCGGCGATCGCGGCGCGCCTGGAGGCCGATCCCGACAGGAAAAAGAAGATGCTTTCGAACTACGTGATCCGCCGCGTGGGGCAGCCTGAGGACGTGGCCAACATGGTGTTGTTCCTGGCATCGGGATCGAGCTCGTGGATCACGGGCCAGACCTATCCGGTCAACGGCGGGTTCTCGTTCAACCTGTGAGGAGTGCACCATGACCACCGAGCAAGCTGCAATGCTGGAGAAGAAGGACGGGGTGGCTGTCATCACCCTGAACCGGCCCGAAGTCAAGAATTGCTGCAACAACGCGATGGCGATCGCGCTGCAGGACATCATGGACGATATTGACGAGGACAAGAACTGCTTCGTTGCCGTCATCCATGGTGCCGGCGGCAATTTCTCTACCGGCGCCGACCTGAAGGAAGCGGCCAGCGGTGTCAAGCGCACCAGACTGCGCCGCGGGGGCTTCGGCTGCTTCGTGCATCCGCTGCGCAAGCCGCTGATCGCCGCCGTCGAGGGCTATGCGGTGGGTGGCGGCTTCGAGCTGTGCCTGACCTGCGACATGGTGGTGGCCGCCGCCAACGCCAAGTTCGGCCTGCCCGAGGTCCGGCACAACCTGGTCGCGGTCGGCGGCGGGCTGTTCCGCCTGCCCAAGAAGATTCCCTACAACATCGCGTTCGAGATGGCCCTGACCGGCAAGATCTACGACGCCGATTTCCTGCGGCCCTATGGCATCCTGAACCGGGTGGTCGAGCCGGGCGCGACCCTGGAAAACGCCATGGCACTGGCCCGCTCGCTGCTGGTGAACGGCCCGACGGCGCTGGCCGCGTCCAAGCGCATCATGTCCAAGGCCTTCGAATGGCAGGAACTGGAAGCCTGGGAAAACCAGATGCCGATTGCGCAGGTCGCGCTCAACTCAAAGGACCGGGTGGAAGGGCTCAACGCCTTCGCGGCCAAGCGCGCGCCGGTCTGGTCCGGCGAGTAGCGCCAGAAAGCCGGGAATAAGGAGGAGACAACTATGCAAAGACGAAGCTTTCTGCTGGGCTCCGCAGCGGCGGCCACGGCATGGGCAGCGCATTCGCCACTGCTTGCGCAGGACAAGACCCCGATCAGCATCATCATGCCGTTGGGCGGCGGCACAGGCGCCGACACCAGCACGCGTATCCTTGCCGATGTGCTGTCCCGCGAACTGCAGCGCACGGTGATCGTCGAGAACAAGCCAGGCGCCGACACCATGATCGCCACGCAATACGTGCTGAACGGACCGGCCGACGGAACGCGCGTACTGATGCTCTCGCCCAGCAACATGGTGATTGTTCCGCTGGTCAACAAGAGCCTGCGCTTCAATCCCGAAACCCAACTGCAGCCCGTCATCACCTCGGTGCGCGGCGGTGCCGCCCTGGTCGTGAAGGCGGGCAGGCACAAGTCGCTGGCCGAGTTCGTCGCCTACGCCAAAGCCAACCCGGGCAAGGCATCGCTGGCCACCTACAGCGGGCATTACTACAAGCTGCTGGCGCTGATGATCCAGCGCGACCTCGGCATCCAGCTCAACAACGTACAATACAAGGCCCCGGCGCCCGCGCTCAACGACGTGGTCGGCGGCAATGTCGACGCAATGATCATCGACGCCGGCGCCGCGCGCGAATTCTTCCGCGCCGGCAAGATCCACCTGCTGGCCTTGACGCACGAGCGCAGACCGCCAGCCTTCCAGGATGTGCCAACCTTCAGCGAGCTCGGCTATGCCGATTCGACGGCTTACGTCTGGATCGGCTACGGGGTCAAGGCCGGTACGCCACCCGAGATGGTGCAGCGCCTGTACAAGGGATTCTCGGCCGCGCTCAAGTCCAAGGAGTATCTGGCCTACGTGGAGCAATCCAGCGCCGGCTCCGAGACAGTAGATCTGGACCCCGAGAAGACCAGGCTCTATGCGCAGGAGGAGCGCAAGCGCTTTGCCCGTCTGATCGAAAAGACCGGCTATACAAACTAATGGGACTAACAGATTGACATGGCTTGGGCCACCGCATGATGTGCGGATGCCCAAGCATCTGATGGAGAGGATTGCATGAGCTTGCCTTCATCGCTGGCATCGCGCCTGCGCCTGCCGCTGATTGCCGCGCCAATGCTGCGTGTGTCCGGCCCGGACCTGGTGGCCGCCGCATGCCGCAGCGGCGTCATCGGTGCGTTTCCCACGGTCAACGCCCGCGGTGCCGAGCAGTTGGACGCCTGGCTTGCCCAGATCAAGGCCCGGTGCGCCGAGGCGCCCGGCCCGGTCGCGCCGGTCTGCCCCAACATCATCATGCGGCGCCAGGCCACGCTGGATGAGGACCTGCGGGTCCTTGTCCGCCACCGGGTGGAAATGGTCATCGCCAGCGTAGGCTCGCCCGAAGCCGTTATCCAGCCGCTGCACGATATCGGCTGCCTGGTGTTCGCCGACGTGGCATCGATCCGCCATGCCGAGAAGGCGCTGGCGGCGGGTGCCGATGGTCTGATCCTGCTCACGGCCGGGGCCGGCGGGCAGACCGGCTGGGCCAACCCCTTTGCCTTCGTACGTGCCGTACGCCGGATGTTCGACGGCCCCATCGTGCTGTCGGGCGGCATGTCCGACGGTGCCGCGCTGTGGGCGGCCCGCACGCTGGGCTGCGATCTGGGCATGATGGGCACGCGCTTCATCGCCACGCCGGAAAGCCTGGGCGCCGACCACTACAAGGCCATGCTGGTGGACAGCCGGCTCGACGACGTGTTGCTGACCCAGGCCTTCACGGGACTGGATACCAACATGCTGCGACCCTCCATCGTGGCGGCGGGGCTGGACCCGCAGACCCTGCAGGGCAAGGTGTCTCCCGAGCGTGCCCGCGAACTCTTCAGCGAGCATGGCCGGGAGGCGCACGGCCCTAAGCGCTGGGTCGACATCTGGAGCGCCGGGCACAGCGTTTCGGGGGTGGATGGGGTGCTTCCCGTGGATGAACTGGTTGATGTGCTGGCTGGGGAGTACGCACGCGCGCGAGCGGAGACGGCGCGGCTGATGCAGCATTGACGAGGGCTTCAGCTTGGCAGTATACGGACGGCATTCCAGCTTGCAGCTCCCCCGAGCTGCCGTGCTAGCGGTCCATACCGCCAGCACGGCTTTCAGCAGCGCATGCCGGTCAATGCCCTTGCTCGATATTGAGGATTTTCCCCAAGCCCAGAAAATAGTTCGCAAAGGCAAGCACGCTAGCCGTCACGGCTATATAGACGACTGACAGCGCGGCCAGCGTCGGATCGGCAAACTCCCGGACATAGTTGTACATGGAAACGGGCAGTGTCTGCGTGTCTTGCGTTGTGACGAAAAGCGATGCGGTGAATTCACTGAACGACATGATCGCTGCAAACAACCAGCCGCCAAACAGCCCCGGCGCGAGCAGCGGAATCGTAATCGTGAAAAGCACCTTCAGCGGCGACGCACCGAGGCTTGCTGCCGCCTGTTCCAGCTTTGCGTCCAGGTTTTCCATCGAAACATAGACGCTCTTCAGCACGAACGGCAGCACCAGCATCACGTGACACAGGATGACGACGTCATATGAGCGGTGTATGGAGGCCTGTGACACCAGGATGAGCAGGCCCAGCCCCAGCGTGAAGTGCGGCACCACGAGCGGAGAATGCAGGATGGCCAGCAGCGTCTGCTTGCCGGGGAATTCCAGCCGTTTGACGGCAATCGACAGGCAGGTCCCGATCACCAGCGCAATGAACGAGGACCATCCGGTGATGACGAGGCTGGCACGGAATCCATCCTGGAAATCCGGATAACTGAAGACGCGTGCAAACCATGTCAGCGAATAGGATTCAGGCGGGAAAGTGATGATCGCCTTTTCGTTGAAGGCGGCGATGGTCACCACCACCACCGGCAGCAGCACGAATGCAAGCAGGATGGCGACGAGCAGCGGGCCCGCGACACGCAGCGGCAAAGGCAGAGCGCTTTTGATTCTCATTTTAGTGGCCTCCAACGGCTTTCAGCCGCTTGGTGAACAGCCCCAGGGAAAAGAGCGCTGCGGCCGTGAGCAGCAAGCCCATCACACTCAGGCTGGCCGCCAGCGGGAAGTTCATGGAAGCAAAGCCAAGCTGGTACACCAGCGTCGAGACCGTCGGCACGCGGCCTCCGCCAATCATCTGAGGCGTCGCAAAGGCGCTGAAGGTCCAGGCGAACGCAGTTGTGATGCCAGCCAGGATACCCGGCATCGAAAGCGGAAGCGTGACCGTGAGGAAGGTCCTGACCGGGCCGGCACCCAGGCTCTGGGCGGCTTTTTCGTAGTCGCGGTCGATATGCGAAATTGCCGTGGCTAGCATCAGGACCACGACGGGAATCGTTACGTGCACCAGCGCGACCAGCACGCCCAGGTGTGTGAACATGAGTTCCAGTGGCCAGTCGATCAGGCCGAGCTTTCGCAGCGTGCCATTGATGAAGCCATTGCTGCCCAGGACGGCAATCCAGGAGTAGGTCCGGACGATTTCCCCCAGAAACAGGGGCGTGATGGACACCACGAGAATGAAGGACTTGAGCGCCCGGCTCCTGACGCGCACCAGGGCATAGGCCAGCGGGTACGCAACCAGCAGCGAAAACACGGTCGTCTCCACGCTCAGCCACAAGGTGTTGGAGAACGCGTCGAGATAAATCGACTTGGTCAGGTCGCTGAAGTTGGCGAACGTGAATCCGCCGACATCCAGGGAGCCGGGCACATACGCCCGGAAGCTGAACTGCAGGACCGCAATCAACGATACTGCGATGCACAGCGCGACAAGTACTGCCGGGGAGACCAACCAGGCTCGTGAATCGGGGCGCATTCTTAAACCTTATTCCAGATGCTCAATCGGCGAGGGAGGATCGGCGCGGTGCATTGCCGCGGCGACCCTCCCTCCATACTCTTACTGTCGGGTTCAGTTCATGACGTTTTCAGTGAACCACTTGCGCCATTCCGCAGTCTTCTCGGCGCGCAGCTTGTGGTCCACGAGGATGGCCTTGTCCCACTGCTCCTTCGTTGTGAACACGCCGGGCAGCTTGGCGTCTTCAGGCGAAACCTTGGCGTCGTCGACGACGGGGCTGGCCTTCTTCAAGGCCACGATCTTCGACTGGACTTCCGGGGACAAGGCGATGTTCATGAACTTGTAAGCCAGATCGGCCTTGGTGGAGCCCTTCGTGATGGCCATGGTATCGATGCCGAGCACCGCGCCTTCCTTGGGTGTGACCAACTTGACGGGAACGCCCTGGCTGATCATGTGATAGGCGTTGATCGACAGGATGACCTGCACGGGCGTTTCGCCGGTGGCGATCAACTGCTGCGCATTGGCGTCATTGGTATAGAACGCCTTGAAGTTGGGCTTGAGCGCCTTGAGCTTGTCCTGCCCCTTTTCCCAGCTTTGCGCATCGCCACCCGACAGCATGGCCGAAACCGCGACCACATGGCTCGGATCGAAGTCGGGCACGCCGATCTTGCCTTTCAGGGCCGGGCTCCACAGGTCGTTCCAGCTCTCGAACTTGACGCTGGGCGGCACCAGGTCGGCGCGATAACCGATGGTGTAGACATAGGCCCAGCTGCCGATGTGATACGGGCTGATCCTGGCGCGCTCGACCAGATGCTTGTAATTCGGAATCTTGCTCGTATCCAGCTTTTCAAACAGATTGCCGTTGGCGTAGAGCCAGCCGACGTGGGAAGTCGTGAAGGTAACGTCGCTCTCGGGCTTGGAGGCAAGCTTCGCCTTGTTCAGGCGGTCGATGGTGCCGCCCGTGATGTACTTGACCGGCACCCCGGTTTGCCGCGTGAATTCCTTGCCGATGCTTTCATCGATGAGGTCGCGGAAACTGCCGCCCCAGGTGCTCACCACCAAGGCTTCCTGGGCCCATGCCGCGGTACTGCCAAGCGTGGCGGAGAGCGCGCAAAGTGCCAAAAGCTTGCGAATCGTCATTTACTAACCCCCAATCGAAAAGATAAACATCTGATAGAACTGGAAATACGCTGGAACGTGCCACCGGGCAATGCAATCACAAGAAGAGATGCGTTGCTGACGCAATCACGTTGACGCAATGACTTCGAATTACGGAGCCTATGATGTGAAAGTCGTACCAGGCGGCCAAGTCGGCTTTTTCGTAGGGGTGCCTCACATTTCCCGATGGGGTTGTGGATGGTTCCGCCGTCTGGAGCAGGTTAGCGGCCGTGTGAGGTTCGGTGGTATTCGGAAATTCCTAAACGGCCGACAGGAAAATACAAATGGCGCCGCCAGCGGCTGCACATGACCATGCAGTCGGGTGCATCGCCCCCAATCTCCCGCCACCTGCCGAATCGATCCGAATCGACCATGAAGCATACCCGCATCCGCACCTTCAACACCAAAGTCACCTACCCGGAACAGAACCTGGACAACGACCTTTGCCAGGCCGTTGTCGCGCGCGGCCGTACCGTTTTTCTGCGAGGGCAGATCGGCCAGAACCTCGACACCTCGGAGAGCGTGTGCATCGGGGACGTCGCCGGACAGGCGGAGCAGGCCATGGCCAATATCGCGATGCTGCTCAAGGAAGCCGGCGGCGAGCTCGAGGACATCTGCAAGATCACGATCTACATCATCGACCCGCGCTACCGCGAGGCGGTCTATCGCGTCGTGGGCCGCTGGCTGAAGGGTGTCTTCCCGGTCTCGACCGGCATCGTCGTATCGGCTCTGGCCCGCCCCGAGTGGCTGGTAGAGATCGACGCCACCGCTGTCATCCCCGACTGAGCTGCCATGACCTTCTCCATCATTGCACGGTGCCCCGCCACCGGCCAGTTCGGCGCCGCCGTGGCGTCCTCGTCACCGGCGGTTGCCTCGCGCTGCATCCGCGGCCGCAAAGGGGTCGGCGCCGCCGCGAGCCAGAACATTACCGACCCGGATCTGGGGCCCCTCGCGCTGGACCTGATGGCCAGCGGCCTGACGCCGGAACGCGCCCTCGCGGAGTTGCAGAAGCGCCCCCATATCGAGTATCGCCAGCTCATGGCCATCGACGCGCACAACCCGCCAGTGGTATTCACCGGTGCCAAGGCGCTGGGCACCCTGGCAAGCGTGGTCGGCAGCCATGCCGCATGCGCGGGCAACATGCTGGCGACGCGTGACGTGCCCCAGGCCATGCTGTCGGCCTTCGAGCAGACCGAAGGCGCGCTCGCGGAACGGCTGATGCAGGCCATGCTCGCCGGCCAGGCCGCCGGCGGCGAGGAGGGTCCGGTGCACTCGGCAGGCCTGCTGGTGTACGATGCCCAAAACTGGCCTGTCGTGGATCTGCGCCTGGACTGGGTAGAAAACGATCCGGTCGAGGCCCTCCATGCCGCCTGGGAGGTTTATGCGCCGCAGCTGAAGGACTATGTCAAGCGGGCGCTCGATCCCCGTGCGGCGCCCAGCTTTGGCGTTCCCGGAAACCTGTGACCAGTCCGACGCATCGAATGAAGCGTGACAGCGCCGGCCAGGCAGCCGGCACTCGAAAGGGCAAACCTTCTCCAGTACACTGGACCGTTCCCCTTTTCCTGATCTCGACATGCTCAATCGCATTTCCCTGCGCCAGATGGAGTATTTCGTCGCAACGGCGAAGCATGGCAGCATCGCCGCTGCGTCGACGCAAATCCATATCTCCTCTCCCTCGATCTCCGCAGCGATCGCCCATATCGAGGCCGAACTGGGCGTGCAGCTGTTCGTGCGCCATTCTTCCAAGGGCATTGGCCTGACCACCATCGGCAAGCTGGTCCTGCATCACTGCGAAGACATGCTCGGACGGTCGTCCCGACTCTATGAAATCGCCTCCGATTCGAGCGACGTCATCCAGGGCACCTTGCGGGTGGGAAGCTTCCAGTCGCTCACGGCAATGATTGCGCCCGAGGTTATCTTCGGCTTTTCGCGCGCCTTCAATAAGATCGAGCTGCAGATGGTCGAAGGCGATCAGGAAGTCTTGATGAACAAGCTCCATGCGCTTGAGATCGACGTGGCGATCACCTACGACCTGCACCTTGAGGACGACATCCAGTTCGAGAGCCTGGCGACAATGCCGCCCTATGTGCTGGTGAGCGAGGTCCATCCGCTGGCGCAGCAGAAAGTCGTCTCCTTCGAAGAGCTGGCGCCCGAACCCTACGTCCTGCTCGATATGCCGATGAGCCGGGACTATTTCACCTCCCTGTTTGAAAAGGCCGGCGTGACGCCGAACATCGCGGCGCGTTCGCAGTCCACGGAAGTGGTCCGGTCCATGGTCGCCAACGGCATTGGCTACGCACTCTTCAATGTGCGCCCCAAATCCGATCAGTCGCTCGATGGAAAGCGCATGGTGCGGGTCCGCCTTGCCGGTACCCATCGGCCCATGCTGCTCGGCCTGGCGACTTACAAGCCGATGAAACAGTCAAGATTGACGAGAATCTTCATGGAACGCTGCCGCGCTTATATCTCCGACCAATACATCCCCGGAATGAGCGCTCCAAGTTTCTTCGATCCCCATATCGCAGCGCCGCTGAAATCGGCGTCCTGAAGCGCCAGCCGCATCGGCCATGCCGTGTTTTGGCAATGCCCCCTCAAGAAGGGCCAGAGATGGAAAATCAAGCCTCCTCAGCAAGCGTCGCTCTCCTGGAAACGCTCATTTCTTTCGCATCGGTTTCCCTGACGCCAAACATCGCGCTCATCAACACGGTCCAGGACATCCTGGCGGAAGCCGGCATCGAATCGATGCTCGCGCCCGACCCGCAAGACCCCAGCCGCTCCAATCTGTTTGCGACGGTCGGTCCGGTGGGCGTTCCGGGCGTCCTGCTCTCCGGTCATACCGATGTGGTGCCGGTGGAAGGCCAGCCCTGGACTTCACCCCCTTTTGAGGCAACGCACCGGGATGGCCGCATCTACGGACGCGGCACAGCCGACATGAAAGGCTTCGTGGCCTGCGCCGTCACCGCCATGGTGGCAGCCGCCCGGCGGCGGCTCCAGCGCCCCTTGCAGCTGGCGCTGTCCTTCGACGAGGAAATCGGCTGCGTTGGCGTGCGCCACCTGCTGCGCCGCCTGGAGAACAGCCTCCCCGCACCCTACCTGTGCATTGTCGGCGAGCCGACCCTGATGCGGATCGGCACCGGTCACAAGGGCAAGGCTGCCTACCGGGCAGTCTGCTGCGGCCAGGCCGGCCACTCAGGCCTGGCGCCCAGGTTCTTCAACGCCATCCACATGGCCAGCGACCTCGTCGCATCCCTGCGGGACGTGCAGCGTGAACTGGCGCAAAGCGGCCCGCGCGAGGAGGGCTACGGCGTGCCCTACAGCACGGTCCACGCCGGCGTCATCCACGGCGGCCGCGCCTTGAACATCGTGCCCAGCGAATGCGAAGTCAGCTTCGAGATTCGCAACGTCTCGGAAGATAAACCTGAGGAGATCCTGAAGCGCGTCCTGGAACGCCTGGCCGAGCGCGTCAAAAATGAGGCGCTGGATCCTGCGGCGCCCTTGCCACACATCCAGATGACGAACAGCTATCCCAGCCTGAACACGCGCGAGGATTCGCCTGCTGTCGGCCTGCTTGCCTCGCTGCTCCCCGCGGGCACCCCATGCGCCAGGGTGGACTATGGCAGCGAGGGGGGATTGTTCCAGCAGAGCTGGAACGAAACGCCAGTGCTGATCTGCGGGCCCGGGAGCATTGAAGTCGCACACAAGGCCGACGAGTATGTGGAGCTGGCGCAGATCGAAGCCTGCGACCGCATGCTGGCCGGCCTCGTCGAATTTCTCTGTCAATAAGTCCTGGCATCCTGGCCAGCTTCGGCCCGGACGCCTCAGGACGCTATCAAAATGAAGTCAGCAGGATGCTCCGGTCGACCGACTGGATATCCGTCTTGCCGCAAAACGCCATGGAGAGATCAAGCTCGTTCTGAATGATGTTCAAGGCCGTGGTCACGCCTTGCTCGCCGAGGGCGCCCAGGCCATACATCATGGCGCGACCGATATACGTGCCACGCGCCCCGAGCGCGATAGCCTTGAGCACATCCTGGCCCGAGCGGATGCCGCCATCCATATGGACTTCCACCCGATCCCCGACGGCTTCCACGATGCGCGGCAATGTGGAGATCGATGACGCGGCGCCGTCCAGCTGGCGCCCGCCATGGTTCGACACAATGATGGCATCGGCGCCGCTTGCCACCGCCAGCCGCGCATCCTCGGGGTCCTGGATGCCCTTGACGATCAGCTTCCCATCCCATCGCTTCTTGATCCATTCAACATCCTGCCAGGACAGACGCGGATCGAACTGCTCCTGAGTCCACTCCACCAGCGACCCGATATTGTCGACGCCCCTGGCATGCCCGACGATATTGCCGAACTGACGGTGTCTGGTACCCAGCATGCCCATGCACCAGCGCGGCTTGCTCGCCATGTTCACAAGGTTGCGCAGGGTCGGCTTGGGCGGCGTGGACAGACCGTTCTTCTTGTCCTTGTGCCGCTGGCCGAAGACCTGCAGGTCCATCGTGACCACGAGCGCCGAACAATTGGCATTCCTGGCACGGTCGATCAGGCTTTCGACAAAGGTCCGGTCGCGCAGCACATACAACTGGAACCAGAACGGATGGCGTCCGGTCGCTTCCGCCACCGCCTCGATCGGGCAGATGCTCATGGTGGACAAGGTGAACGGGATGCCGTGCCGCTTCGCCGCGCGCGCGGCCAGGATTTCTCCATCGGCGTGCTGCATGCCGGTCAACCCGGTGGGCGCGATCGCCACCGGCATGCTGACCGGCTGGCCCACCATGGTGCTGGCGGTGCTGCGCTCGGTAATGTCAACCGCCACGCGCTGGCGGAATTCGATACGCTGAAAATCCGCCTCGTTGGCACGGTAGGTATATTCGGTCCACGATCCGCCGTCGACATAGTCATAGAACATGCGCGGCACGCGCTTTCTCGCCAGCCTGCGCAGGTCTTCAATGCACGTCATCTCGGCCATGGGAACTCCCTTGAGAAAAACAAAAAGCTGCCGGATCACCCGATCCGGCAGCTCGTGCGTGCAACCTCGTTACCAATGACAGGTCACCGTGCAGCCTCAAGAACAAGCTCAAGACCGCTCATACGTCATGTAGCCGTTCTGGAGCACGATATGGTCAGCGATGTATTTCGCATCGTGCCAGACGCCATAGATGAAGGACGACGCCCGGTTGACCAGATTCGGCAGGCCCAGGAAATAGATGCCGCTTTCCGCGGAGATGCCGCGCTTGTGGAACGGATCTCCCTTCTCGTCGAAGGCATTCTTCACGTTCAGCCAGTTGAAATCAAACTTGAAACCGGTCGCCCAGAGAATCGTGGTGATGCCGGCGTCAGCGAGGTCGAGGCTGAGGATCGGGTGCTTGAGGCACTCCGGGTCCGGCAGCAGCTCCCAGGCGTCAGGTTCCGGCGGAAACGGCAGGCCATTCTCTTCGATATAGGCATCCGCTTCGCGCAGCACGTCGAAGTAGGCGCGGTCGCCCTCGGCGATGTTCTCGGGCAGGCCTGGCTCGAACGTCATGACGCCATCCTTGTAGGATTGGGTCAGGCCGACCAGGTTGATGCCCGCGTGCGCCAGGCGCCGGAAATCGACGGTCTTGCCGCCTTCATAGCCGCTCACGGCGAAAGCGACGTGCGCCTTCTTGGGCCGGATCCTCACTTCATCCCACAGCCCGAGGGCGCCCAGCCACCAGCAGTAGTCCCGGCCACGGTACGCGCGCGGCGGACGGTAATGCTCGCCGACCGAGAGATAAACCGTCTTGCCGGCCTGGCGCAGCTCTTCGGCGATCTGTGAGCCGGAAGCGCCCGCGCCCACCACGAGCACCCCGCCTTCCGCCAACTGGCCCGGATTCTTGTAGGCCGAGGAATGCAGCTGCCGGATTTTTTCGCTCTCGGGCACGATCTTCGGATAGGCCGGCGTCTGGAACGGGCCGGTTGCGGCAACGACGTTGTCTGCGTCGATGATGCCGTCGGATGTCGTCACCCTGAAGCCGGGACGTCCTTGATGCCGTTCCACCCGCCTGACTTCCACGCCGGTACGGACCGGCGCCTTCAGCATGGCGGCATAGCTCTCGAAATACTGGGCCATGCGCTCTTTCGACGGAAAGGTCTCCGGCGAAATGCCCTCGAATTTCATCCCGGGAAAACGGTCATGCCAGGCCGGTCCATTCGCGACCAGAGAATCCCAACGTTCCGAGCGCCAGCGTTCTGCGATTCGGCTGCGTTCCAGCACGACATGCTGCACACCCATGTGCGCGAGATGCTCGCTCATCGCGATGCCCGCCTGGCCAGCACCGACCACCACGGTGTTGATTTTTTCCACTGACATTTGAATTTCCTAAGAATGATCGCCCCGGTCAGTCGCCCCGGCACGGAAGCTTCGACGGCAAGGCGTACTGGCGCCCTGGAGACATCGCTCATCGACGGTGGCCAGTTTGATGAAGCCCACCTCGTTTGAAAATCACGTTTTTCAAACTCAGGACTTAGGAAAAAGTAAAGCGCCGGCCGAAGGGTGCCGCACCGCCACCCCGCACCCGCGCACCACCCGCGCACCACAAGGCGTTCCCGGCCATCGCATCCGCGCCGCCGGCGCAGAAACCGGGCATTTCGTTTTTTCCGAGGGACCGCATCAGTTTCTGCAAAGTCCCGATACTGGCTGTTTGACTTATCCTGCTTGCCAGTACCAGCTCGGCCTCGATGTCATTGGGCCCAAGCCTGGAGCACGGCATACTCCTCAATCTCTGTACACCTATGAACGTAGCCAACTCCGAGCCTGCCGCACAGCAACACAACGCACAGCCCGATACCGCAGTCAGCCTGGAACGGGTGGTCAAGAAGTATCACGACCACACCGTGCTGCACGAGCTCTCGCTGAAGATACGACGCGGGGAGTTCCTCACCCTGCTGGGCCCGTCCGGCTGCGGCAAGACGACGCTCCTCAACCTCATCGCAGGCTTTGCGGAAGCCGACACCGGCGAGATCTTCATCGATGGCCAGCCGGTGACCTGCGAGCCGCCGCACAAGCGGCAGATCGGCATCGTCTTCCAGAATTACGCGCTCTTTCCCCACATGACCGTCGAGCGCAATATCGGCTATGGCCTGCGTATGCGGGGCGTGGGCAAGGACGAAATCGCACAGCGCGTGAAGCAGGTGATGGACCTGGTGAAGCTGGACGGCCTCGGGCACCGCAAGCCGCGCGAACTCTCGGGCGGCCAGCAGCAGCGCGTGGCGCTGGCGCGGGCGCTGGTGATCCAGCCCAAGGTACTGCTGCTGGACGAGCCCTTCTCGGCCCTGGACAAGAACCTGCGCGGCTCCATGCAGGTAGAGATCCGGGAAATCCAGCGCCGCTTGCGCCTGACCACGGTATTCGTCACCCACGACCAGGGCGAGGCGCTGGCCATGTCCGACCGGATCGCGGTGATGTCGAACGGCACCATTCGGCAGATCGCGTCGCCGGCCGATCTGTATCAGAACCCGCAAGACCCGTTCGTGGCGTCCTTCCTGGGCGACGTGAATATCCTGCCAGCGCATTATCACGGCCAGACGGCAACGGACGTGCAACTGCGCCTAGGCTCGGGGCTCATCAGCTTTCCACATGCCCGCCTGGCCGACGCATCGCACGACGGGGAAAGGCTGGACGTGTACGTGCGCCCGGAGCACATCAAGCTTGAGCATTTGCATGCCGAATCGGTGTTGAGCGGCACGGTGATCAATCACGTCTACCAGGGCGATCACATCAATACGTTCATCGACGTGGACATTCCGATGACGGCCCGTCAGGTCGTCACGGTGCGCAGTGCGGGCCTGGGCGCCATGCAGCAATGGCCCATCGGCTCGGTCGCGGGACTTGCGCTGCCAGATGAGGGTGTCAGCATTTTCAGTCCGCAGAAGCGGACGTAAGAGCAGATGCAAGAACGCAACGCGAAGGCATGACACAACGCGTCAGACAACGCCGCCTGAGAGAACACACCCATGACCAGTCTTCCCCGCTCCATGCAAGCCATCATCGCCCGTGAACCCGGCGACGCCGGTGTGCTAACGCTGGCCGAGCGCCCCATGCCCGAGCCCGGTGCTGGCGAAGTCCTGCTACGCGTGCTCGCCGCCGGCGTCAACCGGCCCGACATCATGCAGCGTCAAGGTATCGCCAAGCCCGCGCCCGGCATCACCGACGTGCTCGGGCTGGAAGTCTGCGGCGAAGTGGTCGCCTGCGGTCCCGGTGTGGACAGCCAGCTGATGGGCCAGCGGCTGATGAGCCTGGTGCCCGGCGGCGGCTATGCGCCGTGGTGTACGGCGCCGGTCGATCAGTCCTTCATCGTGCCCGGCACGCTTTCCGATGTTGAGGCAGCCGCCTTGCCCGAGGGGCTGTTCACCGTGTGGCACAACCTGTTCGAGCTGGGCCGCCTGGCCATGGGCGAAACCGTCCTGATCCACGGTGCAGCCGGCGGCATCGGCACGCTCACGATCCGCATGGCGCATGCCGCCGGCGCAACCGTCATCGTCACGGACAACGACGAAAGCCGTTTTCCGGAACTGCGCGCCATGGGCGCCGATGCGACGATCTGCTGGCCCACCACCGATTTCACCAAGGCCTGCCTGGAGCACACCGATGGGCGCGGGGTCGACGTGGTCATCGATATCGTCGGCGGCGACTATGTCCGCCGCAATCTTGCCGCCATGGCCTTCGGCGGCCGCCATGTCAGCCTGTCCTTCATGCAGGGTTCGGCGGTCAATGTCGAACTGCTGACGCTGATGCAGCGCCAGTTGAGCCTGCACTCGTCCACCATGCGCCCCCAGAGCCATTACGAAAAGACCCGGATGGCCCAGAGCCTTGCCCGCCATGTCATCCCGCTGCTGAAGAACGGACGGGTCAAGCCGCGCATCCACGCCACCTTCCCGCTCGCGGAAGCAGTCGCGTCCCACCAGATGCTGGAAAGCGGCAAGGTCTTCGGCAAGCTGGTCCTGATCCCCTAGAGGCCAATTAACCATGCTGAAACTCCTTTTCGCTCCGACCTCGCCATTCGTGCGCAAGGTCATGGTCTGCGCACACCTGACGGGGCAGGCCGAATCCATCGAGCTGCTGGACAGCGCCGCCCATCCGGTGCGGCGCGACCCGCGCATCGCGGCCCACAACCCGCTCGCCAAAGTCCCGACGCTGATCCTGGAAAATGGCCAGTCCATCTATGACAGCCGGGTGATTTGCGAGTACCTGGCCAGCCGGGCAGACGCCGCGGACATCTTTCCCGCCTCCGGCCCCGCGCGGTGGACGGCCCTGACCCGCCAGGCGCTCGGCGATGGCCTGCTCGACGCCGCGCTGCTCGCGCGCTACGAACGGACCGCGCGCCCCGAGGAAGTCCAGTGGCCCACGTGGCGCGAAGCGCTGCTGACGAAAGTCAGCGCCTGCCTCGAGTCAATCGACGCCATCGCACCGGACCTGGTGGAAGAACAGCCCACCATCGGTGAAATCACCATTGGCTGCGCGCTGGGGTATCTGGACTTCCGGTTTCCCGAACTCGACTGGCGCGCCCAATACCGCAACGCGGCACGCTGGAATGAGGCTTTCCAAAGCCTGCCCGCCATGCAGGCCACGCGCCCCCACGAAGGTTGAGATACAGAGGCAGAACATGAGCGAGAGAATCACCATCTGGTTCCTGAACGGCCCCAACGCCAATCTATATGGCCTGGACGCCAACAAGACCTACGGCAGCGACAGCTTTCCGGTGCTGCAGTCTCGATGCGAGAAAAAGGCCGCGTCCCTGAATGCCGACCTGCGCTTCTTGCAGTCGAACTACGAGGGACAGCTGGTCGACTGGATCCAGGAAGCGCGCGGCGTGGCGGACGGCATCATCATCAATGCGGCCGGCCTGACCTACTCGTCGATTCCGATCCTCGATGCCTTGCTGTCTTTCCCCGGCAAGATCATCGAAACCCATATGAGCAACATCTGGAAGCGCGAGCCGTTCCGCCACCACTCCTACATCTCCAAGGTGGCGGATGGCGTGATCGCCGGGCTGGGCGGCGACGGCTACGAATTTGCCATCGAGGCCGTCACGCGGCTGGTGCAGAAGGGCAGAGCAGCGGTCTGATTTCCCATGCGCACGCGGAACGGCAGCAAGATGTACTCTCGCTGTCGTCCTTGCCATTATTCTCAATGCAGTTGCCAAGATGCCAATTTCTGAAGACACCCCCTCGGGCGCGCTGGCCTTCTACAGCGCATTCGACGATTTCGACACGTGGAAGCGCGCGCTCCAGGCCCAGCTCCCGAAGCTGAAGGTCATTCACTCCAGCGAAATCACCCGGCCGGCCGACATTCACTACGCGCTCGCCTGGAAACCGCCGGAGAATTTCTTTGCCGGGATGACGAACCTGCGCCTGATCGTCAATCTGGGGGCGGGGGTTGATTCACTGGTTCAGCGGCAGGACCTTCCCCAAGGCATTCCGATCACACGGCTCACGGACCCGCAGATGGCGCGCATGATGGCCGGGTACGTGCTGTTCGCTGTGCTGCGGCACGCCCGGGACATCCCGTACTTCGAGCAGGCGCAGCGGCGGGGTGAGTGGGCCTACCGTCATCCCCGTTCTCCGGAAGACATCCGCGTGGCGGTTCTGGGGCTCGGTCAGCTGGGCGCGAGAGCGGCGCACGAACTGCAGCGCCAGGGGTTCGAGGTGATCGGCTGGTCGCGCAGCCCGGCGCAGATCGAAGGCGTGGAATGCTTTGCCGGACTGGAAACGCTCGACACCGTGCTCGGACAGGCGGACATTGTCGTCGTGATGCTGCCGCTCACGCCGCAGACGGCTGGCATCCTGGATCGGGCGCGACTCGAGCGGCTGCCGCGAGGCGCGGCCTTCATCAACGTCGCGCGGGGCGCACTGGTCGATCAGGCGGCGCTTACGGACCTGCTCCAAAGCGGCCACATCGGCGGGGCAACCCTGGACGTTTTCGAGCGCGAACCTTTGCCTGCCGGGGATCCGCTGTGGAGCATGCCTAATGTGCTGATCACACCCCACCTGGCTTCGGTGGCGATTCCGTCGTCTGCGGCGAGGCAGATTGCGGAGAATATTATTCGCGTTTCTGCCGGGGAATTGCCGGAGAGCATCATCGATCCAGCACGTGGATATTGAGGTATGGACTACGTCCGGCGTAATGCGCCGGACACGTGGAAGGGGTGAGAGACGCGATCAAAATGGAGCGAAGCGGTTCTGGCTTGGCGGCGAAGAAGGGACTCGGGTCGCGAGCCCGGCTTGTTCCAATCAGGCAAGTAACCCTGACCGGCTGCTTTCTCCATAGCGGGCGTCTACATCAGACTGCTGTTTCGCTGGGTGACATGTCATCACGCAGAGGGGCACATCACCCGACACGTTGGATATCCGGCAGCTTCCAGGTCTTGTCGAACCAGGGCTGCAGCGGACCGTAGAGGCGGAAAATCGTAAACCAACTCTTGCCCGGAACCGTCTGTACCCAATTGTCAACATTCGTGGGTCGCTTAGGGCTGAAGTAGACATCCACGCTGCCGTCCGGATTCGCCTTTGGTTTGGTCTGGCTGGAGAGGCTGGGGAAGCGCTGATCAGTTTGCAACATGGAGCGCGTCTGTGTGTCATACAGGACAACCGACCAGAAATCTTTGGCCGGCACATCGGCGGGAACGCGCAAACGATAGGTCTTTGCACCATCGAAAGCCTGGCCGTTCGCATCCAGATTGGCCGATGCGTATTGTGACCCAACCCCCGGCATCGCTACGGCCATTGCGGGTGTGTTGACCGTGGCCGCATAGAAGAACATGGTTCGCGCGTCGAAATTGCGCGCCCCGCCCTTGGTCAGCCATTCGTAGCTGCCGCCAATGAACGGTGTATTCCAGTGGGCATTAGGATAGATTCTTGCTTCCTTGGCTCGGCTGCGAAAATCAATCGAACGGGCAATGGCGTTCCCGGTGGCGACTGCGTCGGTGAGGATCTTCTTCATTCGGGCATCGGGCGCAAAGGGCTGGCCCTTGACCAGTCCGATGTCATTAAAGATGCCCATCATGTCGGGGCCGTACGAATCCTCAGGTTCTTCCTGGACGATCTGGTTAAGCTCGGAAAAGAAGCTGAAATCGTTGGCGTGCACCGTATTCATTTCCCGGCCAGAAAGTTCGACGAAGTTCGGCTCGTGCGGCCGACCAGCCTCGGAGAGCGGGTAGACGCGCATATGCTGCCGGATGCTGTCCACTGCCGCCCGGGTCGACCCGTCCTTCATAAAGCCGCGACCCAGCACCAGGTTGCCGTAGGTCGGGGATTTGAAGGTGAAATAGCCTTCCGGCACGGTGCCCTTGTAATCCGGAGGCAGGATCAGGTACTTCCCGCCCTTGCCCTTGTCAGGGCCGGCATTGCCAAGGTCGGCAACATAGCGGAACCAGAAGTCGTTGACTACGCCCAGCACGTTAGGAGGACTCTCGATGACGACGGGGCCGTTCTTTAGGTCAATCCACGTTGCGTAGTAAATGCTTTCGGTATTGGCCGTCAGGTACAGCGACCTTGAATCCATCAGGTCCTGAAAGATGCCGATCGTTCCGTTGACTGCGCCGACGGCGCGACTGCCAGTGCGCAGGCCCACCATGGAGGCGCCGGGAATACCGTTGAGAAAAGCTTCGATGCCGCGGCTGAAATCCAGCTGATCATAGACCTTGGAAGCGGTATCCTCTGTCGGCACACCATCGAAGAAGCGCAGCGTGCCGATGCGCGTTTCAACCTTGTCCGGCGTCGTGATCTGCGGCGGAATAAGCGTCGTCATTTTGTACTGCCGCTCGTCGGCACTGGCGGACGGCGTGGCGAGGGTGGCTATTGCGACGGCCAGTACAGCCCTCTTTAGTACCGTTGGACTGCTTTCCGAGCGGTTCAACATGAACGCCTCCTTCTCATCATTTCCGGATCTCCGCCTTCAGGCGCCGAAAAGCTCGCTTGGGACCAAAACGCGGGCGACCCCGAAGAGTCATCCTATAGTTTTCGTCTCACAGAAAATGCAATGATGAACCCCGCGCCCCGCGCACATTATTCGCTACGAGTCGTCCGCGGTGTTTCGCGGCACATATTGGCACAATGACGTTACGGATCATCCTTTAAGGATCCTCTCTTCGGCAATTGAAAGATTTAGTGTTGCGAAGTAAAAATATCCGTCGTTGGTTCAACGAGTCGGCGACTCGACAGGTGCCGAATGACTGGTTCAACGACAGCAGACGTAGTCTGTCGGTCTTCGAGGGGGCAGCAACTAGCTTAAGGAGCAGTCACTCAACTGTAATTTCCCGATGACCGCTACTGGCCGTCTGCGGGCATAGTCGGCACGAACTACCCCCGGCTCAAACGCGTCTTTGGTTCCCGCGAGGCGATCATGGAGGCTAACGACTCCGACTTGTTCGACGCCTTGGCGACCCTTCATTCATTCCACGATCGATTCCGCTTCTTCGACGGAGGACTTGCCACGTGGAAGCGACAGTTCCCAACATTCAACGACCCAAAGCGGGTGCGAGAAACTTTGGCATATTTGGTCCATGGGGCCGGTGACATTGTGGAACGCATGGCAAATGCCATTTACTCCCCTCGCTACAAGCTTGACGAATTCGGCTGACGATGAGGACTGGCCATTTCCCACGCTCACGGAACTTGTGAAGTTACGGTGGTAAGGGAAACCCAGGGTCGCCTATCGACCCCAAATTTCTCCTCACGCACTCCATAACCGGTTTGCAGCGATTGCGGTCCATCGAGGAGGAATGGTCCTGTAATCGGCCAGACCCGGAAGCTCAGAAGAGTCAACCAGGCGGCGAACAGCCGCGCCTGCTCCGTGCGCGGGTCGTGGCGCAGGAAGCGAATGCGCCTGCGCACCTGGTCCAGCAGTCGAACGGTGCGCAACGGAGGTAGTCTGTCTGGTGCGCTGGGAGGGGGGTTCCGCGTAGGTGCGATTGACGTGACAGACATGCGGTATAAACGCGTCGGCGGTTAAGCAGCCATAGAGGAGGAGCAAAAATGAGAAACCTGAATCGATACGTTTTGGTGTTTGCAATGCTTGTTCTGCAAGGGCATCAATCTCTCGCGCAGGTTCCGCCAGACCTGCCACAGGCGTTAGTCGACGCAAACGAGGCGTACGAGAACATTGTGAGCGTCGAGAAGATTCTTCGTCGCATTGAGAACGGCGAAGACCCTGGAGCCGAGCATTTTGGAAGCGACTGGAGCAAGCTCGTCGACGGCTACCGGCGAGCAGGACAGAAACTCGACGCTGCAAGCGAGGGCGACTACAAAGATGTAGTGCTCACACCTGTCTCAGCCGAGGCGTTGGCCAAGTGTTCATCGCGACCTGCAGCCGTGGAGGTGCTCAGGGAGAATGCGAAGGCGCTGAGCAGTAAGGCAGCCGCTCACAAGAGCGAATTGCGCGATCTAGATGAGCAGAAGAAGCGCATCGACAGCAATCGAGAAGCGCTTAAGTACATGATCGACATGACGAGGCAAGCCGCCCATGTCCCGGTGATCGGATCAACCTTTGTGTGGGACTGGTATGCCTTGGAAGCTGGGGTGCGGCCTGCGCTCGGCGCCTATGACCAATCGGTTTCGCGTTACCGAAGGAAGGTGGTGCGCGCACGCGATAGAACGGAAAGCCAGCTCGAGAATCTCAACCACAACTGGATGATGCTTCCGGCATGCGAACCGAACGCCCATCCAGCCGCAGGAACGTACGTGGGAAACAAGGGTAGTAGTCAGCAACACCGGCTCGTTATCAATGCCGATGGCCGAACGGGACTCTACGTCGTCAGGAATGCGTCGGGCTACACGGCCAGCGATGCAGTTCGCAACATTTCCATCAATGGTACTTCGATAAGCTGGATGGATAGTGCGCCAAGGAGTGGCACGATAAGCGCAAACTACAAGACGATCTCCCACAAGTCCTGCTCGCAGTGTACCCCGGCAGTGTTGAAGCGGATCAACTGATCCCGCACCGCGCGATTCTCAATGCAATGCAGGAACCTTAAACGACAAAACCCCGAGACGCTGGGCCGCCGGGGTTAAGTCTTTCTTGAAACATAGATCATCATAGAGGTCGTCGTAGTAATCGTCGTCAGGCGACTGCTCTCGTGGCTCCTCGCAGGCAGCCAGCCTCGTACCGTCCCCCCCAAAAAAATAACCGCAGCCGAAGCTGCGGTTATTCCATCCCACCGGAGCTACACCCCCGGCCACATCAGCATCCCCACGCCACCGGACAAATCTCCGCCGCCGTCCGATCAAACTTCGCCTTGATCATCTCCACCAGGCACCGGATACCAAAGCAAGCATCCGAACATTCGCTTTCCACTTCCAACAGAACCAGCACCCTGTCCAATCCAGCACTGATGCAATTCAGCGATTCGCGACAATCTTCCAGATTGGCGATCAAGACGGTTTGTTGTTTCGACGCGGTTTGTTCTTCCATTGCGAGCTCCTATCAAAGTTGGAAGTCCCGCCTGATACCTGCATTAAAAGGGTGGCGGGCCTGACAGCGGGGGTACCAATACCGGCTCATTAACAGGATAGTCCGGCCAGCCTTGCGGCTGCCCCGCCCCGGCCCGCCATTAAACTGAGGGATGTGGACGTGCGACTTTGGCCGCATGAGACGGCCACCTGTAATGAGATCCGGGTTGGTACGCCCGATCACCGTTGTCTCGGTGATGGCTCTAGTGTCCCCATCTCTGTCGTCTATGGCGATCAGACGATTCGCAATCTTCCGGCGCTTCGTTGTCAGGCAGTTGCCTAGCGAATCCTGTCGAACCCGCCAGCGGCCCAGCGCTCGGCGCTGTCCCGCGTCAGCCGAAAGTCGGGCCGCACCTTCACAGTCGCCAGCACATCGCCGAAGGCATCTTCAGCCGTGAGCGTGCCAAAGGGCTCGAATTCGTCCGGCGTAATGACGAGCTTCACAATCACAGTGCCGGATTCAGACTCGATACTGACCTGCTTGTTGAGCTGCGCATGCAGTTGCTGCTCATGCCGCCGGATCACCTCTGAAGCGGTCTTCACCAGCGTCTGGTGCGCGGTGGCATCCAGCGGCTTGGGATCGACCTTGTTCCGTCCCATGGTCCAGGGCCCGACCAGCGCGGGCTCGGCGCTGCCGTCGCGGATCATTTCGACTGCCCAGCCGTCGCCATCCTCGTTCTTGATGACGCGGGCGGTCCAGCCCTTGTCGCGCCAGAGGCGGGGTTCGTGGATGGCGGTGGATTCGTGCTCGGGGAGCGCGTCGTCGGTGTGGTGCATCAATCTCGTGGTACGGGTCGGGGAACCCGCGAGGATACTATAGGGGCCGGCAGGCAGCGTTCGGCCGTGCGTGTTGGCGCCCGGCAGTTGCTGAAAGGCCGGCCGGCGGCGGGGTTGCTCCCCTCTTAAATGAGTTCCTTCATCAAGCGCTCGACAGTCATCGGTCGATTGAAATTCAGGAGTAATGCTCGCATTGCGGACGCACCTTCAGGAACATGCCGGAAGGTCATGCTATCCCTGATCCTTCTCAAACAGCGCGCTTTCCAGTAGCTCACGTGCCTCCCTTCCATGAAGCCAAATGCAACGCTTCCATTCTTCGGTGGCTCCGTGTCTTCCTAAATATGCCTCGCGCTCTTCGGCGGTTAAGGATTCCCAGAATGGAGACCAATAGTTATCCCACCAATATTCAAGGTCGCCTTGCAGGAATCCCAGCTTAAGCGGTTCGCTAATCTCCGGGAAGGCGACCCACGGAGGCGGTGGACTTGAGTTGGCCACTACTATGCGATCAAACACCGAAGTATCGTTGGTCATCACTGACACTATTGATCCAGTAAACTCATTACTGAACGCAATGGAAATGAGAAAATCTACAGCCTCATTGCCGCTGCGTTTTATATACAAGTGCTCATCAATTTTATCGAATCCGATTTTAATGTCTTCGATAAACCCATGCACCTTATCCGACTCCAGCTGAAAGTGAGCGTAAAAGGCATTTATGCCCGCTCCGGGTAATAAGCTGGAAATTTCAGGGTACTTAGATGGCCTCTTTTCAGTCACTGATAGTTGCATCGCATCTAGCGGACGAGCAAATAAACGTTGCAATTCTTCCCGCGAGCGGCCGAAGCGTGCTCGGAGAGCTCGATTCCGCTCCTCGGCGATACGCCTGTGAGTCAACATGTCGCGCAATTTCTTGAGCACTTATCTCACTCCATTTGATCGACCACCCAGTCCGCGCCCCAATAACCTAGGCTTCCGCCGATGATGCCATGGCTAGCGCCGCGCCGGCAGTAGCCGGGGCGCTTGCGCTATCGATCACGGGACAGCCCAGCAGGCTGCCGTTCGCGGCCAGCGTCGGATACGCATATGGGTCTTGCGCCGTGCGACAGCCTGCTAGGCGCGGCTGAACATCGACTTCCTGATAATGGCATGCACGCCCCAGTTGCCATTGACCACCTGCGTGATACCAAAATCCACCGCAACCGAGATCAGCGCGACCGCCTCGTCCTCACTCAGCCCCTTGACCGACATAAGGAAGCGGCGTGTCTTGCGGAAGGCGTCGCGCATGGCGTCGTCCAGGGTGGACTTCAGGTAGATATGGCTCTGCGCCATCTGGCCCAGTTCAGCCAGGTGGTTCGGCGAGCTGAAGCCGTGCAGGATCCATTCGTCGGCGGTTTCCACCAGCGGGTAGCTCAGGTCGGCGAAGGGGGCGCCGCGGTCGATCATGGTGCTCTTGTGCAGGATGAGCTGGAAGTCACCGGTGAGCGAGCATTCGATGGCCGTGCCGCACAGCTCGGAGTCTCCCTGGGAGGCATGGGGATCGCCAATCGACAGCAGGGCGCCCGGTACGGCTACCTTGAGGTAGACGCTGGCGCCGCGGGTGACGCGCCAGTTGTCCAGGTTGCCGGCGAAGCTTGAGGGCGGGATGGAGTCGATCAGGCCGTCCTGCGCCGGCGCCACGGCGATGACGCCGAAGTGGGGGCGGACCGGGATCTCGATATCGCGCAGCACGTCGTAGTTTTTGACGATGGTGTCGTGG
This sequence comes from Cupriavidus sp. CPT47-8839-RL05A, assembly GCF_058792255.1. Lineage (NCBI taxonomy): Bacteria > Pseudomonadati > Pseudomonadota > Betaproteobacteria > Burkholderiales > Burkholderiaceae > Cupriavidus > Cupriavidus sp. CPT47-8839-RL05A. The sequence goes on along the minus strand of NZ_JBYTEG010000005.1, from coordinate 41,145 downwards.
TCGACTGGCACGCCGGGATAGTCGATGGTCGGGTGCAGCACGCCGAACGGATCGCGCTGCGGCGTCCAGCGGAAGTTGTAGACCGCGCGCGCACGGCTGTCGGCGCGTTCGCAATCGATCTCGAAGATGGTGACCACTTCGCGCTCGCGCGGCTCGGTCAGCATGTCGCGGTAATGAAAGCCCCACCAGGTCGCGGCGTTGCTGCCGAAGGCCCTGCCGGCAAAGCGCGGGTTGCAGCATGGGCGCGGCCGCACGTCCAGGATGCGCACCTCCAGCACATCGCCGGGCATGGCGCCGCGCACCGCGACCGGGCCGGTGCAGATATGCACGCCAAAGCCTTCGCCCGCGCCGCGGCCATAGACCGAGGCGTCGATGGGGCCCGCGCCGCGCCGGTTGACGTTCTTTTGCTCCGCGGTCCAGTGAAAGACGCTTTCGGCGCCGGCGTCGCCGTCGATCATGCGTTCCCGGTCGTCAGAGGCGTGCTGCGTCAGGGTTTCGATGGTGACGGTGTCGCCGGGCATGACCTCGAGCACGGGCGGCAGATCGTGGCTGAGATAGCCCCAGTGCACGGTCTTGTCCGTGGCCTGCAGCCAGTGGTGCCGGCCTTCCGGGCGCGCGGCGTGCGAGCGGGCCTGGGTGATGGGGACGATGGTGGGCGCCGCTTGCAGGCGCGCAGCAGAGCCATCGTTCGCGGGCGCGCCAGGACTGGCCGGAGCGCGTTTCGCATGGGCCGGAAGCCCGCGGGAGACATTCTGCGGTGGGCGATGCTCGGGCGTGTTCGCGGCCTGCTCACGGTAGGCGCGGGGCGAGATCCCGAACTGTTCGCGAAACGCGTGGCTGAAGTGCGAAGGGTCGTTAAAGCCCCAGCGATAGCAGATGTCGGAGACCGAGAGCTTGTCGTATTGGTGGTTGGCCAGGTCGGCCCGGCATCGCTCAAGCCGGCTGGTGCGCAGGTAGGCGGAAAAGCTGCTGCCGGATTTCTCGAAGAGCTTCTGCAGGTAGCGGGCCGACATGCGCTCGTCTGCGGCGATGGCGGCGAGGCTGAGCTCCGGCTCGGCAAGGCGTGCGTCAATGCGGCTGCAGACGCGCGCAAAGACGGCCGCGCGCGAGGGCGTCATGTCCGGCGGTGCGCTGGGCTGGCTGTCGGCCAGCGCGGCGTCAAGGCAGGCGGTGATGGTGTTGTCGAAGGGCTGGATGGCCTTGGCGTTTGCGGACACGATGGTGTCGAAGCTGGCCGCCATGGACTGGAGCAGGCGGGCAAACAGTTCCGCGGCGTCGCCGCTCAGCACCAGCGCGGAGCGAGGCAAGGGGGCGGTGATGCGTGCGCTCAGCAATGCCTGGCCGATGTGCACGATCAGCATCCGGAAGCTGGTGGCCAGGGCCAGCCTGCGGGCGGCGTGTTCCGGCACGCAGACCACCTGCCCCGGCCGCAGCGGTTCACGCAGTTCCGGCGCAGCGAGGTGCGCTTCGCCTTCGGTCAGCATCAGCAGCATCAGGCCGCGGCCGTCGCCGCTGGTGATGGCCAGCGTCTGGGGGACCGATGCAATGCAGGTCAGCTCGATGCCCGCGGGGGTGGTCCGCGACTCGATCGTGCCGTGCAGGGTGTGATCCGCGCACAGGCTTTCGCAATGCAGGCGTGCGGCGCGGAGTTCGTCACGCCAGGCTGCGCCGCGCCGGTTGCGTGGATAGGCTTCGGTGGAAAAACGCAAAAGGTGCAATTGAGCCTCCCTGGCATCACGCTGCAACAGCGAAAACGGGCGGACATTGCTGTCCGCCGCGCATCCAAAGCATTTCTTGCGAAGGCCAGGCCCTCCGCTAGCCGAACAGCAACTGCCCCCGCATCGCGGCCACCAGTACGAATCCCGCGAACGTGCCAAAGATGGCGAAGATCCCGCCGAGCACGTTCGGGGCCGGTATCGGCGCACGTACCGCAGTGTAGATAACGCCAGTCACCAAGCCAACGGCTGCGGCCTGCAGCTCGGTGCTGCCCAATGCAATTTCCACCATGTCATTCCCCCATCTCATGAATTGCGCGTGATTCAGCGGCTTTCCGGCGGCCGCCCGAAGGCGATGGTCCTGCGCCACGCGTGCACCATCAGATAGCCGATGTAGGTGAAGAGGATGGCGCAGATCCCGCCGGTGACGTTTGGCGCGGGGATCGGCAGGTTCAGCCAGGAATACAGCGTGCCGGTGACCAGGCCGACAATCAGTGCAACCAGTTCGTTGCGTCCTATATAGACGTATTGCATGCGGCGCTCTCCCTTTGTATTGAGTTGACGGCTCAGCCCTTGTCCTTGGGCGGGAAGATCGAGCGCGGCATGGTGCAATGGATGCCCTGGGTGCCATCGACGACCTGCGTCACGCCGAAGTCAGCCGAGACGCTCATGAGCGAATAGGCATCGTCGCGCGAGAGTCCCTGTTGCTCGGTCAGCAGGTGGATCATGTCGCGGGCCGCGTTCTTGCCGGCTTCATCCAGGTCCTCGTGGAAGCCATGGACGACCCAGCAATCCGGCGTTTCCAGCAGCGGCGACGGGAAGTGGAAGTCCTTGCGCAGGACGATCTGGAACAGGACGTTCAATGAGGCCTCGATGGCGGTGCCGCTGATCTCGCCGTCGCCTTGCGAGATATGCGGGTCGCCGATCGAGAACAGCGCGCCATCCACCTGCACCGGGTAGTACATGGTGGCGCCCGCGCCGATGCGCCAGTTGTCGATATTGCCGCCATGCAGGCCGGGCTCGACGGTGGTGACGCGGCCGCGTGCGTCGGGTGCGACGCCAGCCGTGCCAAGATGCGGGCGCACGGGAACGCGCACACCGGCCAGCGCGGGCTGCCGGCAGCACTCCCGGTCATCCACGAGCTTGCCGGGGATGGTCATCTTGCCGGGGTAGTCGAAGGCGTACAGGGCATGCGCGGTGTTGGAGCGCTGGTCCAGCTCATAGATGGTGACCCGCTCCTTCTCGAACTCCTTGTACAGCTGGCCCCAGTGGGCCGCGGCATTCGCCCCGAAACGGAAGCGCGGAATCATCTGCAGGTAGCGCACCTCCAGCACGTCGCCGGGCTTGGCGTCTTCGACATAGATGGGGCCGGTCATGATGTGCACGCCGGGGTTGCGGTCGTCGTGGGGAATCGCCCGGAAGATCTCGCGAATGGCGTCGTCCATCATCAGGTCGGGGGCATCGCCGGCATGGTGGGTCACCGCTTCGGCGCGGATGAGGTCACCGCTTTTCACGGTCAGGGCGGGCGCCTTGGCGGCATCGAAGTAGCCCCAGTGGACGGTCTCGGGGCGGGCGGGCAGGTCGTGCAGCATGTTGTCTCCTATGTTTTCTTGCAGCCGTGTCCGCAGCCGTTCACCCGGTGAGCGGCTGGATTCGATGAGGTAATCAGGGACACTGGCTATGCGTGGCAGGCGGGGTATGCCTGGTACCGCGCGGCAGTCCTGCTGGCGCCGCGCGGTGAGTCAATACTAGGGACAGGGCGTTGCGGGGCAGTAGGGCGATTCACCCCAAACTCTTGTGTTGCTGCGTACTAAGGTAAACCCGCTGCACGATGCCGGGTCGCGGCGGACTGTTAATTCTTGGTTGACATCGTGTCAACGATCTATGGAATTGTCGACAACGCCTTGACAGTGCAGAAGCCCGGCAGAGCCCGGGGCTGATGCTGAGGATGGCAGGGGCCCCGGGGATGGATGCCGCGCAGGTTGCGGGGCTGAAGGCCGCCGGGGGTGGTGTAAGTGGCTGTGCGGCGCCGGCAATGCCGGCGCCTGCTATTGCTGTTGCGATGGCGCCTCGGGCCATTTCCCCTTGCGGGGAAAGCGCATATCGAACTCGGTGAACACGTGCTCTTCGGAGCGGCAGCTGATGCTTGCCCCCCAGCTGTTCAGCACCTTCTGGCAAAACGCCAGTCCGATGCCGGTGCCGCGATGCGCCGGGTAAGAGAAGAAGGGCTGGAACATCCGGGCCAGCACTTGCGGCGGCACGCCAGTGGCGGTGTCGCGGAACATTACATGGACGGCGTCGGGCCGGACCTCGCAGCGGATATGGATGGTGCCCTTGCCGGCCCGCTTGGTCGCTTCCAGCGCGTTCTTCAGCAAGTTGGTCGTGACCAGCCCGAACAACTGGGCGTTGCCCATCACGTAGGCGGGGCCAGGCAGGTCGACGGTGACCAGATCCAGGTCGCTGTGCTCGAACGGAAACCGGCCGACAGCGTCGCGGATCACACCGCCCAGTTCGAACAGCTCCTGCGTGGCGTTGTCCGGGTTCTTGGAGTTGGCGACCAGCAGTTCAATGCTGTTGCTGATATGGGCCAGGTCTGATTCCATCCGGGCCACGGCCTGCATCAGGCCGTCGCGCTGCGGCGTGTCCTGGTCCAGGGCCGCCGGCAGCCGCGCCTTGAGGCCCCTGGCAGTCATGGCCAGGCTGGTCAGCGGCGTGCGTAATTCGTGCGCGACGGTGGCCAGCGCGGCGGCCATCCCGCGCCGCTTCTGTTCGGCCAGCAACTGGCGGTCCAGCTTGATCACCACCAGCACCGCGATGACAAAGCCGATCACCGGCAGCTGCAGCAGTACCGGCTCCCACGGGATTACGCCCATGGAGTTGCCCGCCAGCACGAACAGGGCGATGGCTGCGGCGGCCCCTGAGAACAAGGCAATGGTCGCGAACGCGGTGTTGAAGTGATACAGGATCACCACCGCGATGATGACCGATTCGGCCCACACCATGGAGCCGCCGTTCTCCAGGTAGAAGAAGATGAAGGCGAACGGCAGGCCTACGGTAATGGCAAAGAGCGCATAGGGCGGCAGCCAGCGACGGTCCGAGAAGGCGGAGGCGAACAGCAGCGGCACGAACAGCGCGGTGCAGACCAGGCGCAGCCAGAGGTTTTCATAGGGCTGCGGGAAGATGTAGGACCAGATCACGTAGTACAGCGGGTGTCCGATCACGCCCAGCGCGCCCACCATCTGGATCCGGCGCAGCCGGATGACGCTCTCCTCGTCCAGCAGGGTGGCCCGCGCGGCGGTCTCGAACACGGTCTGCCACGCATGGCGGGCGACGCCGGCAAGTGAGGTGCGGCCGTCTTCCGCTTGCGCTACCTTTGCATCCATCTCCAGGACTACTCCTCGCGGGAGCCTGCCAGCGGCCCGCTTGTGGGATTTTGAGACTTGCGCCGGGCCCGGCGCGTCGAGGACCATTCATCCAGCCGGACTTCGTCGCGGATACTGGCGAGCACGCCGACCAGGCGGTCGATTTCATTGGCGGCAAGTTTCGCATGCAGCGTAAGTCGCATCAATGCCCGATTCTTGGGTGTTGCCGGCGCACAGAATACCGCGCCGAAGATCCCGCGGCTCTGCAGCGCATCGCGCAGCACCTTGACCTGCGGCTCGGTTCCCGCCTCCAGGCCGATGATCTGCTCGGAGCCTTCGCTGATGTTGTAGCCCAGTTCGGCAATCGCAGCCCGGGTGTCGCGGGTGATGGCGTGCAGGCGCGCACGGCGCTCATCCGCCGTGGCGACGAAATCCGTCACGGCATCGAACCACGCAACCTCATGGCGCAGCAGCCCGGAACTGAAAATGGCCGGCCGGGACTCAACCGCGAAGAAGTCCTTGAAGTCGGTCGAACAGGCAACATAGCCGGCGCGGCCGGCAAACGCCTTGGCCAGCGAGGCCGTGCGGAAGTGTACGCGCTCGGACAGCCCGAGCGCGCGCACCAGGCCGCCGCCAGATGGCCCATGGGTGCCGAGCGAGTGCGACTCGTCCACCACCAGCACGCAGCCAGACGCCTCCGCCAGGTCGACATAGTCCTCCAGCGGCGCCACGCTGCCGGTGGTGCTGTAGACCGAGTCCACCATGATCACGCCCGGGCCGAAGCGCTCCAGCTGGCGGCGCACGTGCTCGCAATCGTTGTGGCGCACCGGCACGGCCTGCGCGCCCGCGGCGATGATGCCCTCCCAAAGGGAGGCATGCCCGTTCATGTCGATATAGACCGGAATGCCGGGGCCGGCAATGCACTGCACCAGGCCGACGTTGGCGGCCCAGCCGGACTGGGCGATCAGCCCGTCCTCGGCCTGCATCAGGTCTGCGATCTTGCGCTCGACCCGCCGCTGCGGGGTGTCGCCGTGCTGGAACACGGACGACATCAGCAACTCCGGCTCCTCATTGAGGAAGGCCCGCGCCTGCGCCTGTACCAGCGAGGATTCGCCGAGCAGGCAGAGATAGTCGTTGCTGCTCAGGTGCAGCGCATCGGGCCCGGGCGTGCGTCCGTGAAGCAGATGATCGCCGCCCCAGAGCTTGCCCATCCGCTCGTCGAAATGTTGTGCCATCCGCGCCGTGATCCATGGCGGCAGCGTGGGGGCTTTGGCGCGAGAGGCGTGGCGCATCGGGTGCGGAGGCTCGGCTTCGGAGAACATCGGCTTTCCTTCTACAGGTCGGGTAATCAGTGAGATCGGTGGCAAGGCTCTGCATGGCGGTTGCGGCAAAAGCTGCCGTCCGCGCGCGACGCGGCCGCACCCAGTCCTTCCGGCGAGGTGCCATTGCTGACAAGTCGGGGGAGTCCTGTTGACGTAGCGACCACTGTGCCAGCCTTGCTCAGCGATTGTGACCGGACTTCCACCAATCCAACGTCCGTTTGGAGTAGGGGGTGCCGGGTTGAGACAGCCGCGTCGTGGCCGCACCTTCGCCGGCCAATAGGCCGATTTCTCACTACAAAATGCTTTTTGCATCACTTGTGTGATGCTTGCGCTACCTCTTGCGCCGGTCCTTGAAGCCCGGACCGGGCGTGGCTCGCGCTTGGCGGGACCTTGTCAGGCCCGGGACTGCCGAATGCTCATCATCAGTTTTGGTGAAGAACGCCCTTTTTGCACGCCCTGTTTACAGGCAGGCGGCTGCGGCAGCGCGCCATAGCCAGGAAGCGGGGCAACATCGGACTTGGCACCAAGGGCGGGAGACAAGGGGACTGCCAGGTACGCAGGTTGCGGCCGGCGGCAATTGTCGCCAGCGTGACCCGGCTGGCGGCGTGTGGGGGAGGGGGGCTTCGGAGAGAGGGCGCTGCCCATGCGCTTCCAGGCTGGTGCCTTTGGCGCAGGGGTACAGGGCAGCAGCGTGCTGCGACGCTTGTGTCGGGGGGGCGCCTTACGCCTGGCCTGCCTCGTCGGTCAGCGCGGAAACGTCGACGATATACATCTGCCGCTCGGAGTCGTGGATCGAATCGATGCACACGTGCCGCCCGTCGCGGCTCCAGCGTGGATGCAGGTCGCAGCGGTTTTCCTTCTTCAGGACCGGGCTGGTGTAGTAACTGCCCAGGACATGGCGCACGCCCTGCGCCATGTCGAAGAGAAACAGCACGCGCTCGTTGGTGTGCGCGTCGGGATAGGTGTCGCTGAGCAGCCAGCGCTTGTTGGTGGGCGAGAAGGTCATGTGACCGTTCTCGGTCAGGATGCCGTCGCCGATGACTTCAACCTTGCCGCCGGGGCTGTCGTGGTAGAGGTGGTAGTGGATGCTGCCCGCGTGCGGTCCCCACACGATGATACTGCTATCGTCTTGCCAGAGCGGATGGGAGATCTGGTACTCGGACTTCTCATAGTCGAAGGTGCCGACCGCGTTCGGATCGAAATCTTCGGCAAGCTGCGGCAGCGGATGGTCGGAGCATTCGAGCAAGCGCATGTCGCTGCCGTCCGGATTGACCGTGATCAGCCGGTGCAGGAAGCAGGTTTCGTCCTCGACCCGTTCGGTCCAGCGGTGCAGCAGCAGCACGCGCGATGAGGACGGGTTAATTTCGATGTGGCTGACCCAGTGGATGGCCTTGTCCATCGAGGCGCGCGGATGGACGTTGCGCAGGTCAGCGTAGCTCACGATCAGGCGCGTCTGCCCGGTGCGCAGGTCCATGTAGTGGATGCCGTCGTCGGCGGGCGCATTGTCCAGCGCGGGCTGGGTGCCGTGGTCGCTGTAGCCGATGGTCTGGTGCGTGACGTAGAGGCGGCGGTAGTCCGCGCACAGCGCGTAACGGCTGTCCGGCGCGACCACATAGACCGGCATCGGCAGCTGGCGCGCTTCGCCGGTGTCGAGGTTGAAGATGGTGGCGCCCAGGTGGGGATAGAAGGCCTTCGCGTCCCGGCTGCGGCAGTTGTAGACAAGCTGGCGCTGTGCTTCGCCATCCAGCCATTGCAGCTGCGAGCCCATCTGCCAGTTCCACGCGGTGGTTTCCCCCACGCGATGGAAGCGGTCGTTGTCATGCAGGTCGAAGTAGCCGATCTCGGCAACCAGGCCGGGCGTCAGGTCGGCATCTGCCATCGGCACACGCTGCGCCAGCAGGTAGCGGCCGCTGCGGTCCCAGTTGGTCTTGTTGTAGTAGCCGAAGAAGTGATGATGCTCGCCCGCGCCGACGCGGCGGCAGGGCAGCGGCGTGGCAATGATGCGTTCCGTTGACATGAAGCGTGTGTGTCCGTGTTGAAGCTGAAGTCTGGAAAGGTCAATGGCTGGCCGCGCGTCCAGCCATGAAGGGGAGTGTCCGTGCGCGGATGGAAGCCGCTTATTCGGCGGTGATCTTGCCCTTCAGGATCACCTGGTCCCAGCGCACTTTCTCCGCGGCGACGAACTTTTGCGCGGCATCGCGCGTATTGGCCACCGGGGTCATGCCCTGCTCTTGCAGTCCCTGCCGGAACTCCGGCGTGGCCACGATCTGGCGGATATCGGCGTTGACTTGTCCGCGATCGCATCGGGCACCCTGGCGCCAACCGCAACCGTGGTCCAGGAAGTCGCCACGAACGACGGGTAGCCGGCTTCGCTGGCAGTGGGCACATCGGGCAGCGCGGCCGAGCGGGTCTTGCCGGTCACCGCCAGCGCCTTGAGCTTGCCGGAGCGGATATAGGCCAGCGTGGTGGGCGGATTCTCGAACATCATGTCGATCTGGCCGCCGAGAAGATCCGTCATGGCCGCTGAGCTGCCCTTGTATGGCACGTGCGTGATCGGCGCATTGGCGTTGAGGCGGAACAGCTCGCCCATCATGTGCACCGAGGACCCGACGCCGGCCGAGCCGAAGGTCCGCGTGTCTGGCTGCTGGCGCGCCAGGCTGGCCAGTTGCTGCAGGTTGTTCACCGCCAGCTTCGGGTTGACCACCACCACGTGCGGCATCTCGGCCAGCACCGTCACGACCTTGAGGTCGGTGGCGGGGTTGTAGTTCAGCTTCTTGAAGGTGGCATAGGTGGCGTGCAGGCCCAGCGAGCCCAGCAGCAGCGTGTAGCCGTCGGGCGCCGCATCGACCACGGCCTTGCCCCCGATATGGCCGCCGGCGCCGGGCCGGTTCTCGACCACTACCGATTGCTTGTAGAGCTTGCCCAGCCGGTCGGCCAGCATGCGTGCCTGCAGGTCCGAGCTGCCCCCCGCGCTGAACGGCACGATGATCCGGATCGTGTGGTCCGGATAACCCGGCTGGGCGAGCGCGCTGCCGGTGCCGGCGATGGCCAGCACGGCCGCAACGATCCCGCCTTTCCAAACATTTCGGGGCGAATGCCGCTTCATCACTTTTCTCCTTGGGTTCTGGTCCTGCCGTCCGGAAGCGGCAATGCGAAGCGAGTGTAGAGGAGGGGTTGGCATTCTGAATAATTCTTTGTTCAATGCACCCTATGCAGATTTGATATACATTGCGCGACTCGCCCGTCCCTTGCCGATGCCATGTCCCGTCCCCTTAACTTCCGCCAGATCGAGGCGTTCCGCGCGGTCATGCTGACCGGAACCACGACCGCGGCCGCTGCCATGCTGCATACGACCCAGCCGTCCGTGAGCCGTTTGCTGGCCCAGATGCAGGCGGCGACTGAACTGAAGCTGTTCGATATCCAGAAGGGCCGGCTGCGGCCGACGCAGGAGGCGCGGCGCCTGTTCGACACGGTGCAGAACCACTTCCAGGGGCTGGCGCGGATCGAGCAGGACGTGGCGGTGCTGCGCAAGTCCGGCACCGGCGTGCTGCGTATCGGCTGCACGCCTTCGCTCGGGCTGGGGGTGATGCCCAAGGTGATCCGGCCGTTCACGGAGCGGCACCCGGACGTGCATATCAGCCTGCAAACGGTCGGCGGGCACCAGCTGCGTGAAGGGTTGCTGCATGGCCTGTACGACCTGGTGCTGACCACCAGCGAGATCGACCATCCGCACCTGGATGTCAACGTGGTGCATCAGTCGGGAGCGGTGTGCGTCATGCACCCGGAACACCCGCTGGCGGCGCGCGACACCCTTCGCGTGCGCGACTTGCGCGGGCAGTTCCTGATCCTGCTGAACGCAGACGATGCGCTGCACCTGGCGGTGCAGCGGCTCATGCAAAAAGCCGGCGTCGAGCCGTCGGCGACCATCGAGACCACTTACTCAGGCACGATTTGCACGATGGCGGCCGAAGGGGCGGGCATAGGGATCGTCAATCCCTATGTCGCGGCGGTATTCGGGCACGGCTTGCGGGTGGTGCCGCTCGCACCGCGCTGCCCGGTGGAGGTGCGCATGGCGTTCTCCGGGCATTCCGCGCCATCGGAGATCGCGGAGGAATTCGCGGCGCTGCTGGCGGCGCATTTTCGCGTGCGCTCGCCGCTGGCGGAGAAGGCGGGGCGGGGGCGGGGCTGAAGGCCCCGGGCAGTCGCTCAGTCCAGCGACACGCCGAGCTTGCGGATCAGTTCGCCCCAGCGCGTACGCCCCGCGGCGAGCCATTGCGCTGCCGCTGCGCCGTTGCTCGTCTGCGGCCGCACGCCCTGCGCCAGCAGCTTCTTCTGGAAATCCGCGTCCGCGAAGACGGTCTTGAGCTGCTGCTCCCAGCGTGCACGGATGGCTGCGGGCGTGCCTGAGGGCAGGAACATGACGAAGGCGAACTCGGCATCGAAGTTGGCGATGCCGGTCTCTGCCACCGTCGGCACGTCCGGGAGCAAGGGGTCGCGCTTGAGGCCGGACACCGCAAGCGCGACCAGCTTGCCGCCCTTGATGTATTGCACGGCGGTCGGCGTGGCCAGGAATCCTGCCGGTACCTGGCCCGCGAGCACGTCGCTCAGCGCTGGCGCATTGCCCTTGTAGGGGACATGGGTGCCCCGGATCTGCGTGCGTGCCTTCAGCATCTCGAACACGATATGGCCCGGCGATGCTACGCCAGCCGATGCATAGGACAGGTCTTTGTCCTTGCCGGCAGCCAGGAACTGCTTCAGGTCGCGGATTTTCAGGCCGGGATGCGTGACCAGCACCTGATTGAAGGTGCCGGCCAGGCCAACCGGCTCCAGGTCGCGGACCGGGTCGAACGACATCTTGCGATAGGCGAACGGGTTGACGGTGACCACGGTGTCAGTCGACATCAGCAACGTGTAGCCGTCCGGCGTCGCATGCGCGACGGCTTCGGCACCGATGTTGCCGCCGGCGCCGGAGCGGTTCTCCACCACGACCGGCTGCTTCAGGTCGCGCCCGGCACGCTCGGCAATGAGTCGTGCCACGGTGTCGAGCGGGCCACCTGCAGGAAAGTTGACGATCAGGCGAACCGGCTTGGCCGGGTAGGCATCCTGCGCGCAGGCGGGGACCGCGGCCGCCAGCATGGCTGCGGCGATCAGCATTCTGAAGGGGCGGGGTGTCATGGTTGTCTCCGTGGATATTGTTGTCATGGGATGCTGCCGCTGGTGGTGCGGGCGGACCAGATTCAGGCAAGCGCGGTCGGATTGGGGCTGGCGTCGCTGTGCGAGATCATCGTGACCAGCAACTGGTGCAGCAGCGCCTGGCGCGTGCCTGCCAGCGCCGGCGCATCCCACAGGTTGTGCGATTCGGTTGGGTCGCTTTCAAGGTCGTAGAGTTCGCCCCACGGCGCGCCTTCGTACACACTGAGCCGATAGCGCGCGGTTTGCAGCGTCCGCATGCGCGTGCGCATCGGGAAGCCGAACATGGTGCGCTGATTCTCTTCCTCGATCAGCAGGGCTTCCCGCGGCAATGCCTCGCCGGCGATGGCGGGCAGCAGCGACAGGCCTTGCATGCCGTTGTAGGGCGCGCAGCCCGCGCGCGCGAGGATCGACGGCGCGATATCGATGCTCGAGCACAGTGCCTGGCTGCGCGCGGCGCGGGCATCGGTGGCCGTGCGCGCTGCGGGTTCCGACCAGATCAGCGGCGTGCGGATCAGGCCCTGGTAGTGCAGCGGCCCTTTCCAGAGCAACTGGTGATCGCCGAAGAAGTCGCCATGGTCGCTGGTGAACAGGACCACAGTGTTGCGATCCAGGCCGAGCGCGGCCAGGTGCGTCATCACGCGGCCGATGGTGTCGTCGATATGCGCGATCGAGCCATAGTTCAGCGCCAGCGCTTCGCGGGCCTCGCGCGCCGTGCAGGCGAACATCGCCGGCGTATGCTTGACGGCGCGGCCGGCGTCGCGCTGCGCGTGCATCCAGCGCAGGTGCGGCGGCGCCAGCGCCGGATCGGCGTCGAACGAGGGCGGCAGGGCCATGTCCTCGGGCCGGTACATGTCCCAGAAGCGGCCGGGTGGCGTGAACGGGTGATGGGGATCCGGAAACGAACACTGGATCATGAAGGGGGCGTCCTCTTGCGCGTATTGCCCGAGCAGGTCAATGGTGCGATCGCCGATCCATGCCGTGGTCGACAGCGTTTCCGGTACGCGTGTGCGCCAGGCCTGCCGCGCTTCAGCCAACACATAGCCAGGTGTCGGGATGGCATGCTCCTGGCCGCACGCGCGCGCTACCTCGGGATGGCGCTGCTCCAGCCAGCGCCGGTAATGCCCGCCGGCCGTGTCGCCATGGTCGGTCACCAGCTGCACGTCGGCAAAGCCGTAATACGGCAGTGACATGGCGAAGTCAGGATCGTCGCGCCAGGCCGGTCCCCATTCCTGGTCGAAGCGCCCGCTTTCAGGCCGGCGCGCTTCGCCCTCCGTGCGCGGATCGCCGGGACGTGGCCAGACTGGCGCAAGGCCGGTCATGTTCTGCAGATGCGATTTGCCGACCAGCCCCGTGCGATAGCCGGCATCGCGCAGCCGCTCGACAAACGTCGTCTGTGACAGCGGCAAGGGAATGCCATTGTGGCGCGCGCCATGGACCGACGGCATGCGCCCGGTCATCAGCGATGCGCGGTTCGGCATGCAGATCGGCGAGGCCACATAGCAGCGCTCTGCCACCCAGCCATGGCTGCCGAGCCGGTCGATATTGGGCGTCTGCACCACGGCGTTGCCATAGATGCCGAGATGGTCGGCGCGATGCTGGTCGGTGATGAACAGCAGGAAATTGGGGCGGGCGCTGGCGGGAATGCTGGACGGGGGCATGGCAATGGCGGCTTGCGGGGGATGGAAAAATTATTGCATCGTCCGCGATTCCATTGAAATGATTAATATGACCTCTGCTATAACCTGAAACTCATACCATGGATTGGACGCAACGGATGCGTATCCGCCAGCTGCATGTGCTGGTGGCGCTACATGAAACCCGCAATGTCAGCCGTACCGCTGCGCGCCTGAACATGACCCAGCCGGCCCTGTCCCGCTGGCTGGCCGAGCTGGAGAGTGAACTGGGGGTGGCACTGTTCGAGCGGCATTCGCGCGGCCTGGTGCCGACCCGCTTCTGCGAAGCGCTGGTGGTGCATGCCCGCACCATCCTCAATGAGATCGAACGCACCCAGGCCACCATTCGCGTGATGGCGGAAGGCGCGGCCGGGCAACTGGCGATCGGCGCGACGCCAACCGTATCGGTCGATCTGCTGCCGTCGGCGATCAGCCGGTTTCGCGAGCGCTTTCCCGATGCCCACCTGACGCTGGCAGAGGGCACCGTCGAAGAGATGCTGCCGGCCCTGCGCGAAGGGCGGCTGGACTTCGTCATGGGACGTACCGAAGTGCAGGGCATCGACGGCGCGCTGCGCTGCGACCTGCTATATCCGGAGACTATCCGCGTGATCGCCGGCCCCACGCATCCGCTCGCGCGCAAGCGCAAGGTCGGGTGGGCGGATACGCGCGCCTACACCTGGGTGGGGCCGCCCGTGACCAGCCAGATCCGGCGCGAGCTGGACTACGAACTGGCACTGGCCGGCGAACCCGCGCCATGCGTGCGGATCGAGAGCGCGACGTTGCTTGCCAACGTGTCGCTGCTGCAGCAGGGAGAGCTGCTGGCCGTGATGTCAGGCCGGATGGCAGCATTCTTCAGTCGCCTGGGGCAGGTGGCGATATTGCGGCTGCCATACCGGCGCGAGGGCATGGTCGGCGTGCTCCGGCGCCGGGACACCGAGCAGACGCCGCTGCGGCAGGCGTTCATGGACGCGCTGGCTGCCAGTGCGCACGGATAGTCAGATAGTCAGCAAGGACGCCATCCGGCTACCGCGCCGGTTGCCTCGCATCTGGCTCAGGCCCGCTCCCCTCCAGCGCCGCCCCCCGCGCCTCCATCGTCCTGCGCGCAATATTGAGCTGGTGGATCTGCGTCGTGCCCTCATACAGCCGGAACAGCCGCACATCGCGGTAGAAGCGCTCGGCCACGGTGCGTGCCATGTAGCCGCTGCCGCCAAATACCTGCACCGCGCGGTCGGCCACGCGGCCGGCCATCTCCGAGGCGAACAGCTTGCACATCGACGCCTCCATGGTCACGTCTTCGCCAGCGTCGCGCTTGCGCGCGGTGTCGAGCACCAGTGCGCGGGCGGCGTGCAGTTCCGTATTGCTGTCGGCAATCATCTGCTGCACCAGCTGGTAGTCCGCGATCGGCTTGCCGAACTGCCGGCGCTGCGCCGCGTAGCGGACCATCTCGTCGACCAGCCGGATGGCGGGCCCCACGCACAAGCCGGCCAGGTTGATGCGCTGCTTGTTGAGCGCCTTCATCGCCGTCTTGAAACCGACATTGGGTTTGCCGCCGACGATGGCGCTGGCCGGCACGCGGCAGTCCTTCAGGTAGACATCGCCCACCGGCGAGCCGTGCTGTCCCATCTTGCGTTCCGGTTCGCTGGTGCTGAGGCCGGGAGTGCCGCGTTCGATCAGGAAGGCGCTGATGCCATGCGCGCCGGGCGTATCGGGATCGGTGCGGGCGAACACGGTGAACAGGTCCGCGATCGGGGCATTGGTGATAAAGCACTTGCTGCCGTTCAGCACGTAGTGATCGCCGTCTTGCCTTGCGGTGGTTTGCAGCGATGTCGCATCGGAGCCGGCTTCCGGTTCGGTCAGCGCAAAGCAGCCGGTCACTTTGCCGGAGGCCAGTTGCGGCAGGTAGCGCTGCCGCTGCGCTTCGGTGCCGTCGGCCACCAGCGATTCGGAGGCGATGCCGGTGTTGCCGCCAAAGCGGGCACGGAACACGGTGGCGGCCTGCGAGACCTCGATGTTCACCAGCGCCAGTTCCTCGGTGGTCAGCCCTGCGCCACCGTACGCTTCAGGGATGCTGTGGCCGAACAGGCCGAGGCGGCGCATCTGCTCGACCACGGGCTCGGGGATGACATCGGTGCGGTCGATCTCCGCTTCTAGCGGGATGCAGGTTTCGAGCACGAAGCGGCGGATATCGGCAAGCAGCGCTTGCTGGCGGGCGGAGTCGCGGATCATGGGATGTTTCCGGTAGGTTGGATGAGCGTATGCGGCTACTGTGCCGTGATGCCGGCGGTCTTCAGCACGCCGGTCCATTTCCTGGTTTCCGTGTCCAGGAAGCGGTCGAATGCGGCGGTGGATTGCGGTGCCAGGTCCATGCCGAGTTCGGCCAGGCGGCGTGCCGTGGTGGGGTCCGATGTGGCCTGCGCGGCGGCCTCGGCCAGCTTGCGCACCACCGCGTCCGGCGTGCCCTGCGGCGCGACCAGGCCGAACCACCCGCCCACTTCATAGCCGGGCAGGCGCGCGGCTTCGGCCACGGTGGGCACGTCGGGCATCACGGCCGAGCGCTTTGCCGAAGTCACCGCCAGCGCGCGCAGCTTGCCGCTTTGCACCTGCTGGCGGGCAATGGCCGAGGTCAGCGCCATCATCGAGACGCGCGCGCCCAGCAGGTCGCTCATGGCCTCGGGCTGGCCCTTGTAGGGCACGTGGGTGAGCTTCACTTGCGTCATCTGCGCCAGCAGTTCCGCCGAGAGATGGTTCGAGGTGCCGACGCCCGCGCTGGCGTAGGTCAGCGTGCCGGGCTTGCTGCGCGCGGCATCGAGCAGTTCAGGCAGCGTGCGCAGCGGCGACGAAGCCGGCACCACGATCACGTTGGGTACGGCACCAATGCCCGCCACCGCGCGGAAGTCCTTGCCGCTCTTGCCCTGGATCGACGGGTTCAGCAGCGGCCCGACCACATAGCTGGGGCTGACCGCCAGCAGCGTATAGCCGTCGGCGGGCGACCTGGCGACGAAGTCCGCGCCGATGGCGCCGCCGGCGCCGGTCTTGTTCTCGACGATGACGGGCTGCTTCAGCACCCGCGCCATGTTATCCGCGGTGATGCGGGTGACGGAGTCGACCACGCCGCCCGCCGAGAACGGCACGATGATCCGTATCGGGCGGTCCGGGAAGCGCGCCGCATTGTCAGGGGCGGCCGGCAATGGCAGCGGCATCAGCGCGGCGCAGGCCAGCATGCCGGCAGCGAGCTGGCGCAACGGTTGGATGGCATCCATCTTGTCTCCTTGGGTTGCCTGCGCCGGGGGATTTCCCGCGGCGCGTTTTCATGCGGGCCTCTGGCGGGCCGCTTGTCATTGCCGGCGACATCGCCGGCGGACTGCATTGCTGCGTCCTGTCGGCTAGCGCGCGCAGCTCAGTTCGATCTGCCGCACCGCCTCGCGCAGCCTTGGCGCCACCTCGCGCTCCAGCATGTTGTCGCGGTTGCGCGATGCGGCGATGGTGCAGTTCAGCGCAAACGGGTCTTCGTGCAGCGACTGGCGCACGGGTGCCGCGATCGCGTGGATCTCTGGCCGCCACTCGCCGCGGCTCAGGCAGTAACCGTGCGCGCGGAAGTGCTTCTGGTCGTCCGCCCACATCTGGCGCTCGACGTTGAAGCGCTCCGGATCGTCCACGCGCAGCCGGTTCAGCAGTGCCGTGCGCTCGTCGGCGCTGCAGGCCAGCAAGACCGCGCGGCCGATCGCGCTGGCCAGCAGCGGCCGGGTGCTGCCGATGTCCGGCTGGTAGAGGTTGCCGGGATCCAGCCGGCAACTGTCCACGTACACTACCGACAGCCGCTCGCGCATGCCCAGGTTCACCGTGCAGCCGGTTTCACGCGCAATCGCCTCCATATACGGCCGCGCCACCTGGCGGATCGCCAGCCCGGCCAGCATCGGGTAGGCCAGCGCCAGCACGCCGGCGCCCAGCCGGTACTTCTGGTTGCCGGGCACGCGGCTCAGGAAGCCGAGCAGCCCCAGCGTGTAGGTCAGCCGCGACACCGTCGCCTTGGGCAGCCCCGTGCGCGCCACGATGTCCTGGTTGCCCAGCACCGGGCTGGACGGCGTGAAGGCACGCAGTACCTCCAGCCCGCGCGCCAGGTTGGTGGCGAACTGGCGGTCAGTGGCCAGTGCATCTTCGCTGGCCAGGCCTGGCAGGGGCAGGTGTTCCGGGTTGCGGTCCATGCTGTGCGGTGGTTGCTTGGGTTCCATGCTGGGATCCGGAGATGGGGGCGTCAATGTTGTAGCACGACCGTTCCGCACAGCGAAACCGTGCTTGCATCCGGGCCAGCCGCCTGCCACCTTGCAGCAGACGCCAATGCCGCCGGAGGCCCGCCATGCAAGACCAGGACACACACGCTGTATCGCCAGACGCACACTGCACGGGCCCGCTGGGCGGACTGCGCATCCTCGACATGGCCACCGTGGTGGCCGGCCCGTTTTCCGCCACGCTGTGTGCCGACATGGGCGCCGATGTGGTCAAGCTGGAGTTGCCCGACGGCAGCGATCCGCTGCGCGGGCTGGAGCCGGTTACCGAGGACCACGCCCTGTACTGGAAGGTGACCAATCGCGGCAAGCGCGGCATCTCGCTCGACGTGCGCACGCCGCGCGGCCGCGAGATCTTCCTGCGCTTGCTGCCCCAGTTCGATGTGCTGGTCGAGAACTTCCGCACCGGCACGCTGGCGCGCTGGGGGCTGGATCTCGACACCCTGCATGCGGCTAACCCGAAGCTGATCGTGCTGCGGCTGACCGGCTTCGGCCAGACCGGGCCCGATGCGGCGCGGCCGGGCTTTGCCCGCATCTTTGAAGCCAGGAGCGGCTTCACCAACCTGGCGGGCACCGCGCAGAGCGGGCCGATGCATATGAACTACCCGGTGGGAGACGTGATTGCCGGGCTGTTCGGCGCCTTTGCGATTGCCACTGCGGTGGCAGAGCAGCACGCCAGGCCCGGCCAGCGCGGCCGCGAGATCGACCTGGCCGCCACCGAGGCGTTGTTCCGCCTGCTGGATCCGCTGGCCATCGAATATGAACAGTTGGGGCATGTGCGCCAGCGCGCCGGCAACCGCACCACCTACGCGGCGCCGTCCAACATGTACCGCACCGCGGACGAGATCTGGGTCACGGTAGTGGCCTCCTCCGACGCCACCTTCCGCCGGCTCGCCGAGGCCATGGACGCGCCGCAACTGGCGCAGGCGCCGGAATACGCCACCAACGCCGGGCGCGTGCGCAATATCGAAGCGCTGGACGGCAGCATTGCGGAGTGGTTTGCCGCGCAGCCCTATGCCGCCGTGGCGGCGCGGCTGGTGCAGTGCCAGGTGCCGTTCAGCAAGGTATTCAGCATCGCCGACATCGTCGACGATCCGCAGATGGCGGCGCGCCAGGCCATCGTCCGGCTGCCCGATCCGGATCTGGGCTCGGTGCCGGCGCCATGCGTGGTGCCGCGCTTCTCGGGCTATGCGCCGCCGTCACCGCGTACCGGGCCGGATGTGGGCGAACACAATGCCGAGGTCTATGGGCGGCTTGGCATCGGGGATGAGGAGCTGGCCCGGCTGCGGGCAGAGGGCGTGGTCTGATCGGCGCTCGGCGAGTTCAGCGGCGCGGACCGTTTCACTGCAGCGCCGCGCGCAACTGCATTTCCGCCTTCCGGACTTCCTCAAGCACCAACCCGGCCACCCATGTGCGCCTGGCCTTGTTCATCCGGGACATCACCGAGGCGACACTCAAGGCGGCGTAGTGCCCCTGGCTGATCTCGAACGCGGCGCCAACCCCACCGGCGCCCGCGGTCACCAGGTTTTCGCTTTCCGAATAGCCCTGGCGCCGCGTGCGCTCCACCAGTTCGAGCAGGCGCAGCCGCGTCAGGCCGGCGGCGTCGTATTCGTCGCGATGGCGCCGGTATAGCGCGTCGATCTCCGCATCGGACAGCCTGGCCAGCAAGGCCAGCCCGGCGGTGCCGATCCCCAGCAGGCGCAGGCTGCCGACCATCAGGGTATGGGCCTTGATCGGGTAGCTGCCTTCTTCCATATGCAGGCAGTGTCCGTAGTCGCCGTTGCGGATGACCAGGAACACCGTGTCCTCGGTCTGGCGGGCCAGCGACTGCAGCATCGGGCGGCAACTGACCAGCACTGGCGCCCGGCTCATCGCAGTCAGGCCAAGCTGCATGGATTCGATGCCGAGGCGGTACTTCTTGGTGTCCGCCTCGCGCTCGACAAAGCCCGCATGCACCAGCCCCGACACCAGCCGGAACGCGGTACTGCGGTCCAGCCCGGTTGCCGCCAGCAGTTCCGCCAGTTCGATGCCGCGCTCATGGGCGGCGCCGATGCACTTGAGCAGAGCCAGTGCGCGCGACAGGCTCTGGGTGCCTGCCACGCCGGTTTCCGCCGGCCCCTTGGCAGCCTGGTTTTTGGTCATGATCACAATGTAATCAAACTAATCAAAATTGCTTGTAGTGTAATCGACGTTCCGCTGGAATAGAAAACAGAGACCACGGCCAGCGTCCGGGAGCCGCGCCCGGCACCGGGACGCCAGTGGCCACCATTCCAGAGGAGACGACATGACCCAGTACAAGTACGTGCACGCCCCCCATGCCCGGCCGGTTGAAGGTGCCGCAACCCGGCGCACGGCGCGCTGGCAGCAACGGCCCGAGCAATCCAACTGGGGCGATTTCGGGCCCGACGACCAGTTGGGCCGCCTCAACCTGATCACGCCGGAGAAGGTCAGGCAGGGCGCGGCGGAGGTCAGGGAAGGGCTGCGCTTCTGCCTGAGCCTGCCGCTGGACTTCCCGGGCGGCAACGCCCTGAACCCGCGGCGCCACCCGCCCGTCATCAAGCCGACGCCGCGCGCGCTGGGGCTGGGCATGAACTTCGCGCTGGCGCGCGAAAACGCCGACCTCACTGACGTGGTCTGCGACGACTACGTGCACATGTTCCTGCAGTACTCGACGCAATGGGATGCGCTGGCGCACGTGGGCGGGCATTTTGACGCCGACGGCGACGGCGTCAGCGAGATGGTCTACTACAACGGCTTCCGGGCGGGCATCGACGTGCAGGGGCCGGACGATGATCCGGCGCTGGACGGCCAGTCGCGCGCACTGGCGCTTGGCATCGAGAAGATTGCCGAGCACGGCGTGCAGGGCCGTGCGGTGATGGTGGACCTGCGCGCGCACCTTGGCGACGGGCATACCCGCGTTGGCTACCGGCAACTGGCGCAGATCATGCGCGACGATGGCGTGACGGTCGAGCCGGGCGACATCCTTTGCCTGCACACGGGGTTTGCGCAACTGCTGCTGAAGCGCAACCGCCAGCCTGAGCCGGACATGGCCGAGCGTTTCGGCGCGGCGCTTGACGGGCGCGACCCCGAGCTGCACCAGTGGATCATCGACAGCGGGATCGCCGCCATCGTGGCTGACAACTACGGCGTGGAGGCCATCCCCGCGCGCCCGCAGGCGGGCCCGTGCGCGTTCCTGCCGCTGCATGAGCTATGCCTGTTCAAGCTGGGCATGCCGTTTGGAGAGCTCTGGTACCTGACACCCCTGGCGCAATGGCTGCGCGCCAACGGGCGCAACCGCTTCCTGTTGACCGCGCCGCCGCTGCGGCTGCCTGGCGCGGTGGGCTCGCCGGTGACACCGGTTGGCACGGTCTGAGCGGGAGCGATCATGGTGGAACGTACCTTGTTCGACTTGCTTGACGCCGCGCCTGCCGATGCGGTGGCGCTGCGCTTCGAGGGCAGCGCGATCACGTACGGCGCGCTGCGCGAGCGCGCCTTGCGCATCGCCGGCGGCCTGCGCCGGCATGGCATAGGCCGCGGCGACGTGGTGGGCCTGTGGCTGCCGAACGTGCCGGACTGGCTTGGCGTTGCCTTTGCCTGCGCCCGCATCGGCGCAAGCGTCATGAGCCTGAACATGCGGTATGGCGCAATGGAAGCCGGCGACTTCATCCGCCGTGCCCGCTGCAAGGCGCTGGTGTACATGCCGGCGTACCGGGGCAAGGATTATGACGCCCTGATGGGCGCGGTGGAGCCGCACAGCCTCGCCACGCTTGCGCTGGCGGTGCCATTGCTGCAGACGCCGGTGCACGCGCCCTTGGGCCGCGCCGGCGCGGTGGCGCACCCGTGGCCACGGCTGGCGCGCGTTGACCTGGATGACCTGGCTGGCGCTGCGCCAGATGCTGTTGCCGGTGGCGAGCCCGGCGATGCGTGCATCATCCTGTCCTCGTCCGGCACCACCAGCCAGCCCAAGCTGATCGTCCATGGCCAGGGCCGGGTGGCGCGGCACGCGGGCGACGTGGCGGCCGCCCTTGCCATGCAGGGCGGCGACGCCAGGCTGCTGCTGGCGATCCCGCTTTGCGGCGCCTTCGGCTACACCGTTGCCATGACCGCGCTGGCCGCCCAGGCGCCGCTGACGCTGGTCGAGAACTTCGAGCCGGCCGAGACCGCGCGCCTGCTGGTGGCGGACGGCATCACGCACATGTTCGGCACCAACGACATGCTGGACAAGCTGCTGGACGCGGGCGGCCCGGAATGGAAGCCGCCTGTGCTGCGCATGTACGGGCATGCCAACTTCACGCCGGGGCTGACGGCTTTGCCGCAACGGGCGCAGCAGCGCGGCATTGCCATGCGCGGCTGCTATGGCCTGAGTGAAACCCTGGCGCTGTTCGCCAGCCAGCCGGCACAAGCCCCGCTGGCGCGGCGCGAGCAATCGGGAGGTGTGCCGCTGGCGCCGGCGGCGCGCGTGCGCGTGCGCTCGCTGGAGACCCGCGAGTGCCTGCCGCCGGGTGAATCCGGTGAACTCGAGCTGCTCACCCCCGACGTCATGCTTGGCTATCTCGATGACGCCGCGGCCACTGCCGCCGCCTTTACCGACGATGGGTACCTGCGTACCGGCGACCTGGCCTACCTGAACGGCGATGGCGGCTTCACGCACCTGTCGCGCATCGGCGATGTGCTTCGCATCGGCGGCTACCTGGTCAATCCGCTGGAGATCGAAGAGGTGGTGCTGTCGGCCAGCGGCGCCGCTGCGTGCCAGGTGGTCGCCGTGGAGGCCCACGGCAGCGCCCGGCCGGTGGCCTTCGTCATGGGCGGCAGCGGCTATACCCATGCCGAGGCCGCGGTGCTGGCCGCATGCAAGGCGCAGCTGGCGGTGTTCAAGGTGCCGATCCGCGTGTTCCGGGTCGATGCCTTTCCGGTGACCCCGAGCCCGAACGGCGAAAAGGTCCGCAAGAACGAACTGCGCACGATGGCCCAGCAGATGCTGGCGGCCGAGGAGACTGCACGATGCTGAAATGGACCCATTGGGATCTTCCCTTCTTCGACGCCAGCCATGCCGCCCTGGCGCGCGAACTCGATGACTGGCAGCAGCGCCAGGCCGCGCTGGCGCCGGAACTGGAGGCCCTGCCGCTGCCGGCCCAATGCCGCCGCCTGGCCGCCGAGCTGGGCCAGGCCGGGCTGCTGCGCTACTCGGTGCCTACGCTGCAAGGTGACGCACGCCCGGCGCTGGACCTGCGCTCGGTTTGCATGGTGCGCGAAGCCTTGTCGTATGGCTCGGCGCTGGCGGATTTTGTGTTCTCGATGCAAGGCATCGGTGCCGCCCCGCTGTGGCTGCATGGCAGCGCCGCCTTGCGCGAGCGATTTCTGGACGGCTGCCGGCAAGGCGGGCAGATTGCGGCCTTTGCGCTGACCGAGCCCGAGGGCGGATCGGATGTGGCCGCTACCGCGACCACCGCCACGCGGCGCGGCGATGTCTATGTGCTGGACGGCGCCAAGACGTATATCTCCAACGGCGGCATTGCCGACTACTACGTGATCGTGGCGCGCTCCGAACAGGCGCCCGGCGCCAAGGGGCTGTCCGCCTTCCTGGTCGAAGCCGGCAGCCCCGGGCTGACCATCGACACCAGCCTGGAGATCGTCGCGCCGCACCCGCTGGCCACGCTGCACCTGCGCCATTGCGAAGTGCCGGCCGCCCACCTGCTGGGTGCGCCGGGCGACGGCTTCAAGGTGGCGATGTCGGTGCTGGACATCTTCCGCTCGTCGGTCGGCGCCGCCGCCGTCGGGATCGCGCGCCGCGCGCTGGACGAGACCGTGGCGCGCATGGGCAGCCGCTCGCTGTTCGGCAAGCCCATGGCCGAGATGGACACGGTGCGCATGCGCGCGGCCGACATGGCGCTGGACATGGAAGCCGCCGCGCTGCTGGTCTATCGCGCCGCGTGGCTGCGCGACGTGCGCCAGGCCACCATCACCCGCGAGGCCGCGATGGCCAAGCTGGGCGGGACCGAGGCCGCGTTCCGCGTGGTGGACAGCGCCGTGCAGCTGTTCGGCGCGCTCGGGATCACGCAAGGGTGCGTGATCGAGCAGCTGTTCCGCGACGTGCGGCCGATGCGCATCTACGAAGGGGCTTCGGAGATCCAGAAGCTGATCATCGGACGCAAGGTGCTGGGCGCACAGCGCCAGGGACCGCACCGCATTTCTTAATACAAGGAGTATCGATGGCTACGAGACGACGCGTGCTGGTCACCGGCGCGAGCAAGGGTATCGGGCGCGCCACGCTGGCGCGCCTGCGCGAGGATGGATATGAGGCCATTGGCCTGGCACGGACCCGGCCGGCAGACCTGGCTGACGACCCGGCCTTTCATTGCTGCGACCTGAACGACCTGGCGCAGACGCGGGCGCTGGTGTCGCGGCTGGCCGCGCAGGAACCGTTCTATGCGCTGGTCAACAATGCGGCGATGGCGCCGACCACCTCGCTGGACGACGCCTCGCTCGCCGACATGGACGACGCGATGCGCGTCAATGTCAATGCGGCGCTGGTGTGCGCCCAGGCGCTGCTGCCGGGCATGCGCGCGCAGGGCGCCGGGCGCATCGTCAACCTGTCGTCGCGCGCGGCACTGGGCAAGGTGAACCGCACCGCGTACAGCGCCAGCAAGGCCGCGGTGATCGGCATGAGCCGCACCTGGGCGCTGGAGCTGGCGGCGTCCGGCATCACGGTGAACGTGATCGCCCCCGGGCCGATCGCCACCGAGCTGTTCCGCACGGCCAGCCCGCCGGACGACCCCAAGACCCGGGCGCTGATGGCGGCGGTGCCGGTTCAGCGCGTGGGCGCGCCGGAAGAGATCGCGCATGCGATCGCCTTCCTGCTGGACGAGCGTTCCGGGTTCATGACGGGGCAGACGCTGCATATCGACGGCGGCCTTACGGTCAGCGCGGTCCGGGTCTGAGCCGGGCCGGGCGCCAGTGATTTCCCGACGCCGGCACCGAACCGTGCGCGGGCCACGCAAAGAGAGGAGACACGACATGAAAGTGCTGGATGCAGAGGGCCGCGGCCAAGGCGGCACCGAGACGGGTGGCGATCATGATGTGGGCGCCGCGAGCGGCAAGGGGAGCGCGCGGGAGCGCGGTGTGTCAGCGCGGCGGCGCAGCGTGCTGCGCGGCCTGTCCGCCGGCCTGCTGGCGCCGCTGGGCTGGCCGGCCACGTCGGCGCTGGCTACGACCGGTGCCGGCGCCTATCCGAACCGGCCGGTGCGCCTGGTCGTTCCGTTCGCCCCCGGCGGCGCCACCGACACGCTGGGCCGGCTGCTGGGCCGCGCCATGGAGTCCTCGCTGGCCCAGCCGATGGTGGTGGACAACCGCGTTGGAGCGGCGGGCGCCATCGGGGCCACGGCCGTGGCCAAGAGCCCGGCTGACGGCTATAGCGTGCTGCTCGGGGGCGTGGGCACCAACATCGTGCTGGCCTACACGCAGCCGTCGCTGCCGTATGACCCGGTGCGGGACCTGATGCCGGTGGCCTACCTCTGCAATGTCGACTATGTGCTGACGGTCGCAGCCGGCAGCCCGTACCGCTCGCTCGACGATCTGCTCGCGGCGGCGCGCAAGCGGCCGCGGGCGGTTTCCTACATGTCCACCGGCATGCTTGGTCCGCTGCATGTCGCACTCGAATACCTGAGCAAGCGTGCCGGCGTATCGATGGTGCACGTGCCGTACAAGGGCGAAAGCCCGGCGCTGGCCGACCTGCTGGAAGGCCGCATCGACGTGGCCGTGATGACCGTGCCATTCACGCGCCCGCTGGTGCAGGACGGCCGCGTGCGCGTGCTTGCCACCATCAGCGCCGAGCGCACGGCCAGCATGCCGGACGTGCCGACCGTGGCGGAACTGGGCTTTCCCGGTTATGCCGTGCCGATCTGGAACGGCCTGTTCGTGCCGGCCGGGACGCCGGCGCCGGTTGCCGAGCGCCTGCACACGGCGGCGGCAGCGGCCATCGGCGCGCCCGCGATGCGCGAGCGCATGGTGGCGCTGGGGGTCACGCCCACCGGCGGCACCATTGCCGGCTATGCCAGGTTCCTGCAGTCCGAGCGCGAGCGCTGGACCGCAATGATCCGCGACACCGGACTGATGGCCGGGTAGCCGTCCGCACCAGCGACGCAAGACGCTCCCACCCCATCGCAAGACCCGACAACGCCGCATCGTACGGCGAGGAGACAGCTATGCAACTTCAATGGCAGGGCCTGGCACGCGCGCGCCGATTTGCCGCGGCATGTGTATGCGTGACGGTATGGTCCGCGCTGGGCCTGGCGGCGCAGCCCGCGCGCGCCGCCGAGTCCGTCAAGATCGGCCTGATCCTGGACATGAGCGGCGTCTACGCCGACATCTCCGGCAAAGGCACCGCCACGGCAGCCCAGCTTGCCATTGCCGACTTCGGCGGCAAGGTGCTGGGGCGCGACGTGGAACTGGTGGTGGCCGACCACCAGGGCCGCGCCGACATTGCCGCCAGCAAGGCGCGCGAATGGTTCGACGTGCGCAAGGTCGACGCCATCCATGACGTGACGGGCTCGTCGACGGCGCTGGCCGTGCTCAACGTCGCCCGCGAGAAAGGCAAGGTGCTGGTGCTCAGCGGTCCGGCATCGGACCGGCTGACCGGCGACCTGTGCTCGGCCACTGCCGTGCATTACGCCTACGACTCCTATGCGCTGGCCAACTCGGTCGCGCGTACCGTGGCCAGGCAGGGCGGCAAGCGCTGGTACTTCATCACGGCCGACTACGCCGGCGGCCATGACATCGTCAATGCGGCCCGGGCCGCGCTGGAGCAGGAGGGCGCCAGCGTGGCCGGCGAGGTACGCCACCCGCTGGGCGCGTCCGACTTTTCGTCCGCGGTGGTGCGGGCGCAAGGCAGCGATGCCGGCGTGATCGGCCTGGCCAGCTTTGGCGGCGACCTGGTCAACGTCATCAAGTCGGCGCGCGAGTTCGGTATCCGTGCCGGCGGCAAGCAGCGGCTGGCCAGCCTGCTGATGTATATCAACGACGTCCATGCCATCGGCCTGCAGACCGCACAGGGCATGGTCCTGTCCGAAGCGTTCTACTGGGATATGAACGCGGAGACGCGGGCCTTCTCGCGGCGCTATTTCGACAAAGTCAGGGCCATGCCGAACATGAGCCAGGCGGCCGTCTATTCGTCCGTGCTGCACTACCTGAGGGCCGTGCAGGCCGCCGGTTCGACCGAGGCGCCCGCGGTGATGCGCAAGATGCGCGAGCTGCCCGTGGCGGACTTCTACGCGAAGAACGGCCGCATCCGAGACGATGGGCTGATGGTGCACGACATGTACCTGTTCGAGGTGAAGCGCCCGTCCGAATCGAAATACCCGTGGGACTACTACAAGCTGCTGGCCACCATTCCGGGCGACAAGGCCTTCAAGCCGCTGGCGGAATCGGGCTGTCCGCTGGTGCGTCGCTGACCGGGCGCAAGGCCGCCCAAGGAGATCGTGATGAATGCAAACCTGTATCGGAACGCTGCCCGCCTTGCCTGGCTTCGCATGGCAGGCATCGCCTTGCTGGCGATGCTCTGCAGCGGCGTGGCGCATGCCGCCGGCTACCCCGACCGTCCGGTCACGCTGATCGTGCCAGGCCCGCCTGGCGGCAGCGGCGACATCACCGCGCGGCTGCTGGCCAAGGAACTGGCCGGCAGCTGGGGCCAGCCGGTGCTGGTCGAGAACCGGCCCGGCGGCGGTGGCATTGTCGGCGCCCAGGCGCTGATGCGGGCACCGGCGGACGGCTACACGCTGATGATGGGCAATACCGGCGTCAATGCCATCAACTACAGCCTGTACCCCAAGCTGCCGTACACGCCCGCCGACATGGCCGGCATTGCCGACGTGCTGGTGTTTCCCAATGTGCTGGTGGTCAAGGCCGACTCGCCGGTGCGCAACGTCGCGGACCTGAAGCGGCTGGCATCGGCGCAGCCGGGGCGCCTCACCTTCAGCTCATCCGGCATCGGCCAGACCACGCACCTGTCGGGCGAACTGTTCAAGCTACGCACCGGCATCGACGCGCTGCACGTGCCGTACAAGGGCGCCAACCTGGGCCTGGCGGCGGTGATGTCTGGAGAGGTGGCGTTCATGTTCGACAACCTGCCGTCGGCGGAGGGTCAGCTGCGCGCGGGCACCGTCAGGGCCCTGGCGGTGACGGGCACGGAGCGCGTGCCCGGGCTGCCGCAGGTGCCGACCATGGCGCAGGCAGGCGTGGACGACTTCGTGGTCACCGGGTGGTTCGGGCTGGTGGCGCGCGCCGGTACGCCGCAGCCGGTGATCGATGCGGTCCACCGGTCGGTAGCCGCCATCCTGGCGCGCAAGGAGTTTGGCCAGCGGCTGCAGCAACTGGGCGGCCGGCCAGGCGTGCTGGGTCCGGCAGCCTTCGATGCCTTCATGCGCAGCGAGCGCGACCAGTGGGGCAAGGCGGTGAAGGCCTCCGGCGCAACGGCGGAGTAGGGCCTACTCCCCAGTCATCAGCGCCGAGAAATCCCCCACGATCTGCCGCAACAGCCGTGCCGCCGGCGGCGACAACACCCGGCCCTGGCGCGACACGGTCTGGATTTCCCCCTGGTAAAGCAGGGGGTTTTTCATTGGCAGCGACACCACGGGCGCCTCGTTAAGCTGGTTCCACAAGGCCAGGCGCGTACACAGGACATAGCCAAGCCCCGCCGCCGCGAAATGCCCCAGCGCATTGAATGACGAGGTGGTCAGCAGCGACTGCAGGCGCACGCCCTCGCTGATCTCTGCGGCCTCGATGTGCTGGCGCACGCCGAAGGTCCGGTGCAGGGTGGCGCCGGGGTAGGGCAGCAGGTCCTGCAGGTCCAGCGGCCGGCCCAGCTGCGCCAGCGGGTGCGAGGCCAGCACCTGGGTCTGGATCGGCATCGGATGGGCGTGGTGGCAGCGCAGCCGCGCGTCCCTGGGCGGCTGGAACACCAGTCCGATATGGGCGCTGCCATCGACAATGCGCTGCACGATCTCGTCGGTGCTGCCCACCGACAGGTCCACCGTGATGCCCGGGTGGGCCAACATGAAGGTGCGCAGGCTATGGCGCATCAGCCATTCCACGAAACCTTCGCCCGCCACGATGTCGATATGGCCGCGCGCCACCTTCTGGATGCTGTCGAGTTCGGCCAGCAACTGCTGCTTCTGGTTGTTCTGGTTGCGGACATAGGCGGCCAGCAGATCGCCCGCCTCGGTGGCAACCACGCCGCGGCCATGCCGCTCCAGCAGGCGCGTGCCGCAGTCTTTCTCCAGCACGGCGATGGCCCGGCTGACGGCTGAGGGGTCCATGTCGAGGACTTCGGCGGCGCCGCGGACCGAGCCGCTGTCGAGCACCTGCATGAAGTAGCGCACGCGCCGCGTGTCCAGTTTGTCGTCCATCGAAAGCACGTGTCACTCCGCTTGAGCGTTGCATTGAATGCAACAAGTTTCCCATATCACGATCATTGATGAAACGCTCAGGCGCCGGAATACTAGCCTGATCCTTCTCGGTAAGCGGTCAAGATCGAACCGGAATGCCGAAGAGAGCACGTTTGTGCGACATAAGCAGCCTTCCCGCGGAGACACCCGATGACCAACCCCATTGCCCAGCCGGCGCTTGCGTCCGCTTCCCCGATTGCCGCCGTCACCGGCAGTGGCAAGGTACGACTGGCCGTTGTCACGCTGGCCGTGGTGGCGATTGCCGAAACCATTGGCGCGGTGCAGTTCAAGCTGGGACCCGGCAAGGTCGTGCTGATGCCGATGCTGTGGGCGCTGCTGATGGCCGCGGCGTGGGGCATCGCGGCCCGGAACGTGCCGCGCGCGGTGCGCATCGACGCGCCGCTGCAATCGCTTGCCACCGGGCTGCTCAATGCCGGGCTGCTGCTGTTCGTGGTGAAGCTCGGCCTGACCGTGGGCGGCGCGCTGCCGCAGCTCAAGGACGCGGGCTGGGCGCTGCTGTTCCAGGAGTTCGGGCACGCGCTCGGGACGCTGGCGCTGGGCCTGCCGCTGGCCTTGCTGCTCGGCATCAAGCGCGAGGCCGTCGGCGCGACCTTCTCGGTTGGGCGCGAGGGCAATATCGTCATCATCGGCGAGAAATACGGCATGGCGTCGCCGGAAGGCCGCGGCGTGCTGGCCGAGTACATCACCGGCACCGTGCTGGGCGCGCTCTTCATCGCGGTGCTGTCGGGGTTTGTCAGCAGCCTGGGCATCTTCGATCCGCGTTCGCTGGCCATGGGTGCCGGCGTGGGCTCGGGCAGCCTGATGGCGGCGGCCGTCGGCGCCATCGTCGCGCAGCACCCCGGGCAGGCTTCCGAGATCATGGCGATTGCCGCGGCGTCGAACCTGCTGACCTCGGTGGCCGGCTTCTATTTCACGCTGTTCCTGTCGCTGCCGCTGTGCTCATGGCTGTACGGCAAGCTGGAGCCGGTACTGGGCCGCTTCTCGCGCCGTGACGCCATGCGCGAGGTGCAGGACGTCAAGCTCGATGGCGCGCTGGCGCATGGCACCTCGGCGCGGGATGCCGCGCTGGGCTGGTTCGTGGTCGGCGCCGGCGTGCTGATCGGCAACAAGTTGTCATACAACGTGCCGCTGTCGGTATCGCTCAAGGGCATCCTGGTGGCCATTGCCATCGTGGCGGCCTGCGACCTGCTCAAGCGCGTGTTCCCGCGCGTGCCGCTGCTGCTGACGATGTCGGTGGTGGTCACGCTGATCGGCGTGCCGGGGATGTTCCCGTTCTCCGACGCCGTCATCGCCATGACGGAAAAACTCAATTTCATGACCTTCACCACGCCGGTGCTGGCGCTGGCGGGCTTCTCGGTGGCCAAGGACCTGCCGGTGTTCCGGTTGCTCGGCTGGCGCATCGTGGTGGTTTCGCTGACGGCCACGGCCGGTACCTTCCTCGGCGCCACGCTGATTGCCGAGTTCTTCCACTGAACCCCACCCGTAGCAGGGATTACCCATGTACCGCGACCCCGACATTGCCGACGACATCCGCCAGGACATGCTGGCCTGGCGCCGCGACATCCACGCTGTTCCGGAAACCGCATTCGAAGAACACCGCACTGCCGGCATCGTGGCGCAGGCGCTGGGCCTGATGGAGATTGAGGTGCAGCGGGGGCTGGCGACGACGGGCGTGGTCGGCACCCTGCGCAACGGCGACGGCCCCAGCATCGCGCTGCGCGCGGACCTGGATGCGCTGAACATGCAGGAGCTGGGCAAGGCCGCCCACGCTTCCACCTGCGCGGGCAAGATGCACGCGTGCGGCCACGACGGCCATACCGCCATGCTGCTGGGCGCGGCCGCGCACCTGTCGCGCCACCGCGATGCCTTCCGCGGCACGGTGCATTTCGTGTTCCAGCCCGCCGAGGAGAATGAAGGCGGCGGCCGCGTGATGGTGGAAGAGGGCCTGTTCGACCAGTTCCCGGCCGATGCCGTCTATGGCATGCACAACTTCCCCCAGTTGCCGCGCGGCAAGTTCGCCATCCGCGCCGGCACCATGACCGCGTTCCTCGACAACTTCGAGATCGTCATCACCGGCAAGGGCGCACATGGCGCCCAGCCGCACCACGGCATCGATTCCGTGGTCGTGTCCGCGCACCTGGTCACCGCGCTGCAGACCATTGCCAGCCGCCGCACCGATCCCACCGATGCGGTCGTGGTCAGCATCACGCAGATCCACGGCGGCGATACCTGGAACGTGCTGCCTGAGTCGGTGGTGCTGCGCGGCACCATCCGCACGCTGAACCCCGCGGTGCGCGACCGCATGCAAACCGCGATGCGGCAGATCTGCGAGGGCGTGGGCACGACCCACGGCGCGCGGATCGCGATTGACTACCGCCCCGGCTACCCCGGCGTGGTCAACACCCCCGCCGAGACCGACGCTGCCATTGCCGCCGCCGCCCAACTGGTGGGCGCCGACAACGTGAAGACCGATATCAAGCCGGCAATGGGATCGGAGGACTTCGCCTTCATGCTGGAAAAGCGCCCCGGCGCCTATATCGGCATCGGCGCGGGTGAAAGCGCGGAGGACCCGCCGCTGCATAATCCCTACTACGACTTCAATGACAGGATCCTGCCGCTGGGCGCGGCGTATTGGGTGGCGCTGGTCGCGCAGCAATTGCCGGCCAGATGACCCGCGCCCGTCAAGGCATGCGGGCCGCTTGCGCGAACACATTCAGGAACCCCAGCGCGGGTTGCGCGCTGGCTTGCGCTTGGATGCTGGCAGCAAGCACCGGCGCCGGCAGCCAGGGATAGGGCAGTGCCGCCTGCAAGGCCGCCAACGTGACCGCGCCGGGATCGGCGATCGTGTCCATCCGTTCGATATGGATATGCAGGCTGGCGATACGGTACGTGCCGTCATCGCCGGCGGCAAAGCCCCAGCGGTAATAGCCCTTGCCGACGCGCAAGGCGCTGGCCGCGGTTTCCCGCATCACCACCAGCCAGGGGATCGTCATGGCGTTGCCGTCCAGCGCCGCCGCAACGTCGCCGAGGTAGTAGGTCCGGCAGCGGTCGAACGTCTTCGCAAACTCGCTGACCAGCGTCGCGGCAATGGCATCCGCGCCTTCGGCCTTGGGCGGGAAGCTGATGGAGTCGGTATCGATCGAGAAGGTCAGCGACGCATCCGGAGCGAAGGCTTCGTGGATCAGCGCCGGACGATTGTTGTCTTTGGCCTCGACGTATTGGGCCAGCCGGGCTTTGGCGGTGGCGAGCGGGATTGTGTTCATGCTGGACTCAGGCGTTTGGATTAAGGGAGGGGCGGGTGTTGCGGGGAGTTTGATAGAATTTGGCACAAAGCTTGCATCAAAAGCTAAGTGGACATTCCGCCGATGGCAACGACTTCTGCAAACAAGAACCTGACCGTTACGCATCCGGCGTGCCTGGTCGACGGCTCGGACCGTGAATTCCGGCACCTGGTGAATGGCCTGCTGCCGTTTGCCGCGCGCCTGCTGTCCGTGCGCGACGGCTTTGGCAGCCTGATCGGCCTGACGGGGGTCCAGTATTCGCTGATCCGCTCGATCCTGCACCTGTCGCAGCAAGGCGAGGTGACGGTCAACCAGCTCGCCGACCATCTGCACCTGAGCGGCCCGTTCATCACCATCGAGACCGGCAAGCTCAAGAAGCTGGGGCTGATCGACAAGAAGGCCCATCCCGAAGACAAGCGCAAGATGCGTCTGACCATCACCGCCGCCGGGACCCGTCTGCTCAATGAACTGCTGCCGGTGCAGCAGCAGATCAACGACGTATTGTTCGACGGCGTTTCCCGCACCGAATTCAAGGTGCTGTGCTCGGTGGTCGACCGGCTGGTCGCCAACGGCGATCGCGCCGCGCTGGATCTCGAACATCTGCAGGCGCGCCGGCAGAAGGGCTAGTGCGCGGCCCACTGCACCGTGCCGACATCGATGCCCTGCTGGTGCATCTCCCATAGCGGGCTCAGTTCACGCAGGCGGGTAACGGTCTCGCTGACCTGCCGGATGACCTCGTCCACCTCTGCCTCGGTGGTGTATCGCCCAAGCGCAAAGCGGATCGAGCTATGTGCCAGCTCGTCGCTGCGGCCCAGCGCCCGCAGCACGAACGAGGGCTCCAGTGAAGCCGAGGTGCAGGCCGAGCCTGACGACACCGCCACGTCCTTGATGCCCATGATCAGGGACTCGCCTTCGACATAGTTGAAGCTGATGTTCAGGTTGTGCGGGATACGGTGCGCCAGGCTGCCGTTGACGTAGACCTCGTCCAGCCGCGACAGCCCCGCCAGCAACCGGTCGCGCAACGCGCCCACGCGGCGCGCTTCCTCCGCAAGTTCGAGCTTTGCCAGCCTGAAGGCCTCGCCCATGCCCACGATCTGGTGCGTTGGCAGGGTGCCTGAGCGCATGCCGCGCTCATGCCCGCCGCCGTGGATCTGCGCCTCGATGCGGATGCGCGGCTTGCGCCGCACGTAGAGCGCGCCGATGCCTTTCGGGCCATAGACCTTGTGCGCCGTCACGGTGAGCAGGTCGATCTTCAGGGTATCCAGGTCGATGGCGATCTTGCCGGCGGCCTGCACCGCATCGCAATGGAACACCACCCCCGCCGCGCGGCATAGCTCGCCGATCTGCGCGACTGGCTGGATCACGCCGATCTCATTGTTGACCATCATCACCGAAACCAGGATGGTGTCCGGCCGCATGGCCGCTCGCAGCGCGTCAAGGTCGACCAGGCCGTCGGTGCCGACGTCGAGATAGGTCACCTCAAAGCCCTGCCGTTCCAGCTCGCGGCAGGTATCGAGCACGGCCTTGTGCTCGGTTTTGACGGTGATGATGTGGTTGCCCTTGCCGCGATAGAAATGCGCCGCGCCCTTGATCGCCAGGTTGTTGCCCTCGGTCGCGCCGGAGGTCCAGATGATCTCGCGCGGGTCCGCATTCAGCAGCGCCGCCACATGCGCGCGCGCGGCCTCGACTGCCTCTTCCGCCTGCCAGCCGTAGTAATGGCTGCGCGATGCGGGGTTGCCGAACTGCTGGTGCAGGTAGGGAACCATCTTCTCGACGACCTGGGTGTCGACCGGTGTCGTCGCGCTGTAGTCCATGTAGATCGGAAGGGTCTTCGGCTCGGATTGCATAGCGCTCATTCCTGGAGGCGGATGGGGACGACCGTGGGCAAAGCGTACCCGCTGGTCAAGGAAAGTGGGGCCGAGTCTAGCACCGGGTAGCGGCCGTTCGCGGCAGCGCCATGCTGCCGGTAGGGTTGCTTGACGCGCGGACAGCTGCAATTCCGGTTGCATGGCGCCACCTGTTCGCTAACCGGAAAGCCTTGTCCAGAAAGGGTTTCCGAACTTCATTGAGTCGCCTCGGAGGGCTGTCCGGCTCCGCATTCTAGGGTTTCCACCAACTTGAATAGTGTTGTTTTTTAGCATTCAATAAAACCTAAATTACAAAGGTAAATAAACAAAGTAACCGGTTTGGTGAGAACACTTGCGTAGGAGTCGTGATGGCTGAGTCATCTGTTGGTCAGGGCGTCAAAGCGGACGCCGAAGCGGACGCAGAAGCGCACCGCCGCTTCAGGAATGCGTTGGCGATGTTTGCAACAGGCGTTGCCGTGATTACCGCGCCGCGCGAAGAAGGGCTGCCGGTCGGCATCACGGTGGCGTCGTTCAACTCGGTATCGCTGGACCCGCCGCTGGTGCTGTTCTCGGTGGACCGCCGCTGCCTGAGCCTGGGCGACCTGCGCAGCGCGCGGCGCTATGCCGTCAACGTGCTGGCCGAGGCGCAGCAGGATATCTCGAACCGCTTCGCCAGGGCCAATTCCGGCAAGTGGGAAGGCATCGGTTTCAGCAAGCGCAACGAGGACAGCCACGTGCTGCTGCCGGACGCGCTGGCCACCTTCGAGTGCGAGCCCTATGCCATGCACGACGGCGGCGACCACGTGATCTTTATCGGGCGGGTGGTCCGTCACCAGGCCCGCCAGGACGGCCGGCCCCTCATCTTCTTTGGCGGCAAGTACCGGGCACTGGAAGACAGCCCGGCCGCCGCCTGAATCCACAAGAACAGACAGTCAGCACAGGAGAACGACATGATCAAGACCGGTAACCAGCACATCGCCATGCTGCGCGATGGCCGCGAGGTGTACCTGGACGGCAAGCGGGTGACGGATGTCACCAGCCACCCGGCCTTCCGCAACTCGATCCGCAGCTACGCCAACCTCTACGACTTCCAGGCGCAGCCGGGCAATATCGACAAGATGACCTTCCAGCCGGCGGGCACCGACCGGCGCGTCAGCCGGATCTGGGAGCTGCCGGCCAGCTACAACGAACTGGTCGAACGCCGCCAGATGCTGGAAGCCTGGACCGAACTGCACTACGGCTTCATGGGCCGCTCGCCCGACCACGTGGCTTCTTGCATCTCGGGCATGTACATGGGCATCGATGTCTTCGAGCAGGCCGATCCGGCACGTGCCGGCGCGCTGCGCGACTACTACCGCTATGCCCGCGACAACGACCTGTTCCTCACCTATGTGATCGTCAACCCGCAGGCCAACCAGTCCAAGTCCGCGCACGAGCAGGAAGACAAGTACCTGGCGGTGGGCATCGTCGACCAGGACGCGGAGGGCATCACCGTGCGCGGCGCCAAGATGCTGGCGACCAGCGGCATCATGGCCAATGAGGTCTTCTGCAGCTGCATCCAGCCGCTGCGCGAGGGCGACGAGATGTATGCGCTGTCCTTCGCAGTGCCGATGAACACCAAGGGCCTGAAGGTGATGTCGCGCAAGTCGTATGAAGCCAATGCCACCTCGGTGTTCGACAACCCGCTGGCCAGCCGCTTTGACGAGAACGACGCGGTGCTCTATTTCGACGACGTCAAGGTGCCGTGGGAGCGCATCTTCGTCGCGGGCGACGTGGGCTTGTGCGCCAGGCAATTCCACGCCACGCCGGCGCACGTCTACCAGAACTACCAGTGCCAGGTGCGGCTGATGGTGAAGCTGCGTTTCCTGGTAGGCCTGGCGCACCGCATCACCGAGATCAACGGCACCAACAGCTTCCCGCAGGTCAGGGAAATGCTGGGCCAGCTCGCCGCCGAAGCAGGCATGGTCGAGGCCTGGGTCTACGGCATGGAGGCCAAGGGCCAGGTCGGCAAGCATGGCTACTTCGTGCCGGACCGCAGCATGCTGTACGGCTCGCAGGTGGTGACCCAGCAGCTCTACGGCAAGGTGCTGGCCACGCTGCGCGAGCTGGCCGGCGGCGGCATGATCATGCTGCCGTCGAGCATCGAGGATTTCGCCAATCCGTCGCTCGCCGGGATCATCGCCAAGACGCAGAAGTCGCCGGTGTGCAGCCCGGAAGAGCGCGTCAAGTTCTTCAAGCTCGCCTGGGACGCGGTCGGCTCCGAGTTTGCGTCGCGCCACAACCAGTACGAGATGTTCTATGCCGGCGCCACCTTTGTCACCAAGGGGCATGCCTATCGCACCTACGACTGGCAGAACGCATCCGGCCTGGTCGACAACATGCTCGGCAGCTATTCCCTTGAAAGCGAACTGGCCAAGCTGCCGCAGGCCGCCTGACGTTCCGCACCTTTCCCAATTCCCGCATCGAACACGGAGATCGACATGGCAATCACCAAACTTCACGACGAGTTCCACACCCTGGACCTGGAGTCCGGCTGGGAGGTCCCCCACGGCTATCCGTCGGGCATCCAGCAGAAGATCCTGGCCGGCTCGCTGGACGAGAACGGCCGCAGCGGCAGCCGTACGCGCCTGCTGCGCTTCCAGCCCGGCGTGTTCACCACCTCGCCCTTCGTGCATGAGTACTGGGAAGAGGTCTATCTGCTCAGCGGCGACCTGACCGTCGGCAACGACGCCAATGGCAAGGGCGGCGAAGCCTTCGTCCCCAACACCTACGCCTGCCGCCCGCCCGGCGCCTTCCACGGCCCGTTCAAGTCCGACGGCGGCTGCATGCTGCTGGAGATCCACTACTACGACCCGGCCTGATCATGGAAGCGACCATCGCAACCGCGCAGCGCCAGCTTGCCGCGGGCAGTGCCAACGCGCTGTCCCTGCTGGCGTCATGCGTCGAACGTATCTGCAATCCAGGCGGCGAGGGCGCGCGCGTATTCCCGCATGGCGTGAGCATGGCGGCGCGCAAGCAGGCCCAGGCCAGCGACATGCTGCGCGAGCAGGGCGTGGCCGGCCCGCTGGCGGGCGTGCCGGTGTCGGTCAAGGACCTGTTCGACGTGCAGGGCGACGTGACCCGCGCCGGCGCACGTGTGCTGCCGGAGCGTGCGGCCAGTGCCGACGCGCCGGTCATCGCGCGCTTGCGTGCGGCGGGGGCGGTGTTTGTCGGGCGTACCAATATGACCGAGTTCGCCTACTCGGGCGTCGGCATCAATCCGCACTACGGCACGCCACGCAATCCCTACGACCGGCAGACGGGTCGCATTCCCGGTGGCTCGTCGTCGGGGGCCGCGGTGTCGGTGACCGACGGCATGGCCCTGGCCGCGATCGGCTCCGACACCGGCGGCTCGTGCCGGATCCCGGCCGCGTTGTGCGGCATCGCCGGCTTCAAGCCCACGGCGCGGCGCGTGCCGCTGCAGGGCACGGTGCCGTTGTCGCCCAGCTGTGACTCGGTGGGCTGCCTGGCCAACACCGTGGCGTGCTGCGCCGCCGTTGATGCCGTGATGGCGGGCGAGGCGCCGCCCGCGGGGCCGGCGCCGCTGGCAGGGCTGCGCCTGGCGGTGCCCACCGGCCTGGTACTGGAAGGCATGTCGGACGAGGTGGCCGAGGTCTTCAGCCGCACGCTGCGCCGGCTCTCCGCGGCGGGCGCGCTGCTGCAGGACGTGAGCTTCGAAAGCTGGGACCAGCTGGCCGGCATCGGCGCGAACGGCGGCCTGGTCGCCGCGGAAGCCAGTGCCTGGCACGGCAGCCTGCTGGCTGAGCAGGCCGATCGCTATGACCCGCGCGTGCTGTCGCGCATCCGGCTGGCTGACGGGCAGCGTGCCGCCGACTACCTGCGCATGCTGCAGCGCCGGGGCGAGCTGTGCCGGCAGGCCGATGCCGAGCTGGCGGGATTCGATGCCGTGGTCCTGCCCACCGTGCCGGTCGTGGCGCCGCGCATCGCGGACCTGGACGACGACGAAGCCTTCTTCAGCACCAACCGGCTGCTGCTGCGCAACCCGGCCATCGCCAACATGCTCGACCTGTGCGCGCTGTCGGTCCCATGCCATCGCCTGGGCGACGCGCCGGTGGGCCTGATGCTGTTCGGGCGCCACCTGTCCGACCGCAGGCTGCTGGCCATCGGCATGGGCATCGAGGCGGCATTGCGGCACGAGCGGGGCTGAGCCCCCGCAGCAGTACAGAAGTACCCATAACTACAGTGGAGACAACAATGCCTGATATCCGTACCGGCGCCGCCGTACTGGCCTGCGCCATCCTGTTTGCGGCGACTGCTTCTGCAGCCGACCCGGCCCCCATCAGCGACGGCGTGGTCAAGATCGGTGTGCTGACCGACATGTCGTCGATCTTTTCCGATATCGGCGGCAAGGGCTCCGTGGTGGCCGCGCAGATGGCCGTGGACGATTTCGGCGGCAAGGTGCTGGGCGCCCCCATCCAGGTGGTCAGCGCCGACCACCAGAACAAGACCGACGTCGCCGCCACGCTGGCGCGCGGCTGGTTCGACAACCAGAAGGTCGACGTGATCCAGGACGCCCTGCCGTCCTCGGTCGCGCTGGCCGTGTCCAACCTGGGCAAGCTCAAGCACAAGATCGTCATCGCCAGCGGTGCCGGCACCACGCGCCTGAGCAATGAAGACTGCTCGCCCTACACCATCCAGTACTCGTACGACACCTACGCCTTTGCCGCCAACACGGTCAAGGCGCTGGCCCGGCGCGGCGACAACAGCTGGTACTTCCTGACGGTCGACTACGCCCTGGGCGCGTCGCTGGAGAAGGACGGCACCGAGGCGCTGTCCAGTGTCGGCGGTACCCTGAAGGGCAAGGCCAGGCATCCGATCAACTCCGCCGACCTGTCGTCCTACCTGCTGCAGGGACAGTCCTCGGGTGCGAAGGTGATCGGTTTGGCCAACGCTGGCGCCGACACGGTCAATGCGATCAAGACCGCCGCGGATTTCGGCATCAACACCGCGGGCAGGCAGAAGCTGGCCGGGCTGCACATGTTTATCAGCGATATCCACAGCCTGGGGCTGCAAGCCGCGCAGGGCATGACGCTGACCACATCGTTCTACTGGGATCGCGACGACGCCACGCGCGCGTGGTCGCAACGCTTCTTCGACAAGACCGGACGCATGCCGACCCTGGTGCATGCCGGTGTGTATTCGTCGACCACGCACTACCTGAAGGCGATCCAGGCCGCGCGCACCGATGACAGCGATGCCGTGCTGGCGCGCATGCGCGAGACCCCGGTCAATGACTTCTTCGCGAAGAACGGCACGATCCGCGCCGATGGCCTGATGGTGCACGACATGTACCTGGTCGAAGTAAAGCGGCCGCAGGAGTCGAAGCGGCCGTGGGACTACTACAAGATCAAGAGCGTGATTCCCGCGAGCGAAGCGTTCCGCCCGCTCAGCGCAAGCACCTGCCCGCTGGTCAGGAAGTAAGCCCATATCCCTCACCGAGGCCGGCATTCCAGCCGGCGCTCCACCCCATTGCAGAGAGGCAACCGATCATGAAGACCCTCACCTTTGAACTCGTCAGCCGCCAGGGCAAGTCGCAACGCACCGTCACCATCCACCAGCTCATCGTGGCGGGCTGGACCGGCCGCGACGTCGAAGCCATGGAAGCCCACATCCGGGAACTGGAAGAACTGGGCGTGAAGCGCCCGCCCTATACCCCGGTGTTCTATCGCGTGGCTGCGCAACGCCTGGGGCCGGCCCCGGAGATCCAGGTCAGCGGCGAGGCCAGCAGCGGCGAAGCCGAGTTCCTGCTGGTCCGGGACGGCGATGACATCCTGGTGGGCATTGCCTCGGACCATACCGACCGCGAAGCCGAGACCTACGGCATCACCGTGTCCAAGCAGATGTGCGAGAAGCCCTGTGCGTCGGCCTTGTGGCTCCTTTCTGAGGTGGAAGGCCACTGGGACCAGCTGGTGCTGCGCTCCTACGCCACCATCGACGGCGAGCGCGTGCTGTACCAGGAAGGCCCGGTGACCGCCATGCGCTCCCCGGCGGACCTGCTGCAGCGCTTCAGCGGCCATGGCGGCGACTTTGGCGAAGGCTCGGCGATGCTGTGCGGCACGCTGCCCGCGATCGGCGGCATCCGCCCGGCCGAGCGCTTCGAAATCGAGCTGGAAGATCCGGTGCTGGGGCGCACGCTGCGCCACGCGTACGCGGTCGCTGCGCTGCCCGTGGCGGGCTGAGCATGCCGCGCCATCCCAACCGACAAGGCAGCGCCACGGAGTCAAGGCCATGCACCAAGACCTGATACTAGAGACCCGCAACCTCGGCAAGGCCTTCCGCGGCTTTACCGCGGTGAGCGACGTCAACCTGCAGGTGCGCCGCGGGTCGATCCATGCGTTGATCGGGCCCAACGGCGCGGGCAAGACGACTTGCTTCAACCTGCTCACCAAATTCCTGGAGCCGACTACCGGCACAATCCTTTTCAACGGCATCGACATCACCCGTGAAAAGCCCGCGCAGATCGCGCGGCGCGGCGTGATCCGTTCGTTCCAGATCTCGGCGGTATTCCCGCACCTGACGGTGATGGAGAACGTGCGCATCGGGCTGCAGCGCCAGCTCGGCACGGCGTACCAGTTCTGGCGCAGCGAGCGCTCGCTGGACGTGCTCAATGACCGCGCCATGGAACTGCTCGAACAGGTCGGCCTGACCGAGTTCGCGCAGACGCTGACGGTGAACCTGCCATACGGCCGCAAGCGCGCGCTGGAGATCGCCACCACGCTGGCGATGGAGCCCGAGCTGATGCTGCTCGACGAGCCCACGCAGGGCATGGGCCACGAAGACGTGGACCGCGTCACGCAGCTGATCAGGAAGGTCTCGGCGGGCCGCACCATCCTGATGGTGGAACACAACATGAGCGTGGTTTCGTCGATCGCCGACAAGATCACCGTGCTGCAGCGTGGCGCGATCCTGGCCGAAGGCCCGTATGCCGAAGTGTCCAGGGACCCGCGCGT